>JAFEAR010000203.1 GCA_018266335.1 Bdellovibrionales bacterium
CCTTCCAGCGCGACGTGTCGGTCTCGCCGGCCAGGAAGAGATCCAGGATGTCGGAAACGGCTCCGTGCTGGTCACCACCGGTGGTGTTGGCCAGCATACCGAGACGGCTGTCCGAGAGAATTTCGATGGCGATCTTACGCATGATGTCGCCCTCGGTAAGCGTGACGCCCACCGGGATGGCATCGAGAAAGGCAGGCCACCACTTCTTGGCCGCCGCCGCCGTGGGCAGGTCGAGGAAGACCGCCCGCTCGGCATAAGCCAGACCCACCGGCACGCCAATTTGGTCGGCGTAAAAACGGTGGTCGCAGTCCTTGCCCTTCTGACAGACATACATCGGCTCGCACCACTCACGCTCCGACCAGAAGAGCTTTTCTCTGGTGCGGTCCTTGTTGTTGTCGAGGATGCGCGGCGCGAAGCTGCGGGCAAGGGTGATGAGGCGCTGTTTGGCGCCTTCGTTACCGTTGAAAGTTACCATGTCAGTTGCTTTCTCTAGAGCTGAGACTAGACGCGGCGGAAAGTGAACATCTTGCCGCTGCGCAGATTGCGCACGCGGTCGACAAACTCCTCGACGTCGTGACGAAGGATGAGGTAGGTGGAGGGGTCGCCGCAGTTGCCGCGCACGGTCAGTGAGCGGCCCAGGGCGGGATCGGTGACGAGGTCGGGACTGTCCATCTGACCGCCGACATACCGCGCCGCCGCATGCGGTTGCATGCCGAGGGCCAGTTTCGCCACTTCACCGAGTCGAACAAAACTTGGCCGGCCTTCGACGGAGTCGAGGCTGGCGACGAGTTCAGAGAGAGAAGAGTCCTTTTCTTTGGGGCTCATGTGCATCCTTTGAAGATTCGGATAAAGGTTGTGGTTGTGTTTTCTTGCTTCTTTTGTTGAGCAGACTTACCGATTGGGACGTCTAAGACCAGTCACAGAACCAATTGGTAAGCTGCCGGATCAAAGCGCAGGCGTGGAAAATACAGGCGTATCAGACCCACTACACTAGATGTAGATCTTCAAGCCGCCCGGTCGCCCGCAGTAGAGTGTGTACTTCTCGTCCCAGTCCGCTTCCTCGCGGTCCTTTTGGACGAGACTATCGGTCTCTATCTCTCCTTCCTGAAGAGCTTTGAGATTCCGCTCGATGCGCGCCAGAAGCAAAGGCATGCTGGAAGCGAGTGTGTTGATGGACGTGTAGTAGCGGCCGGCACTGTCCGTGCCCGTCACTTTGCCGCTGGTTAAGCGGTGAAGAGCGTAAGACGGCAGAGCAAACTCGAGCAAGATGTCGGTCTTACCCAAGGCGTTGCGGTGCTCGCATTCCAGAACTTCCCACTTGCGACGAGAGCGACTGGCAAAGTAAGCGGCTGCTTCCTTCATGGAATTGAGGCGTTGCAGAGCCTCGTTCACCACCGGCCAAAGAGTGCCGACGGTCTCGCGGGTGGACTGAGCGATAGCTCTTTCTGAAGCCGACCGACTTTCATCGGTCAGTTCGACATAGAGTTTGAACTCCGGCGAACCAGCAATGTCCACCAGGCGGAGAAACTCCGTCCTGATTTGATCGTGCGCTTCAGTGATCGGCGATTTTGAGACTGAATCTGATCTCGACTCTGTCTTGGGTGAAAAAAATGCCATAGTCGTTCTCCGAAAATGGCGCGGCGTTTAAGCGAAAGCAACTCGATTGGAGAACGAGAAAACTTCCACCGGCTCAACAGATACTGGTACTAACTAAAACTGACAGTGCGCACTACTTTCCATCACAGACCTGACAAACCTATCGACGAGAAATCGCTGGAGGAAAGGCTGAAAAGTAAGCAGCGGGCAAAGTTTGGGTGGGGGTTCTTTCCAGATGGAGAGAGAGGGTTGGTTATGACCTGACCCTAGGCAAAAAGCCCATACAGAGATAGTCATGTTTAGCCATGTAAGCTAGTCTTTTTCTAATGCGCTTGAAAACTATTACTTAAGCAGCGCTATTCAGATTTTCTTCACACTTGACATGCTAGCGCAGCTAGCGATTCGTTTCCTTCTTTTCGGCTTTTCTTTCCGCCGCATGCAAGACCATGTTGAGCAATTCCAGGCGCACTGTTTCTCGTCTGCCGTTGGCGTAGTAGCGGGCAAGGGCTCTTTTTTCTTCCAGGTAAGTCATCCAGAAACGGGTCCAGATCTTACGGTTTTTAGGGGATGGCACTCTAATTTTCCAATGTACGGACTGACACTGGCGCCGGCAAATAGCACATGGGACGTAATCCACACCCCATGTGCGGCTATAGGTTTTGCCGCAGTTTATACAAGCCCAGGTCCTGTTGGACACGGTTTCAGTCCTTGGTGACGACTAACAACGGGATGCCAGATATAAGACGCCAAAATACAGGTACGCGCACAGAGATACAGGTGAAAAGACAGGGACACCGAAGAATTTAGCGGGTTCCAGAAAAGACATTTTACATAATGACCTGACGGTAACTAATGGACGGTAAATTTTGGGGTCGGAATTTTTGGGACTCGTCAATGTTTTAACCGTCAAATTTGCTCGGTCAAATTTTGTCTAGTCGCTAGACAAAATTACACTTATTGCCCAAGAGAGGTACAGGGTGAGCATTTGAAAAATTTATTTCTAGTAGGCGTTATAGTAACTCTGCACGAAAAAAATAAAATCCAGACTTGCCCCAGCGGAAAATAGTATGCGCACTCGCTCTCTGGCGATGTGATGCGATACTACTTTCCGCTCGAAGGGTCTAAAAGGGACTAAACAGACTGAGTGCAACCACGCTCGGCATGCGGATTTTTGAAATATCCGACGAGCGTGGTGGAGAGTGCAGAAGCCACTTTGTCTTGATAGGCTTTGGTAACGAGCAGCTTGCGCGTGTCGGCATTGGTGAGATAACCAATTTCGACAAGCGTAGCCGGCACCAAATTGCCATTCAACACGAAGAGGTTCCTGGCGTGACTCCATTTGGGCGTCTCCTTGAGCTCCACACTGAGAGTGCTGAGCGCGCTTTCTGCCAGGACCTTGTCCCTATCATCGTGATAATAGGTTTCCAGTCCGCGCATTTGCGGGTTTTTGATGGCGTTGACGTGCACAGAGACAAAGACGTCCGGACAGCTGTTGTTGCTGGCGTCCAGGCGTTCTTGCAGAGTGAGCGTCTTGTCGACATCGCGGGTCATCTCCACCTTGGCACCAAGGGCGGTGAGTTTGTCTCGCAGAGAGAGCGAAACAGCCAGGGTGATGTCCTTTTCCTGATAGCCGCCGGAGATAGCGCCAGGGTCGTCGCCGCCGTGACCAGGGTCGATGAGGACCTCGGTGCCGGTGAGAGGCGGTGGCGGGGGTGGAGGAGCAGGTTTGACTGGCTTGGTCACCGGTACAGACGGTGCAGGCGACTGTGAGGCGGCAGCGCTACCAGAATTGGCGGCTTTACCGGGAGCAGCAGCACTGGGCGTCCGGCTGTCGGATGCGGGTTGAGAGGAAGAACTGGTCGCGGCGAGAGCCAGACCAAGGGCGGAAAAGGCGGTAAGGGTTCCGTAGGATTTGATTTTGCGGGTTTTTGCGCTTTCTACGGTCCGGCCATTGCGGTTAGGCAGCAAGGGCACATGTTGTCTCCTTGAAAACAGTTGAGAGAAAAAAAGAAAATTGGATGGGTGCATTTGGAGACAGGGAGGCAAAAGCTGATCTGCATCAGCCAGAGCCTCCCTGTTCCAAACGACTTGACTTTGAAACGCACTCTACACGCATCATGGAAAAATGACCTTTCCTGAATGCCCCGAGAGCGCGAGAAACAAAAAGCTTGCAGCTAGCCCTAAAGGAGCTAATCGAGTGTGAGCCAGACAGGTCTGACTCACGGGCTCGACTAGTCCAGCAGGTACGGGTGCTCGGAGTCGCTGGCGACCAGAGTACCGCGTGCACTCTCGGCAGCAAGTTCCTTCAGCATCTCGCCCACCTGATCGACCGTCAGCACGCCGACGTGAACGATCTGAGTCTTGGTAGCAGGGTTGATGAAGAACGTGGTGGGGATCTTGGTGATCTTGCCCTTGCTCGGGAGAGCATCGGACATGTCGCAGTCGACCTGGTAGAAGTCAGCCTTGCTGCCGTA
>JAFEAR010000204.1 GCA_018266335.1 Bdellovibrionales bacterium
GCCGTGAGAAAACGCGAAGAGCAGGTCATCGAGCGTTTGAATGGGCCTGTGCGAAACATAGCTTTTCTGGGGCGAGGGCCCCAGCTGCCGTGAGTATTTAGCCGGCGATAGCAACCGATCCACGGCCTCGGCACAAATCGGCGTGTCCGCATAGGCTGTGGGTAATACTGCCCAAAATCCTACTAAGAGCGCCATTGAGATTTTTGCAGCTATCCTCATCCAATCCGCCTATCGGTGCTTTATGCTGAGCTCTAAATCACCTGAAGGTAAAAACTCGGCGGGAGACAATGTTTTGACGCCTGCGTCGTGATTCTGCGCGGGCCAGGCTATAACATCGGCCTATGATGCAAACGGTGCTCGATTTTTTACGTTCCCTTCACTCGGCCGACGGTATTCAGCAGCTCATTCGAGCGGGAGGTTTGGCTGCGCTGACGGCGATTATCTTTGCGGAAACGGGCCTACTGGCCGGATTCTTCTTGCCGGGGGATTCGCTGCTAGTGACGGCGGGCATCTTTGCTGCGAGCGATGGAATGGGCGGGGCGCCGCTTTTCCATGTGGGTGTGCTGTGCGGTGTGTTGTCCATGGCGGCGGTGATTGGCGACCAACTCGGTTACGTGCTGGGCGTTAAAACGGGCTCCATCGTTGCGCACCGGCCGGATAGTTTGTTTTTCAAGAAGAAGCACTTGGCGGCTGCCCACGAATTCTACGAGCGTCACGGAGCGAAGGCCCTCGTTTTGGCCCGCTTTGCTCCCATCTTTCGCACCTTCGTTCCCTTTGCGGCTGGCATGGCCGGCATGAACTACGGCAGCTTCGTGCGCTACAACGTGATTGGTGGTTTGCTGTGGGTGAACTCCATGGTGCTCATTGGTTACGGGCTCGGACATTCTCCGCTGGCGGACCAAGTGCACAAAATCATCGTGGTGGTGGTGTTCCTTTCGATTTTGCCGATCCTTATTTCGGCGGCTAAGGCCTTCCTCGCTAAGCGGCGGGCCGCATGATGATTTTGGATGTTTGGAAGCGCCTGAGTGCTCTTCCGGGCGGACGTTATTTGTTCGGTCGCTTTTTGGGCAAGTATGTTCCGTACACGGGTTCGGTGTCGCCCGAAGTGGTGGAGTTGCGTGCGGGCTTTGCGAGTTTGCGCATGCGCGATCGCCGAGCCGTGCGCAATCACTTGAACTCGGTGCACGCGGCGGCCCTCATGAATTTTAGCGAAGCCACCACGGGCCTGGCCTTTATGGCGAGCATCCCCGGTGATGCTCGCGCGATTCTCACGAAATTCGAAATTGAATACCTCAAAAAGGCCCGCGGAGTGCTCACCTCCGAATGCGAAACGCCCGTTATCTCTACAAACGAAGCCCGCGAGGTGACGGTGGAGTGCGTGGTCAAAAACGCCGCCGGCGAATCGGTGAGCCGCGCCCGCGCGCGATGGTTGCTGGGACCTCGTCCCACCAAGGGAGCTTAAGTGAGTCTGTCGGCGCGTGAGCAATTTTTAAAGCACGCCGGTGTCCAGGTGCCGGTGATTTGTGGGGCGATGTATCCGTGCTCGAACCCCGAGCTCATCGCGGCCGTTTCGGAGGCGGGGGGCCTTGGCATCGTTCAACCCATCTCGCTCGTGTACGTCTATCGCTACGACTTTCGCGAAGGCCTGCGCGCCATTCGTAAATTGACCGCCAAGCCCTACGGGTTCAACGTGCTTACGGAGCAGTCGTCCAAGACCTACCTGGAGCGCATGAGCAAGTGGGTGGACATTGCCCTCGAAGAAGGTTGCCGTTTTTTTGTAACGGCCCTGGGCAATCCCAAGTGGATTGTGGACCGGGTGAAGCCCTTGGGTGGCATCGTTTACCACGATGTTACCGAGCGCAAATGGGCACTGAAGGCCCTCGATGCCGGCGTGGACGGATTTATCTGCGTAAACAATCGGGCCGGCGGTCATGCGGGCACCAAGACGCCCGTAGATCTCTACAATGAACTGAGCGATTTGAAGGTGCCGCTCGTGTGCGCCGGAGGCATTGGCAACGAGCAAGGGTTCGTTGAAGCTTTGCGCACGGGTTATGCGGGCGTGCAGATGGGCACGCGCTTTATTGCCACGCAGGAATGCGGCGCGCACGACGACTACAAACAAGCCATAGTGCGCGTGGGTGCCGAAGACATTGTGCTCACCGAGCGGCTCACGGGCGTGCCGGTGTCCATTATTCGCACGCCTTCGGTCGATAAAATGGGCACGAAGGCCGGCTTCTTTGCTCGCTGGTTGCTGAAGCATCCGAAGCTTAAGCACTATGCGCGTTTGTACTTTACGCTCACGTCCTTCCGCACGCTCAAGAGCGCTTCGCTCCGCGGTGTGAGTTACAAAGATTTCTGGCAGGCCGGCAAGAGTGTCGATGGCATTGAGTCGATCGAATCTGCGGGCGCGATTGTGGCGCGCTTTGCCGCCGCGCTGAAGAAGAGTTTTTCCTGACGTGACGCGCGCATCGAAGTACCTGCTGGCCCTCCTGATTCTGACCTTTATCGCCTTTGGTCGCGCGTTGCTCATGAATTACGTGAACTGGGACGACCCCGCGTTGATTCTGGAAAACGTCATTCTACGCCGCCCTTTGGGCGAAGCGCTGCGGCTGATGTTCACGACTTACTACCACGGCGACTACATGCCGCTTACCCTGCTTTCGTTCTGGATCGACCTCAACGTTTTTCACCTAGGGGCGGAAGGGCAGCATGCCATCAACTTGCTGTTGCATCTGGGGAACATTTGCTTGCTGTGGCTGCTTCTCACGCGCGCGGGTTGGGATGAATTGCGAGTGGCGTGTGTGTGTGTGCTCTTTGCTCTGCACCCCGTGCAGGCCGAAAGTGTGCTGTGGATTAGCGAGCGCAAAGGTTTGCTCTCGACACTGTGTTTGTTAGGTGCGGTGTGGTGCTCGGAGTCTTCGGACGCGGCCGCATCCGCACGCGCCCAGATCAAATGGAACTTTGGTTACCTAGGACTGTTTGTGGCTTCGTTCCTAACCAAGGCTACCGGTATTTTGTTGCCCGTTTTGCTAGCGGTGCGTGATTACCGCCGCGCCGGCGGATGGAATCGTCGCTGGATGAGCAAGCAATTGCCGGTGTGGACCGCTGCGGCCTTCGGGAGTTGGGTGCGCATCGAGGCCTATCGCTCCTCGGTGGGTGAGTTGGCATCGGCGGCGGGCGAGTGGGAGCGCTGGTTAAGTTGGCCGGTGCGCGCGGCAGCGGCCCTGGGTTTTTATCTGAAGACTTTAATGGCGCCCGTGGGTCTCAGCATTGTGTATCCGCCCTATCGTGACTGGGAAAGTTGGGGAGTGGAGCTCGCGATCTTTGCGGTGACTTTGGTGGGTGGTGCTTGGTGGTATCGTCGGCATCGGGATCTGCGTTGGTTGGCGGGAGTTGCGGCAGCGTTGGCTTTTTTGGCTCCCGTGCTGCAAATTGTTCCGCGTATTAATTTTGTGAACGATCGTTATTTGTATTTGCCGATCATTGGCGTGGCGGTGGCGTTTACCGTTATGGTTGAGCGACGTTTGTCGTTGGCTTGGGTGGCGGGATTGGCGCTGGTCCTGGGAACGGCCTCGTGGGCACGTTCCGATGCGTGGAGTTCTAACTTTAAATTGTGGGCCGATACGGTGACGAAAGATCGGCAGAGTGGACTTGCGCACAACAACTACGCGCAGGCCCTGCAAGAACGCGGACAGCTGGCCGAGGCCATTCGCGAATACGAACTGACTCTGGAATATGGACGGACGGATGGCACCGATAATTTGGCCTACAACAATTTGGCCAATCTCTACTCAACGCCGGAGCATCCGGAAATTTTTGACCTGAGCAAAGCCGTTATGCTTCTGCGCAAGGGCATCGAGATTGCGCCGCGGCCGGAAGAGGCCTTCACGCTGCGCTACAATTTGGTCCAAGTTTTTATTCAGCTCGGTGATAAGGTCGAGGCCCGTCGTCAGCTACTCGAGCTGGCAAAAGCAATTCAGGCTTCGGGCAATCAGCGCTATGCATTCCTGCTCGAGCGCACCGTGGCTACTCTGCAGGCTTTGGAACGGGGACAGCTTTAGCCGCCTTGGCTGGTGCCGTCGTTTGGTTAGGAGATTTGAATAGCTTAGTTGGCCAATGCAACTCGAGTGGGCATCAGCCTTTTAGAGAGTGCCTACGGAAAGCTTACCCAGGCGAAAGCTGCCTTGCTTTCTTGGCTCAGGGTTTACTGGGCTTTGCGGGATACTTTGCGATCTTTACAGACGCGCTTGGTAAGTTTCCTCTTTTGGCGTTTTCGATTCAAGTTCCACAACACACGTACGACAAGAACTAGGAGTGTTCCTAGTTCTCTTAGAAACTGCAGGATGCAGACTACATCTTGCATGGGGCACCTCTTTCGAGGTCCTTCACTAGACCGGCCCGGGGCCTTTCCGTAGGCACCGGGCTTGTCCCCTACAAAATACGTGCCAAATTAGTACGGCCAGGGGCCGCCGGTGTAGGAGCGGGCGACGTGCTTGTAGTGGTCGGCCGAGCGGACGAGGTAAGCACGTTCTTCATTACTCAGTGGGCGCTTCGCAGCGCCGGGGCGACCGACTACTAGGCTGCCACTTGGGATGCGCGTGCCTTCGGTAATGAGGGTGCCGGCGCCGATGAGCACATCGTCTTCGATTACGACATTGTCCATGATGACCGAGCCCATGCCCACCAGCACGCGATTGCCTACGGTGCAGCCGTGCAAAATGCAGCTATGGCCAATGGTGACCTGGTCGCCAATGAAGAGTCCCGCCTTTTTGTACGACACGTGGAGCATGGTGAGGTCCTGCACGTTCGTGCTGTGCCCTAGGCGTATCGAATGCACGTCCCCACGGGTGACGGAGCCAAACCAAAAGCTGCACTCGGCACCGGCTTGAACGTCGCCCACGATGGTGGCGTTAGGGGCGATGTAAAGCGGACGTTCGAGGCGCGGTGCGACGCCGTGGTGGGGCAAGATGATTCCGGAGAGTGTGGGGCTCATCGTTTATTTTATACCTGATACAATCGATTCATGTCCGATCAATTGCGAAATTTCCTGCTTTGCTTTACTGCACTCTTTGTCGCCATCGACGTAGTGGGCATGGTGCCCTTTTACGTGGGACTCACCCGCCAAATGGATAACGCTGAGCGGAGTCTGGTGCTTCGCAAGTCAGTGACGGTGGCGCTCCTCGTTGCCTTGCTATTTGCCCTCTTGGGCAATGGAATCTTTCGCTTCTTGGGCATCAGTGCGGATGATTTTCGCATTGCCGGCGGACTCATTTTGCTCCTGGTTTCCCTGACGGATTTGCTGCAGGGGCCGCAAGCACAGCACGGGAGCTCGGGCTCTACGGGCATCGTGCCGCTCGCGGTCCCGCTGATTACGGGACCCAGCGTGATTGCCACGCTGATATTTCAGGTGGCGGCCTTTGGCTACGTCACTACGCTCCTAGCGCTGGCCGTTAACTTCGGCATCGTTTGGTTGGCACTCTGGAAATCGCAAAGCATCGCCCGTATGATTGGTAAGGACGGCACGGTCATTGTTTCTAAAATTGTTGCTCTCTTGTTGGCGGCCATTGCGATTTCAATGATTCGGGGCGGATTAGAATCGGTGGTGAGGGGCTTCAAATGAAAAAACATCTTGGATCGTGGCTGTATTTGGCTCTCATCGTCGTGGCCGGTGCGCTGGCGTACCACAACAGTTTTCATGGTGCCTTCGTGCTCGACGACGAGCGGCATATTCAGCAGAATCTGTACATTACTACGCTGTGGCCGCCCTGGCGGAGTATGTTGGCACCCATCAATGCGGCCCGGCCCATTGTGGGTCTTACCTTTGCCATTAACTACGCGATCAGCGGTCTTGATGTTTGGAGCTATCACGTTTTTGCTCTGATATTTCATATCGGCGCGGCGCTGCTCATGTTCGGTACTTTGCGTCGTTTGATTCGTCATCCCCGGGCCGAGCAATTGGCTTTCGCCGCTGCTGTGCTCTGGGTGGTTCATCCGCTGAATACGCAGGCGGTTTCGTACATCACGCAGCGCTTTCAGTCGCTCATGGGATTTTTCTTTGTGGCGTCCGTCTACGCGTTTGTCCGGAGTTTTGATGGGCAAGGAATTCGTGCCAAATATTGGCAGCGCTGGTGTTTAGCCGGTGCGCTGCTGAGTATGGGTTGCAAAGAAGATGCCGTAGTGTTGCCCATTCTCATTCTTGTTTTGGACGCACTCTGCTTTTCCGATGGTTTTAAATCGGCCCTTAAGCAACGCGCTCATTTTTACGAACTGTTGGCTTCGACCTGGATTTTTCCGCTCGTTATGCACTGGATAGCTCCGCGTAGTTTTATCGCCGGAGTGGGAGGGTCCTTCGAACTTCCGTGGTGGCGTTATCTGCTAACGGAAATTGGAGTTATTCAAAAATACCTACAGCTTGCTATTTGGCCCCGTCATCAAGCCTTCGATTATCTGTGGCTCTTTGCCGCGGATTTGCGGGGATTGGAAACTCCGATTGTCGTTGTGGGTGGTTTTTTTGCGAGCACCCTTTATTTTCTTATTCGCCGTCGGCGCGTGGCGTTCCTGGGCGTTTGGTTTTTCTTGGGACTCGCGATTTCTTCCAGCGTAATTCCGATCGCCGATCCGATTTGGGAATATCGGATGTACGTGCCCCTCATGGCCGTATGCGCGGGAGCCGTGTTGCTCGTGGATCGATTGCTGCAAAAAATGCCGGAGGCTCCAGCGCAAGCATTTAAGGGAGTGCTCTTGGTTGCCCTGGGTGCGCTTTTGGTTCACCTCTCCGTTCGTCGCAACGAGCTCTACAAGGATCCCGTCGCATTGTGGTCCGATGTTACGGACAAGCAACCTTGGAACGTAAAGGCTTGGTCGAGCCTGGGTGTTTCGTGGGATCGTAAAGGTAATTTGGATAAGGCGGAAGAGTGCTATCGGCGCTCGATCGCGATTTCTCCGGACTACTTTTACGCCCATCATAACTTGGGGGACGTGCTTGTTCGTCGCGGTAAGGTTGCGGAGGCCGTGGAGCAGTTTAAAATTGCTATTTCCCTTCAGGACGCCATAGCGATTTCTCACATGCGACTTGCCGAGATTTACCAAAAATTCGGCAATATCTCTTTGGCGGTCGAGGAATATGATCGGGCGCTGAAGTATCATCCGGACGAGTTCCCGGCTCTGAATAACAAGGGAACTTTGCTGTTAGCTCTTGGTCGGGCCGAGGAAGCTGAGGCTATGTTCCGGATGGCCGATTCCGTGGCTCCGAATTCGATTGGCGTTTGGTACAACCTCGGTAATGCCCTGGCTCAGCAGCAAAAAAATGCCGAAGCTCTCACCTATTTCGAGCGCGTGCTGAATCGCGATCCCAACTATTTCGAAGCCCGGAATAGCATTGGTGCCGTGATGTTCAATTCTGGGCGTATCGATGCTGCAGAGGAGCAGTTCCTGATGTCGCTTAAGATCAAGCCGGGGAATCCCACGGCAATTCAAAATCTGGAGCTCGTGCGCCGAGAGCGCGCCAAGAAAAAATAAGCTTCTAACTTTCGATGTGGGCTAAGTCGCGGTGCCGAGTTTCGGGCAGCGACCAAACCCACATCGCCGTTAGAATGGCCAAGGCGAGCGGAACGCCGAGTGCACCGCTCACATCCCAGCGCATGGCAAAGTAAGAAACCACAAAGGGAGCGAATATCTGGGCCCCGCGGGCCAAGTTGTAGGTAAGTCCCATCGCAAAATTGCGCGATTCCGTGGGGAATAGCTCTGCGAGCAAGGCGCCAAATCCGGCCGTGCAGCCCGAGCCTACGCCCAGGCCCAGCATTGTGAGCCAAAACAAGGGACGGTGCTCGAGCAGCCAAGGCCATGCAAAGGCGAGCAGGGCGAGGGAGATGGCGGTGAGAATAGAATACACCGTGTACGCTTCGCGGCGGCCGTGGCGGTCAGCCATGCGTCCGAAGTACATCATGCCGGCGAATTGCCCGAGCTGTGCGGTCAGAATCCACATGGCGGAGCGGCCGATGGGTTCGTGAAACTTAGTAATAAAAAATTTGGGCAGCCAAACGTAGCAGGTCCAGTAGGTGCCCAGCTTAAAGGTCGCTAATAAAAGAGCGCGGCCCATGAGCCAGAGTCCTTGCACCGAGCGCAGCCATTCGCGCGAGCGGGCGCGGCGCGCGCGCGCTTCGGGCGTGTTGCGGGCCACGGCGTTTTCCCAGAGCGGGGATTCGGGCATGCGTTTGCGGACCACGAGGGCCCAGAGGGCGGTGAGGCTCGAAAGGCCCATTACGTAACGCCAGCCAATCACGGGCGCCACAAGCAGACCCATGATGGCCGCGAGTGCCACGCCCGCGGGTTCGCCGGATTGAAGCCAGGCGCTGGCGCGGCCGCGTTTGTCCTGTGGCGCAGATTCTGCCACGAGCGCGTGGCCCACGGCCCATTCACCGCCAATACCGAGGCCCGTAAGGCCGCGGAGAATGAAAAAACTCGTTGCGTTGTGCGCGAGCGCCGAGAGTCCGGTGCCCACGGAGAAAAGTAGGATGGTCCACCCCATAACGGGTTTGCGACCGTAGCGATCGGCCAGCCAACCAAAAAGGATGCCCCCGAGGCCCGAAGTGCCCAGCGCGATGCCTAGCAGCCAAGCTTCTTCGGAGTGCGAAAGTTGCAAATCGGTGCCCACGGTCGGCAGCAGAAATGAAAACAGCGCCAGATCGTAAAAATCGAACATCCAGCCGACGTAGCAAATAGCTAAAAGACGTTTGAAAGAAGCCATCTCGGGGACGCATAATGGCGGATCATGACCGATTCTGCAACCATCGCGCGCACGCCAGATCAGGAAGTCGAACGGCTGCTGCTGCGGCTCGTGCCCGACTCGCCCTTCCGGGGCCGGGTCTATGCGGTGGGAGGCTATGTGCGTGATGCTCAGTTGGGAATTGCCAGCAAGGATTTGGACTTGGTGGTGGAGCAACCCGGCGGAGCTCGGGCGCTGACGACTTGGTTGCACGCGAAGCTCGGGGCAGCGGTTACTCGGCCCCACGAGTTGGGAGCGGGCTATCCCATTTGGCAAATTGTCTTCCAGTCGGAAGTGAATCACGGCGGAGAAACTTACTTAACCAAGGACGCGACCATTGAAGTGGCCGACACGCAGTTCGAAATGTTTCCGGATCCCGAGTCTCGTCAACGGGTCACTCGCTACGGTGATCTGGCGGAAGACTGTCGCCGTCGTGATTTTACGGTGAACATGCTCTACCGCGATCTCACGACGGGAAATATTGTGGATCCCTGCGGTCGGGGACTCGGGGATTTGCACGCGGGCGTGTTACGCGGCCACCCCGAAGTGGATTTGCACAAGATTTTTTCCGATGATCCTCTGCGCATGATTCGTTTAGTGCGTTTTCACGTGCGTTTCGGATGGACGATTCCGACCGACGTATTGCGGGTGGTCAGTGATTGTGCGGAACGCGTAAAAATTCTCAGCGCTGAGCGAGTGCGCGACGAATTTACGAAGATCATGTTGATGGGGCGGCTCGGTCCAGCCCTAGAGCTTTTGCGTGCAACGGGATTGCTGCCCGAGCTCTTTCCGGAACTGCTACCGATGATTGGTTGTGGGCAAGACCGACATTATCATTCCGAGGGCGATGTCTGGGTGCACACTCTGCGAGTTATTCAAAACACGCCGCCCACGCTGGTGCTGCAATTGGCGGCCCTTCTGCACGATGTAGGTAAGCCCGCCACGCGCTCCGAACATGGCGATCGGGTAAAGTTTTTGGGGCACGAAAAAATTTCGACCGAAATCGCACGGCATTTTATGCAGCGCTGGAAGTTCGAATCCGGACTCATTGCTCGAGTGGAGCATTTGGTGGCTTTGCATTTACGGGGCGGAGACGCCACGGCCTGGACCAGTCTGAAGCCGGCGCGTAAATTGATTCGCGATGCGGGCGATGCTTTGCCCGATTTGCTGAAACTCATCGAGGCCGATTCGCGCAGCTCGCTCGGGCCCGACGGAAATCCCCGCTTAGAGCATCTACCCGTGCTTCACGATCGCTTGGCGCGTGCCGGCGAAATTCCCGTGCAGCGGCGTCCCGTGTTGAATGGGCATGAAGTGATGCAGTTGTTGCAGTTGCCGGCCGGGCCGGAAATTCGCAGTATTCTCGATGAGCTACGTGAATGGGAAGATGATGAAGCTATTGCCGGCCGTGTGCTGACGCGCGAAGCGGCCGAGGCCCGTTTGCGCACGCGGCGCCGCGACTAGCGCCCCTCTCTCTCTTGCGATACTCTTTGGGCAAATACCTCTAGGAGATTGCTTATGCGTCAAAATATTGGTCTTCGTGTGTCGTGCTTAGTGCCCCTTGCGCTTGCTGCTTGCGGCGGCGGTTCGAAATCGAATCCTCCGAACGCAACTCCGGATCCCGTTAAAGTCGCGCCTTCGCAAACGCCGCAGGAAGCACTTGCGCGTTTGAACGAGGTTGATCGTGAGCATTTTGAAAGTTGGAAATCACGTTTGGAGAAGTCGTGCGATGCCAACGCCATCTTCGACGACAAGTCCGCGACCAGCGGTGTTATTCCCACCGGCATCGACTTAGCGCTTTTTCTGAATGCTTCGGGCCGTTCGCTGCTGATCACCGATACGCAGGGCAATGGATTTGTCGTGGGTAGTCCCGAACACCTGACGGGGAGCGCAACTTCCAGTCTCCAGCGCACCGTCACGGTTAACAATGTGCCGGGCTACGCCATCGAGGCGCACACTAAGAGTTTGAATGGTCACTGCGAAATGTGGATCGACGGTCAAAAAGTTTACGACAACCTGTTCGTAGCGCGCTTGCCGGTGTTGGCGGCATGGGGACCGGCCTCGTCCGCTAAACCGGCAGGTGTCTTTAAACCCCAAATGACTACCGCGCGCACGAATGCCGCTCTAGCTACCTTGGGCAATCAGGGCTTTGCGGCGCAAGTTTGGAAGGCGTTGGCGCCTTCGCCCAATTCGATTCTGGCGCTCGGTGCCCGCTTTGGGTTGTCGGGCGAAGCTACGAGTCGGCTTTTCTTTGCTTCTCCGACGGTGCTGGATCATTCGGCGTGGCTCGGGGCGGCGGGCACCTTGCCCTTCAACAACGTTGATGATCGCATTGTGGGGCCCAAAGCGACGCTCAATGATTTGGTGAGTGGAGAAAAAAATACCAAGGTCGTCGTGCGTGCGGTTCCCCCCGTGCTCGTGGAAGAAGGTCTGCGCAACGATGCCGACACCGGCTTGTGGGAAATTAATGCTACGGTGCACTCTGCGCCTGCCGATACGAACGCTTTCGCTTATTCCGTGGTGGGCAGCCCGGCCGTAGCCGCCGTCAATGCCGACGATACCTACGCGACGACGTGTCTTACGTCTCGTCTTAATTCGCTGCAAGAATTTGAAACGGTCGATGGCAACCACAAGCGGGTGCAGGCTCCACTCTTTGCTCAGGTATCGGCTCCGTGCCGGGCCCTTTCGCATGACTTCTATGCGGCCACGCTGAACTCCGAGATGGCGCGCACGGCCATCATGAATGTGTTTTTGGGTGTGCAGCCGAGTCACGCCACGGATTATCGGGGCTGGGACGTTCCCTTTGTGAATTTCGTGGATCGGTTAACCGTGTTGTCACGGCCGGCGAAGTTGCGCGAGTATTTGGATCCCGATACCAAGCTACCCATGGTCACGGCGGCTGATGCCTACGTGAACGAATTTGTGCCCGCGTTTGAAAGTTTCGCAACGCTTAAGGCCTACTCACATGAAGCAACCTTTACCGGGGCGAGGTGGGCGCTGCGTGGAGATGTGGTGACGAGTGCGCAAATGAGTCGCATGGCTCGGAGCTTGCAAAACTCCATGGTGCCCTTCGTGGCATCGACGCTGCATTTACTCTCAGATTTGTCGGATGATCCCAGTGCTTTTGATGCCCAGCTTAGTTTTGCGGAGAATATGAATGCCACGTACAAACAAGCCGGTGAATCCGTGATGGCCGGCGCCCACCTTTTTGGTTTGGAAAGTTGGTTGGCTCGTACCCTGGATCTCACTCTGCAGAATCAAATCCCCGCGGCGCAATTGCTGGCTTGGGGGCAAACCTTTTCGGCGGCCGCGGCCTTTGCCGATCGCGATCGGGCGCGTGCTACCGCTAACGATGCCAGTGTAGAGTCGGATATCGGCACGGTGCTCGTGCGGGCACTGGACGAAACTTGGACGGCCTCCCAGTTTGCGGCGCTCGAGAACATCACCACTTTGGGCCGCGTGCGCATTGGCTGCCCCTACGGACCGGCGGCCTCCGTGGCGGTTAAGTGTGTAGCCTTCTCGGCCTTCAGCACGGCCGACGGAAAGTTTTTTGCACCGAGCTTTGGCGATCGCTACTCCGTGGAAGCGAACAGTTTTTTAAATTACCAGGCCTCCTTGCCCCGCACGACTTACGGAGACATGGCCGATCGACTGGTGGATGCCTTCTTTGCGCCCGTGTGGAGTCACTGCGTAGCGGCCGATTTTACGCAGAAGTCGACGGACATGGGCAAGAACGTTCAGGCCCTGCGTAATGCGACCGATTTGTTCGGTCGCCGTGCTGCGGAACAAAATATCGAAAAGACTCTGCAGGACTGTTCCTAAGCCAACTTAAGTAGGCATTCTTAACACGATCTTAATTTGTGGGTGGCCCCCGGCGCCCATTAGAATGAGCGGATGAAGGGTAGCCGCTCGCTTTGCGTTGTCTTATTGCTGACGAGCACCCTTTCGCCTGCTCTCGCACAAGCCGCCGACGTTATTAACTGGGGAAACGAGGTCACCGACTCCTGGCGTGGTCCGATGAAACGCCTCGATGCACCGCTAGGGCGCTTCCAGAACGACTGGCAGAATATTCAGGCTAATTGTCCCGAAGGTATTAAAACTCAGCTTAAATTGAAATCGGCGGAAAATCCCACCCGCAATTTGAAGGTCGTTAACGAGGACGAGAGCAAGTGGGATGATCGCAACTGGGCGAATGCGCGTAGTTCTTATTCGCAGTTCTACGAGCCCTTCGAGAGTTTTGATTTGGCAAACCTGGAAGGGGCGAGCCCCGCGTGCCAATCGGCCGTACGCAATGCCATGAACTCTTTGCGCGAGGGGTATGAGATTTTATGGCGCATCGACGATGCCAGTACTCCGCGTGGCGCCGTGACTCCGCAGTTGGAATCTAGCCCGCGGGAGGGCGTCGCTCCGAAGGAACCTTTCGACGCGGAAACTCAAGATTTGGTCAAAGACGTAGAAATGGCCCGCGTGCAAATGACGGATGTGTTTTGCAGTCGCTCCGAAGGAAAAAAATTGGAGCAGCAAATGGGGCAGATTCAAGGCAGTCCTGCTCTGCAGTCGCCTTTGGGCGACGCTGCAATGGGTGGAAACGTCTCGGCAGATATGCAACGGGTGAATCGTGCCCAGGTCGGGTTGGATAACATCGCCCGGCAGAATTCTCCTCATGGCGATTGCGGTGAGGGGCTGAAGAAATTGCAGAATGCTGTCGGTAACCTCAAGCAACACCTTCAAAGAGCCTCCGATCCGGCCTACCGCCAACAAGTGGCGCAAACTCGCGCTGCGATTCCTCGGGAGTGCACGACATTCTTGGCGGACGCCAGTAGCAGTATGGGCAATAAGTTCGAGGACAAGTCCCGTATGGAGCACCTCAAAGGTCTCTTCAACTCGACGCTGGGATTGAATCCCGCGAGCCCGGGCAGCCAGGAATCTTTTTTGGTGTTCGGTCAGCAGGGTCTAAAACCTGGTGCGGGAGATTGTTCCCAGGTCGGTCCGCTGGATCCTTCCGCGCCCGTGGCTATGTCGCGCGAGGATATCGTTGCGCAAGCGAATGGTCTAAAACCGTCGGGGTCGACGCCCATGTCGTTGGCCGTTTTGCTGGGGGCGGGACGCTTCAGTCGTTGTGAATCGCAGCGTATCGTTTTGCTCACGGACGGTGGTAAGGGTGGTAGCGATGGTTGCCGTAAGGATTTTTGCGAAGCGATTCGTAAGTTGCAGAATGCAGGCAAAGTTATTGAAATCGATTTCATTCACTACCGTGAAATTCGCGACGGTGATCCCCTAAAACGGGAAATGGATTGCGTGAAGCGCGTGCAGGCCGGTACGGGTGTGAATAGCCGGATTATTTCGGGCGATAACCCTGCGGCGATTGAAGATCTCTTCGGTCAATTGGTCAATCACGGGAATGGCATCAGTACCACCCAAGAAGTGAGTGCCCGTTTAGCCAATCATGAATCCGCGCCGCCGACCGGAAAATATGCTTCGGGCCGTCTGATCACCTCGGACAAGCATTTTCACAACGTAGAAGTTGCGGATCCCGAGGTTCAGCCCGCAATCGCCAAGAATCCCTCCGCGGTCTCTACGGCTACCGATGCGGCCATTGTTCCGTCCGCGCGGACTGCCGAGCTCGATAAATTACTGGAGCAAAATGCAACACCAGTCGCTGCTGCGACGAACGAACAAGCTAGCTCGCCTTCTTCCGTGGACAATCAACGTGATCTCGCTAGCAACGGTCATGAAGATCCGGCTTCGGCGAATCAAATTCTTCGTAGTCAAATGCCGCGTTACGATGAAGTTCGTCCTACGGCCGGCGGCAAGCTCTCGCCGCAGGATAAAGCCAACGAGGACGTGGCCGCCAAAGCTCGCCAGAGCATGGCGCCGGGATTGTACGAAGGGTATGGCCCGGGAGCCGACGGCAAACAACACGCTTGCGTCGTACTCGTGAAGCAGCAGGGGCCCTGGTACTTCAGCAAGGGCAACGTGCCCATGGTGGATATCAGCGTTTACGACAAAGATGATTTAGTTCGCCGTCCCGACGGCAAACTTGCCTTCAAAAATGGTGAGTACGTGCAGGTGTCCTTTGGTCAGCGGGGCGGATGGACGGCGCAGGGGTTGGCCAATGAGTACACGCCCGCCGAACTGCGCGCCGTTGCGACGAATTCTAAGCATCCCGTGTCGATGCCGGCGCTGCATGCGACCGGAAATTTCTCTAAGTTGCAAACCGGGCCTTCGGGCGCGAGCGGCTCTTTTTCACTCGATGTGCAGGGCTTCTATTACCGCACCAACTCGCGAGCGGGTCGATACCTGCGCGATTCGCGCACCATTGCGGTGGATTTCTCGTCCAAAGAAAAACTTCAGCTTGCTTCGCGACAAACGACCATCAAGGCCGATGTTGATCGGGGCGAACTCCGCAAAATCACCGTGCAGAACATGGTGGGGGCGGCGCTGAATGACGGCTCGAGCGGCCAAACTTCAACGCTGGATAAGGGAAAGACCTGCGATAAGCTCCATCTCGTTCAACGCTTCGAGGACGCAACGACTCTCAGCAAAGAGAATCAAAATGTTGACGACCTCGTGAACCACCAGAGCAACTAACGCTCTGCTTCCTTGTGCTATCATCGAGCCCTAGGGAGAACTACATATGAATTTATCTTCGTTGATGACGTGGGGAATGATGCTTTCGCTCCTGGGCGCGTGCGCGCATCGGGGGCCGGCGAGTATTGGCGGAGCGAGTGTATCGCACTGCGAGAGTTTCGACTCCAACGATGAGTTTCCCTTCGAAGCCCGCTTCAAAGCGCCTGCGCACTACGCTGGCGAGTGTATCGACACCACGCAAGCGCGGCCCATCCGGATTTTGTCCTTTACGGACGTTGCCCGCGTATTGAGTGGGCGTCCGGCGCTCGAAAAAACCAGCTTCGCTGCGCAGCCCGGCGATGTCTACGTAGCCAATTTCTCGCACGCCGGAAAGTTCTGGATCGCACGCATTCCGCAGGATGGCATTCAGAACATCTACTACCAAATTGAATATTTCCCCGTGTTGCCGGTCGTCGGCTCGCTGCCGCCCTTCGATAAGCTTGCCTCGCACTCCGAACTCCGTTTCCAAATGAAAATGGGGAACGAGGTGTACCTTATTCCGCAGAATCGCAAGGACGACTCGCAAGTGCTGCGGCTTCGCAACTTTGTTTTTTCTAGCGAGGCCGTCATGCGCCGGGGCGACACCTTTGATTTGATCAACAAGGGAACCCAAGGCTTCTACGCCATCGGTTATCGCTTTACGTCGCTCGACGACAAAATCAAAAGCATGATCCTGGAACAGCATCACCAAGTGGATCAAATTCTTTTGAACCTGAACGATGCGGCTAAAGAGCGAGTGCTCGAAACCGCCTTGCACATGAGCGATTCCTCCAATCGGGGGGGCATGCCGGAAATCTACAACTCGTGGGATAAGAGCTGCATTACGGAGGCTTTCCGCACTCTCGATCAGGCGACGGATTACAATCCCGGTGGCGAAGATAGCATTTTCGGCAAGGTGAACGAAACTCGAGCCAGCGTGAACATGCGCTTTCCACCCTTCGCGCGCGATGGCCTGACTATGCGCAAGTTGAGTTCCGATACGCCCGTGCCCAGTCTGCAGCAGGAGTTTCAACAGAGTCCAGCTGGCCTCCGCGCCATGTACGTGCGCTGATTATTGATTTCTCAGCACATGCGCTCGCAGTGCACCCACTAAGTAGAGCGAGCCCGTTACGAGGATAAGATCCCCGGGCTCCGCCTCGGCCACCACTCGTTCCAACATTTGTTCGGCGTCGGGATCGCTCGCCGTGGCGCGCTTTAGCCATTCACCGTAGTCCATGAGCAAGCGGGGTTTAAAACTCGTTTGCGTAAGGTACAGTTGAGCGCGCGGAATTGCCGCCAGCTGAGTGAGGATTCCATCGCAGTCTTTATCCTGCGCGAGACCTACAATCAGGTGGAGCCTTTGGTAGTGGGCGTGGGTCAAAATTTCTAGCAAGCTCTGCACGCCCTGGGGGTTGTGGTCGCCCGACATGTAAACCGGACAGCGCGCGCCGGCCGGATAAACTCGTTCCATGCGTCCGGGCCATTTCACCGCGGCTAAAGCCTTCAGGTGCGCACGTGGATCGTGTCCCAGACGAGCAAAGGCGCGCAATGCGAGCACCGTGTTCTGCGCCGCACGGGCGCCCACCAGGGCGAGGGGGGCTTCGCCCCAGGGAGTTAGTGCCCAGGAGTAAAAATTGCCCCCGGTGTAAGTCGTTCGCTGTTTAGGCATGGACTCGCAAATCCACTCGCTGCGCGTGGCGGCGCGTACCTGCGCGGCCAACTCCGTGACCTCGGGGGGCAAGGGCGCGTGCACGACCCAAGAACCGGAGGTGACCACGCCGAATTTATTGCGAGCTATGTTGATAATCGTGTTTCCCAAATACTGCTGATGGTCGAGTCCCAGATTCGTTATCACGCAGGCGCCATGCGGAACGGCATTGGTGGAATCCCAGGTGCCACCCAGGCCCACTTCCAACACAATGCGATCCACGGTGGGGCCGCACTGACCCGAGGTGAAGGCCCAAATTGCCATGAGCGTAAGCATTTCAAAGTGCGAAAGCTTGAGGTCCGCCGTATGTTGCCGCACGAAATCGTGGGCGAGCGCAAAGTCTGCCCGCGAAATGTCGTGTCCGCCCAGGCGAATACGCTCGGTGGTGTCGATTAAATGTGGCGAAGTGTAAAGACCTACGCGTTCTCCGGCAGATTGCAACAGTGCTTCGAGTGTGGCGCAAACGCTACCCTTACCGTTGGTGCCGGCCACGATCACGACGCGCGAGGAATCCTGCTCGAGTCGACGGGCAAAGGGCGTGGCAAAAAAACCGATGCGCTCTAATCCCTGGCGAGTGGGTTCTAAACTGGGCACGCGCTCGGGCATAATGCCTCGACTCTCCAGCTCACGTACGGCGGCGAGGTAGTCTAAAGACTCCATTGCACGACTCCGTCGAGGCGCTGAAAGGCGGCGAGCGAGCGACGATTGCTGCGCACATCGTGCACGCGTGCATAGTCCACGCCCGCGCGGGCTAGGTGTTGCGTAACGGACAGAGTTTCGATGTCGCGATCGTTCGGTGGAAGGTCTTCGTTGGCTACGCTCATAAGGAAATGTTTGCGCGAGTGCCCGACCAATATTTCCACGCCGAGTTCCCGAAAGCGGTGCAAATGGCGCAGCAGAGTGAGCGATTGCGCGGGGGTTTTGCCAAAACCAATGCCCGGATCAAAAATAATGCGCGAGCGAGCAATGCCGGCACTATCCATTTCGCGAATGCGGCGCTGGGCCCATTCCAAAACGGTTCCCACGGGATCGGCCTCGAGGGCCAGAGTTTGTTCACGCGATGCGGGCACCGTAAGGCTGTGCATGATCACGCAACGGGCTTGGAGGGGAGCCGCTACGGTGCGCATGCGGGCGTCCGCAAAGCCCGAAACGTCGTTGATCCAGTCCAAATCTAGACGCAGCTTCTGTAAAAGTTCGTGGGTGGTTGCGACCGTTTCTGCGTGGCGAGTATCCAAGCTCAGTTGCGCGGCCCGCTCGCCCTGAAAAATTTGCGGCGGCAAATTGCGTAGCACCGGCTCCAGCCGTTCCCACTCTTGCGGCGGCGTGAGCGGCGTGGCTCCCGGTCGCGTAGATTCGGCACCAAAATCCAGCACGCCGGCACCCATTTGCGCTAGCTCAATGGCTTGCGCGCTGGCATCGATGGCGTCGAAGAAATTGCCACCATCCGAAAACGAATCGGGCGTTACGTTGATCACCCCTACGAGCTCGAGCAGCGAGGCCGCGGAACGTTGGGTTCGAAAAGGAACTCGCGAGGGATCCATGCGGCTCCATTCGTGCGCGAGTTCGGCCACCGTGAGCGGTGCGCCTTCGCCGGTGGGTTGCAATAACCAGTCGGGAGCTAGGTCGCGAAAGGGCAGAATAGCGAAGGGCCGATCCCGAAGCCCCGCGTGCGGCAAAGTGAGTTCCGGGGTGCGCAGCGAGGAGCCTTCGTAATCTAAAATATCGATATCAATTTCGCGCGGACTCCATTTGCCGCGGGAATGACGCCCGAGAGTAGATTCGATTTGCTTAACGAAGGCGAGCAGTTCCAGCTCGCTCAGGTTCGTACGCGCCGTGAGGGCCAGGTTCAAAAAGGGAAGATTCCACGAGGCTGGGGCATCCGGCAGCAGCATGGCTTCGGATTCGTAAAGCGGCGAAACCCGTTCGACGATCAATCGGGCGGGCGCGCTAAAACCCAGGCTACGGATGGCCGCCCGCAAGTGGCCTAGGCGGTGACCAAAATTCGATCCCAAGCCCAGGACCACGCGCTTCATGGGGAATCAATCCAGTCGCCCAGCAGAAAACTTGCACCGCCTTCAAGTCCCGCTACGGGCGGCCGCTCCTTAGTCACGCGAATTTGGAGTCGGGATTGAGCGGGTAGCTTGGGTCGCAGAGCTGCTATGGCTGCACCGGCTAGTTTTTCGATGAGTTTAAATTCTTGCTTGGTGCAAAGTTCGCGGAGCGACTCGCTTAATTCGGCATAGCAAACGCTTTCCGAGAGTTCGTCGCTGTGATGCGCCGTGGGTGGCGTAGCAAAACGCACGGCCACATCGAAAGCTACAGTTTGCGGGACTTGGCGCTCGGCTTCGGACCAGCCGAGCTTAACCTCAAGCCTGAGCCGGTGAAGTCGTAGCTCGCTCAGGGCACTCGCCATGGATTCCATCCAAGAAACTCCACAGCGCGCAGGCCGCGTCGCGTGCCGCTGCCGAAGCGAGAACTTTTTCTTCGGGGCTCAATTGTTCGAGCAGTTCCGAAATCGCTTGCGTGTGGTACACGTCGGCCTGGCGGTGAACTTCGAAGAACGAGAGAGTTTGTTCGTCGTTGA
>JAFEAR010000205.1 GCA_018266335.1 Bdellovibrionales bacterium
AGTGCTGTTGTCTTTCATCTCAACCCTGACATTGTCAGGAGTCTCGACCTCTACTTCGAATCGCGCGCCGACTCCCTTAGGAGCCGCGTCACCGAGACAAAGGTAAAGTAAGCCGAACGACCAATTAGTACCGGTTAGCTGAATGCATTGCTGCACTTACACACCCGGCCTATCAACCTCGTAGTCTACAAGGGGTCTTCATGGGATTGCTCCCGGGAGGCCAATTCTTGAGGTCGGTTTCCCGCTTAGATGCTTTCAGCGGTTATCCAATCCACATATAGCTACCCAGCGATGCCACTGGCGTGACAACTGGTACACCAGAGATGTGTCCAACCCGGTCCTCTCGTACTAAGGTCAGAGCCTCTCAAGCCTCCTACGCCCACAGAAGATAGGGACCAAACTGTCTCACGACGTTTTGAACCCAGCTCGCGTACCGCTTTAATAGGCGAACAGCCTAACCCTTGGGACCTGCTCCAGCCCCAGGATGCGATGAGCCGACATCGAGGTGCCAAACCTCCTCGTCGATGTGAACTCTTGGAGGAGATAAGCCTGTTATCCCCGGAGTACCTTTTATCCGTTGAGCGATGGCCCTTCCATTCAGAACCACCGGATCACTATGACCTGCTTTCGCACCTGCTCGACCCGTCGGTCTTGCAGTCAAGCTCCCTTATGCCATTGCACTCGACGCCTGGTTTCCAATCAGGCTGAGGGAACCATCGCGCGCCTCCGTTACTCTTTGGGAGGCGACCGCCCCAGTCAAACTACCCACCAGACAGTGTCCCAGGCCCGGATTACGGGTCGTGGTTAGACACCAGAAGTCAGCAGGGTGGTATTTCACATTGCGCCTCCACCGAACCTAGCGGCCCGGCTTCAAAGGCTCCCACCTATGCTACACAGCCAACCCCTAGTGTCACTGTCAAGTTGTAGTAAAGGTTCACGGGGTCTTTCCGTCTTTCTGCGGGTAAACTGCATCGGCACAGCTATTTCAATTTCGCCGAGTCCCTCTCCGAGACAGTGGGGAAGTCGTTACTCCTTTCGTGCAGGTCGGAACTTACCCGACAAGGAATTTCGCTACCTTAGGACCGTTATAGTTACGGCCGCCGTTTACTGGGGCTTCGGATCAATGCTTCGCTTGCGCTGACATATCCCCTTAACCTTCCAGCACCGGGCAGGAGTCAGACCCTATACGTCGGCTTCTCGCCTTCGCAGAGTCCTGTGTTTTTGGTAAACAGTCGCTACCCCCTATTCTCTGCAACCCATTTCAGCTCCGCCTGTACGGCTTCACTTACAATGGGCACACCTTCTTCCGAAGTTACGGTGTTAATTTGCCTAGTTCCTTGGAGGAGAGTTCTCTCGGGCCCCTGAGGCTACTCGCCTCGCCCACCTGTGTCGGTTTACGGTACGGATGACCTGCAGACTCCCTACGAGGTTTTTCTTGGAAGCAGAGCATCATTGACTTCGCGCTAACGCGCTCGCATTCGGCTCTCGGCGATGACTGCACAGCCTTTATTCGTACCGTGCACGCCTACGACCTTAGACCAACACAACCACCGGTTGGCTCAATTAGCTTTCTCCGTCACCCCTTAGTTCAACGTCTGCAAGCCAGCGCAGGAATATTAACCTGCTTGCCATCATCTACCCCTTTCGGGCTCGACTTAGGACCCGGCTAACCCTGGGAAGATTGACTTGACCCAGGAAACCTTAGGCTTACGGGGGGGAAGATTCTCACTTCCCTTATCGCTACTCATTTCGGCATCAGCACTTGATGTCGCTCCACACGCCATTACCATCGTGCTTCGCTGCAACATCAACGCTCCCCTACCGCCGCAACAGTCAAAACTGTTACGACCCGTAGCTTCGGTGCCAGGCTTAGCCCCGTTACATTTTCGGCGCAGGCTGTCTCGACCAGTGAGCTATTACGCTTTCTTTAAAAGATGGCTGCTTCTAAGCCAACTTCCTGGCTGTCAATGACCTCCTACATCCTTTCTAGTGTTCACTTAGCCTGAACTTAGGGACCTTAGCTGACGGTCTGGGTTATTCCCCTCTTGCCGATGGACGTTATCACCCACCGACTGCGTCCCGGGATAACACTTGTTGGCATTCGGAGTTTGGTACGGTTTGGTAATCTGGTGAGACCCCTAGCCGTTCCAGTGCTCTACCTCCAACAGTGAATTACCCGAGCCGATACCTAAATATCTTTCGGGGAGAACCAGCTATCACGGAATTTGATTGGCCTTTCACCCCTACGCACAGCTCATCGCAGAGATTTTCAACTCTCATGCGTTCGGTCCTCCATGCGGTGTTACCCGCACTTCAACCTGGCCATGCGTAGATCATCCCGCTTCGGGTTATAATACACGCAACTCATCGCCCATTTCGGACTCGCTTTCGCTCCGGCTCCACCTATCGGCTTAGCCTTGCTACGTACATTAAGTCGCCGAATCATGATGCAAAAGGTACGCTCTCGCACTTGCCTTGCGGCGTGGTGCTCGAACTGCTTGTAGACATACGGTTTCAGGTTCTTGTCATTCCCCTCACAGGGGTTCTTTTCACCTTTCCCTCGCGGTACTTGTTCACTATCGGTCGCTGAGTAGTATTTAGCCTTACCAGATGGTCCTGGCAGATTCAGACAGGATTGCACGTGTCCCGTCGTACTTGGGGAACCCACTCGGCTCCAACCCGTTTTCACATACGCGACTATCACGCTCTATGGTCTGCCTTTCCAGGCAGTTCTGTTAACAGGTCAAAGTCCTACCGTGGCCCCGCAACCCCAACGCCTCTTTCGAAACGTCGGTTTGGGCTATTTTTTCCGGGTTCGCTCGCCACTACTACCGGAATCACTCGTTGTTTTCTTTTCCTCAGGGTACTGAGATGTTTCACTTCCCCTGGTTCGCTCGCCGTCACCTATGTATTCAGTAACGGGTAATCAGCAGTTACGCTGACTGGGTTTCCCCATTCGGACATCTTCGGATCAATGTTTGGTTGGCAACTCCCCGAAGCTTTTCGCAGCCACCCACGTCCTTCATCGCCTCTCAGCGCCTAGGCATCCACCGTACGCCCTTAGTAGCTTACTAACCTCTATCTCGCTGACGTCGATTGCCGCCTCTCGGCTTGCAGTCGAACGTGGAACTCGAAGTAGAGGTCCAGACCCCTGCTCTTCGCAGCGGGTTGGATGAGAGACATTACTTCACTCTCGAAATTGAATTCTTACTCTTCGTATGCACTTGTTAAAGAACGCGCCATTCAACTGACTGGCAAATCTTGTTGTGGAGCTGAACGGATTCGAACCGATGACCCTCGCCTTGCAAAGGCGATGCTCTCCCAGCTGAGCTACAGCCCCGAAGCGGCTTCTCGCCGATTCTGGAAGAGTGGGCCTGGATGGACTCGAACCATCGACCTTACGCTTATCAGGCGTACGCTCTAACCACCTGAGCTACAGGCCCTGAATACGTGGTCAACAGTTCATCCTCGAACCGACGACTCCAACAATACGTTTCAAAGAACGAGAAGCATCTCGCCCCTTCAAAACCGAATAGCAAGCCCAATTGTAATCTGCGAATCTATTGACCTGGTGACCTCGATTGCCGAAGCAATCTGCCATCTCGTAACTCCGCTTAAAGCGTGAGCCAGATGACGTGGTCTCCGTAGAAAGGAGGTGATCCAGCCGCAGGTTCCCCTACGGCTACCTTGTTACGACTTCACCCCAGTTACCAATCACTCCTTGGGCACCACCGTGGTGTGGTGACTTCTGGAGCAATTGACTCCCATGGTGTGACGGGCGGTGTGTACAAGGCCCGGGAACGTATTCACCGCAGCGTGCTGATCTGCGATTACTAGCGATTCCTACTTCACGGAGCCGAGTTGCAGACTCCGATCCGAACTGAGACAAGTTTTATGCGATTAGCTCCCCCTCGCGGGTTGGCAACGCTTTGTACTCGCCATTGTAGCACGTGTGTAGCCCCAGACATAAAGGCCATGAGGACTTGACGTCATCCCCACCTTCCTCCAGCTTATCACTGGCGGTCCCTCTAGAGATCTCCTTGCGGAGCAACTAAAGGCGAGGGTTGCGCTCGTTGCGGGACTTAACC
Organism: Bdellovibrionales bacterium; assembly: GCA_018266335.1. The sequence continues at coordinate 4,089 of JAFEAR010000205.1, forward strand.
CAACATCTCACGACACGAGCTGACGACAGCCATGCAGCACCTGTCTTACCATTCCCTTGCGGGCACCCCAGCTTTTGGGCCGGGTTTGGTAGATGTCAAGTCTGGGTAAGGTTCTGCGCGTTGCGTCGAATTAAACCACATGCTCCACCGCTTGTGCGGGCCCCCGTCAATTCCTTTGAGTTTTAGCCTTGCGGCCGTACTTCCCAGGCGGAGAACTTAATGCGTTAGCTACGGCACCGCGGGGGTCAACACCCACGACACCTAGTTCTCATCGTTTACAGCGTGGACTACCAGGGTATCTAATCCTGTTTGCTCCCCACGCTTTCGCGTCTCAGCGTCAGTGCTCGTCCAGATGGCCGCCTTCGCCACCGGTGTTCCTCCGCATATCTACGAATTTCACCTCTACTTGCGGAATTCCGCCATCCTCTCCGAGACTCAAGCTCAGCAGTTTCAGACGCACTTCCATGGTTGAGCCATGGGCTTTCACATCTGACTTGCCAAGCCGCCTACACGCGCTTTACGCCCAATAATTCCGAACAACGCTTGCACCCTCTGTATTACCGCGGCTGCTGGCACAGAGTTAGCCGGTGCTTCTTCTCCCGGTACCGTCAGGCCCCTGGATGTTAGCCAAAGGTTTTTCTTCCCGGTCGAAAGTGCTTTACGATCCGAAGACCTTCATCACACACGCGGCGTTGCTCCATCAGGCTTTCGCCCATTGTGGAAAATTCCCCACTGCTGCCTCCCGTAGGAGTCTGGACCGTGTCTCAGTTCCAGTGTGGCTGATCGTCCTCTCAGACCAGCTACCCGTCGTTGCCTTGGTGGGCTGTTACCCCGCCAACTAGCTGATGGGCCGCGGACTCATCTTCAGGCGTAAACTTATAAATAGAGGTCTACTTTTCTCACAGGCTCCGAAGAGCCCGTAAGCTTACCGGGTATTAGCCATTCTTTCGAAAGGTTATCCCCAACCCAAAGGCAGATTATCCACGTGTTACGCACCCGTGCGCCGCTCTACTCAGGTTGCCCTTTTCGCGCTCGACTTGCATGTGTTAGGCACGCCGCCAGCGTTCGTTCTGAGCCAGGATCAAACTCTCCAAAGTAAATTTGAAGTGTATTGACTGGCATTCTCTCAGCGCCCTTGCAGACACTTCGAGTTGCTAGCGCCTGCTCGGTTTATGCCGAAGCAGGACTTTGAATTGACTGCGAGACTCGCAGTACTTCTTGGGCTTGCTATCCAGTTTTCAAAGAACGAGCTGCTTTACTGCAGCGATTTCTTCATCGCGTCCGCGTTGCCGCGGGGCGACGTCGTGGGAACCTCCAGTACATGCCGTCGCTCCGTTGGGCAACAACTTTCTTTCGAGATTCGTACGATCTTCGCGATCACGGCGCTCGAGACCTCGCCGCCCGGGCGGGCCGCTGATCAGCCGAGACCGCTGATCAGGCCCGCTCCGCTCGGAAAATCGGGCACTTCGACGGCGATCACGCCAACGGCAGCACCTGGAGTGACTTCGACGCGAGGAACTCGGGGTTGAAGATTTTCGACGCGTACCGGCTGCCGTGGTCGCAGAGGAAGGTGACGATGCGGAGGTTCTGCCCTCGGCGCGCCTTCGCGAGCTCGTACGCGGCGCGCACGTTGAGCGCCGCCGAGGTGCCGACCACGAGCGCATCCTCCCGGGCCAGGTGGTACAGCATCTCGATCATCTGCTGGTCGGAGGTGCGGACGGCGTCGTCGATGCGCGCGCGCTTGAAGTTCTCGGTGAGGCGCATGATGCCCACGCCCTCGGTGATGGAGCCGCCGGTGGCCTCGAGCTTGCCCTCCTTCACCTGGGTGTAGAGGCCGGAGCCGTACGGGTCGACCAGCACCACCTCGAGCTTCGGGTTCTTTTCCTTCAGGTAGCGCGAGGTGCCCGAGAGCGTGCCCGACGTGCCGCAGGAGCCGATGAGCACGTCGACCTTGCCCTCGCACTGCTCCCAGATTTCGGGGCCGGTGGTCTCGTAGTGGTAGTCGCCGTTGGCCGGGTTCTCGAACTGGTTCGCCCAGAACCAGCCGTTGGCTTCGGCGAGTTTGCGCGCCTGATGAAAGAAGTGGTTCTCGTTGGCGAAGGGCACCACCGGCACCTTGCGCACGTCGGCGCCCATCGCCTCGAGGAACTCGTATTTCTCGCGCGCCTGGTTGTCGGGCATCGTCACCACCACGCGGTAGCCGCGCTCGCGCCCGAGCAGCGTCAGGCCGATGCCCGTATTCCCTGCGGTGCCCTCGACGATGGTGGCGCCCGGCTTCAGCAGGCCCTTCGCTTCTGCGTCGCGGATCATGCCCTTCGCCGCGCGGTCCTTGATGGAGCCGCCGGGGTTCATGAACTCCGCCTTGCCGAGAATCTGATTGCCCGTGCGCTGGGAGAGCGTGCCGATGCGAAGCAGCGGCGTGTTACCGACGGAATCCCACAGGGAGCTGATGCGTGCAGTCATGCACGCGAGACTTAGCCCGCCTTGAAGCCGAGTTTCGCGAGGTCTTCGGTGAGCTGCTCGACGGTGGTGAAGACGCGCCCGTGCATGCCGACCTGCGTGGCGCCCACCGCGTACTTCTGCACGTCATCGAAGAAGACCGTCTTCCACGGGGAGGTGCCGGCCTTCGCGAGCGCGGCTTCGTAGATGCGCTTCTCGGGCTTGATGGCGCCGACTTCATACGAGAGGACGAAGCCGTCGAACTGCTCGAGCACCGGGAGCTGCGGCTTGAGGAAGTTGAAGTGCTGGTCGTGCGTGTTCGAGAGCAGCACCAGCTTCACCTGACCGACGAGGAACTGGGTGAACATCGCCATCTGCTCGTTGATGGTGAAGTGGCAGTTCCACACCTCGAGCCACTTCGCGGGCGTGATGTCTTTTTCGAGGCGTTTGACGAGCTCCTGACGCAGCGAATCGCCGGGGAGCTGCCCGCGATTCACGGGGTCCCAGAAGCCGTCGCCGAGCTTCGCCTTGAGCGCGTCGGGCGTGGTGGAGAACGCGCGCGCCATCTCGGTGAACAACTTCGTGTTGTCGTGAAAGGCCAGCACGTTGCCCAGATCGAGAATGACCGCGTCAATCGACATGGCATGAAGTGTTGTCATGCTTTCTCTCGACGCGCACCCGCTCCTTGAGGTCACTGCCTTCGTCACCGAGTTCCCGAAGCCGCTGGGCGAACTCGGCACGGTGAGCGCCATCATCGACCTGCTCAAGTTGGACGCGCCGGCGCCGGTGCGTTCGAGCGATGGGGTGCGGAACGCGGTGAGCGAGCTGTTGCGGCACGGTGGTTACAAGCCGACCGGGCGCGGCAAGCCGGCGTCG
>JAFEAR010000206.1 GCA_018266335.1 Bdellovibrionales bacterium
ACAACCGACAGGGGCGAAGCCGTTTGCAAATCATCCGCGACGCAGCGGTTGAGGTTCGCAAACCGACCATGTTTGGCGAACTGATCATCATGATCGTCTATTTGCCGATCCTGACGCTCGAAGGAGTGGAAGGCAAGCTGTTCCGACCGATGGCCATGACCGTCATCATGGCTCTTGCCGGCTCGATGGTTCTGTCGCTGACTCTCATGCCAGTCTTGGCTAGCCTCTTCCTCCCCAAAAACATCCAAGAAAAAGAACCACTACTGATCCGCGTGCTCAAGCGGCTCTACGCACCCATCTTGCGGTTCACAATGCACCACAAGGCATTCGTCATTGGTTCGGCATTACTGTTGCTGGTGAGCGTCTTTGGCCTCGTTGCTCCCAATCTTGGTTCGGAGTTCGTGCCTCGGCTTTCCGAAGGCGCCATCACGATCAATGTCGTGCGATTAGCCGGAACCACGATGGAGGAATCCATTCGCTACAACACGAAGATGGAGCAGGTGTTGTTGGAAAAGTTTCCGGACGAGATTGCACAGGTCTGGAGTCGTATCGGGACAGCAGAAGTTGCAACCGATCCGATGGGTACGGAGCTAACAGACTTGTTTATTACATTGCATCCACGCGAGGAGTGGTCGCGGGCCAGCACGCAAGTAGAACTGACGAATCTTTTGCTTGAAGAATTGCGCGATTTACCTGGGCCGCGACTGGCCATGTCACAACCGATTGAAATGCGGATCAATGAAATGATTTCAGGCGTCCGCTCTGATGTCGCCGCAATTCTCTACGGCGATGACCTTGACCTCATGGTCGCCAAAGCGTCCGAAGTCGAGCGGGCCTTGCAGGCCATCCCCGGTGCCGAAGACGTCAAGGTCGAGCAAGTCTCCGGCCAGCCGGTGCTCCAAATTCGAGTGAAGCAGGACGAGATTGCGCGCTATGGAATCCCGGCCAGCACGATCATGAACCTCGTTCGCGCACTTGGGACTCATAACGTCGGCGAAGTGTACGAGGGGCAGTTGCGATTTCCGCTCATCATTCGTTTGCCGGAAAAGGCGCGTGCTGATCCCGATGCAATCCGCCAAATACTCGTGGCAACACCATCGGGTGAACGAATTCCTCTCTCGCGCTTGGCAACCATCGAAAAGGTCGAAGGCCCGAATACGATCAAACGGGATTGGTATCAGCGGCGGATTACGATTGAAGCAAACGTCCGTGGTCGCGATCTAGGCAGCTTTGTCGCCGAGGCACAGCGGGCCATTGATGAAAAGGTGCAGCTACCGCCTGGACGTTATCGCATCGAATGGGGAGGGCAGTTCGAGAATCTGCAACGCGCTCAAACGCGGTTAATGATTGTTGTGCCACTGGCACTGTTGATGATTCTGTCGCTGCTCTACATGACATATCGCAATTGGATCGACTCTTTGCGAGTTTTCACCGGCGTCCCCTTCGCCTGGATTGGCGGCATTCTAGCACTGTGGATTCGCGATATGCCGTTTTCCATCTCGGCTGCGGTCGGATTCATCGCGCTGTCCGGCGTCGCGGTTCTGGACGACATGTTGCTGGTCTCAACAATTCGGCAACTCCGCCGGCGAGGACGCTCGCTTGACGAAGCAGTTGAAGAAGCCGCCATGACCCGGCTGCGGCCGATTTTGATGACAACGCTGGTTGCCAGCCTCGGGTTCGTGCCAATGGCATTTAGCACCGGCATGGGGGCGGAAGTTCAGAGACCATTGGCAACCGTTGTGATTGGCGGAGTCTGTAGCGCCATGATTATGAGTTTGCTCGTTCTACGTGTGCTCTACGTCGTGTTTAACATGCCCGTGGAGAAGATGCACAAGGACGATGACGACGGAGACAATGATGGTCATCGTCTTGAACCAGACGAACCGATTGAGCCGGAATTCAGGCGTAATCCTGAACCGGCATCGGTCTAACTTCAGTTCGGTGATACCGAAGGAGAATCTGATGAAGTGGATGTTTCGGACACACAGCCTTCCGTTTGGGTTGTCGACAATGTTTGCGTTGCTTGCACTGAGCGTGGTCATGTTGAGTGGTTGCGGCAAGAGTGAGACGGCGAAGGACGATTCAAGCAGTTCCGCGGCGGTGGCCAACGTCGATCAAAGTCACGGCGGTTGGTGGTGCGTCGAGCACGGCGTGCCCGAAGACGAGTGCGCCCAGTGCAACAAATCGCTGGTTGCAAAATTCAAGGAGGCCGGTGACTGGTGCGAAGAACATGATCGCCCCGAATCGCAATGCTTCATTTGCAGCTCCGCGCGATTCGACAAGTTTGCCGCTCGCTACGAGGCCAAGACTGGCCACAAGCCGCCCAAGCCAGAAGAGTAGGAATGTCTCGACCGAGTGGTCGTTCATTGAAACCAACGGGGCAGCGTGCCGCCAGCATTTGGCTTGGGACCGCGCTGCTGGTCCAGCCCGGTTGCATATGTGGCTGCTCCGCACCGACGCCCCGTCTCTCAAAAACTCTGGTGGCGACTGTTCCCATGATGTTGTGGCGAAACTGGATTTGTATGCGGTTACACGCCGATGAAGACCAAAAAAAATTTCCGTGGGTGACAACTCGGGGCGACATTCAATGCACATGGATTCTGGGACCAGGTGCTCCGCGCACCAATCGTCAGCGGTGGCCGCGGCAGTCCCCATAAGGGCGGACATCTTCGGCAGCATCCAGCCGGTACCGTTGTTGTTCATGCCGAGACCGAACATCAGGGCGGTCTGGTCAGACTGGTCAGAAGATCACCCACCCTGCACAAAAAGCCACAACGCACAACAGCACGGCGATTGTCAAAGTCGCTACCAAGAAGTCCAAGTCGGGATTTGAGATCGCCCGAGGTAACGAAATCGAGGCGTTCGAGTAGTTGAGAAGGAGCAGGATGGCCGAATTCACCAATTTCAAATTGGCCTTGCTGGAGGCGATCCGTTCCTTACCCAGCATTTGGCGACATACGATTCCCAAGATCGACGGGATAATAACCGAGATCAAAAGAAACCATCCCGTTTGAGAACCAGCCAGCTCGTGCAAGTCTTCGGAGAAGTCGCCGGTGGCCATGAAGCCAACCGCATGCAGGGCGACCGGCGTCGTCAGTGGGCTGAGAGAAGTGGACCCCAGCACCAAACCGAGACTGAGGGCCAAATTGCCATTCGCATTTTGCGACCAAGCCGTTGACGAACCAGCAATCGGCATCGAAGCAACCAACGCCAATCCGACCAGAATGTGTTGCACTTCTTCGGAGTTGTGCCGGAACTTCATGGTGAGCATCATCATGAAGATGTACGCAATCGGGATCAGCAGATTGGCGAGTAAGCCGAAAACCAGAGGCAGTGGATCGTTTTGGAGATTCTTGAGCGATGACAGTTCCACTCCCATTCCGGCGTTGAACAGCAGAAAGCCGAGCATCATCATCGGCAAACTGATCGTTCCCAACGACATGGACCGGATCGAAAGGCCCATCGTTGGAAAAAATGCGGCCACGATGTACGAGACAATCAGCAACCAGATGAATCGGGCGTGAACGAAGTGGGAGGCTTTGGCGAAAGCGTTCATGATTGGTCTTCCGATGCGAACATTCCGACTCGGAAACGCTCGGCCAAACGTGGCAAGTGAAATGTTTCAGATAAAATCAGCGTCCGTGTCCGTTGCCCGTTTCCGTCAGCGAATCGGCTTCATTTGTTGCCACGTTGGTCAGTGCGACATTCGCCCAATTCTAGGTATCGTCGATGATCTCACCGTGAACCGTGGATAAGAAGCACTTTACCGACGAGACTATGGCCGACAGGCAAACTGCAAGGTGAAACAGGTTCCTTGTCCGGCCTGACTTAGAACCGACAACTCACCGTCAAACACGCTCATCAGCCTTTTGGCAATTGACAGCCCCAAGCCGACACCTTCGATTCCTCGGCGACGGGCTTCCTCCGAACGACTGAAAGGCACGAATAGGTTGGCGATGTCGTGTTCTTCGATACCGCAACCGTGATCTTCGACCTTCAACAGTACGATGTCTTCAGTCTGCTGCAATCGAATCGTGATCGGAGTTCCGGGTTCGCTGTATTTGCAGGCATTGTCCAGCAGGATGTCCAACAACTCGCCCAGCAATGCGGGCTGGGCATCAATGGTGCGAGACTCGGTGCTTGTGCGGTCAAAGACCAGATCGCCCGCACGAGCATGTTCCGTCCACGTTTGCAGATGTTGCGGTAGCCAGTCCGTGAGGTTGACCGGCTCCGATGCGGGCAACATTGCTTCCGCATCGGCAC
>JAFEAR010000207.1 GCA_018266335.1 Bdellovibrionales bacterium
GGATCCGACAGCTATCACGCCGAGGCCGTGATTGAGAAGGGGGGCACGTTCCGGCTGCTCACACTCGGCAAGGACGAATCCCGCATTCAGGAAGTGGAAGAACAGCCGATCAAGGCGTTTGTCAAAATCGTCGGCCAGCCCGATGCGCTGCCGGTCGAGTTGTCGGCTGCACCTCAAGACGGGGACGCGCCGGGCCAGACCTCTCAGTTCGTCGGAAAATTGCCCGAAGAACTCAGAGGCCAACCGTTGGAAGTCACGATTCCAAACATTCGGATCAATGGCGAACGGTTCCGTGTCGGCTTCACGACACAGACGGCGGCTCATCAGGAAGAGATGCCCGCCAATTTGCCGGCCGCCGAAGAACAGGAGCTGTATCTGACGCCGGGTGGAAAATACACCGAGGCCGACATTGAAGCCAACGGCAAGGTGACCGCCTCGCAGAAGTTCAAGGGAGTCATGTCGTCGCACGACATGAAGCCCAAATCCGGCGATCGCATCTGCCCGGTCACGCTGACCAAAGCCAATCCGAAGTTCACCTGGATCATCGATGGCAAGCCGTATGAGTTCTGCTGCCCGCCCTGCGTGGATGAGTTCGTCAAGACCGCCAAGCAGCAGCCCGAGGAAGTCAAAACGCCCGACAGCTACGTCAAATAATTCCCGTCCTGTCCGCGGTACTACCGCGAGAACCATTCATTGGAGATCAAATCATGCTTCACTCTTGGAAGATGGCAATCGGTTTAATGTCAGTCGTCGCGTTGACGATGGGCTGCCAAACACAGACATCACCCGCGAAAACAGCCTCGTCGCCGCAGGCCACGGCTGGAACAGCGCAAGACGATCTTCAGGCGGAGGCCGCCGATCCCAAAGTCTCGGCGGCGCTGGCCAAACTGAGCTCGCAGGATCAACCGATCGCAAAGGCCCAGCAGTTTTGTGCCGTATTGAATCAGTCGCGCCTGGGTTCGATGGGAACGCCCATCAAGTTGGAGATCAAGGGCAAACCGGTCTTCGTCTGCTGTGCCGGATGCAAGGCGAAGGCTCTCAAGAATCCCGACGAGACACTGGCCAAGGTTGCCGCACTGAAGTCGGCCAGCAAGGCGACTCATCCATAGTACCGAGCGGTCAGTTCGCGGATGAGATGTTGAAAGCGGTCATTGCCCGACCCGGTTCTGATCAAAAAGCTGGTCCGCGATGTCACTCACGTTATCCGGTCGTCGGAGGCTGTTTTCCACAGCCTTCAACAACTCCTCACGGAGCGATGGAGTGGAGGCACCACCGAGGCTGCTGCGTCGTCTCCGTGAGGTTTTCACAAACTCAAGTCGCAAGGAAGCGATGCCATGAAGATCAGGTTGATGCTCACCGTGATCATGTTGTTTACGACCGTGTTCGCGGGCTGTCGCTCCACGCAGCGGTATACCGCAGTCGATACATCCTCACATTCACCACCACGTCGCTCCTCGGGGCAGTGGGGTGGCCAGAAAACGTGTCCGGTGACGGGGGAAGCCCTCGGTTCGATGGGTGATCCGATTGCCGTCCCGGTGCAAGATCACACGGTTTGGGTTTGTTGCGAAGGCTGCGTCGCCGCGGTGAAAGAAGATCCCGAAAAGTACCTTCAGCAGGTCAGGGGCGACCGCGTTCGACGTCCCGGATCGGTGGTGCCGCGATCTGCGGCTCACGATCACCGGGGCACCGGCGGCGGTGTTTCGTCCTCATCCGGGAGTTGTCCGAGTTGCCGTTCTCGATGACTTTGACCAGGTTCGTCTTCTCCGTTCGTGCTTTCCACGGCGGAACGTGTCTGCCGTTTGAAAAGTGTGTGTGTTGTGTTTCACCCCGTTCTCAGAAGGAGTCTGTTATGAAAAGTTCCGCAGTGGTGGCGAGTGCTCTCGCGTGGATGATGGCGTGTGCGGCGATTGGCAGTACGGCGGAGACGCCGGGCAGCACATTCGTCTCGATTAAGGGGATGCACTGCGTCAGTTGTGCCAACAAGGTGACGAAGAAACTGCAAGCCGTGCCGAACGTGAAATCGGCCAGCGTCGATCCTGAAAAGGGTTCGGCCGTCGTGGTCACGGCGGATGGCAAGGAACTCTCACCGAAAGCAATCTGGGAAGCCGTCGAAGGGGCGGGCTACAAGCCCACCGAATTGAAGGGACCAGCGGGAACCTTCAAGACCAAGCCGACGAAGTGACCCGTTCCATCGCCTCAGGGTTGGGAGATGTCTCCCCTCGACAGATCCCAGCCTGGGACGGTTGGACTCGTTTCCAAACAGTCATTTTCTCCAAAGCAATCACCATGAAGACACTTTTCTGTCGAAGCCTGCCCTGTTGGGTTGTCCTTCTGCTGGCGATACCGGTCGTCGTTTGGACCGCCGGTCGCGAAGGCAATCTGCTCGTGCCGAGTGCCACCTCCAATCTGCCGCAGAAACTGGCCGAAGCCGCGCGCGACCCGATGGTCAGTTCTGCCGCCAATGGCGAGGGACCGGTGATCGCCTGCGAGGAATCCAAACTCAATGGCCAACCTGCGGTATTGGCCGCCCGCGTTGAAATCGGCAAGACAAAATCCCAATAGACCAGTTTCAACTCCCTCAATGGTAGCGTCATGAACCCACACGATTCCGGTCTTCCCATACTGAACACAGTCTCATCGTCTACGATTGACCCCGTGTGCGGCATGACGGTCGAGCGTTCCAAAGCTGCGGCCACGGCGATCCATGCCACTCAGACCTGGTACTTTTGCAGCACGCACTGTCAACAGAAGTTTGTTGCCGATCCGACACATTTTCTCGGCGAAACACCCTTGGTGAACTCATCATCGAGAGCAGCGGGGGGGGGTGAGTTCACATGTCCGATGCACCCGGAGGTGCGACAGGTTGGACCCGGCGTCTGCCCGAAATGTGGTATGGGTCTGGAACCGCTCGATCAGCCGATCACCTCGAAAGTGGAATACGTTTGCCCAATGCACCCGGAAGTTGTGAGCGATCATCCCGGCCCGTGCCCGAAATGCGGAATGGCGCTCGAATCGCGCACCGTCGAATTGCACGACGGACCAAGCCACGAACAGACGGACATGACACGACGGTTCTGGATGGGCCTGATCCTGGGGTTGCCGGTCTTTCTAGTCGCGATGGCCGACATGCTCCCCAGCCACCCACTCCGGCATTGGGCGGCGCTGCTGAACTGGGGCCAACTGTTGCTCGCCACTCCGGTGGTCATTTGGTGCGGTTGGCCATTTTTCGAGCGGGCGTGGCTGTCGATCATCAACTTCAGTCCGAACATGTTCACGTTGATTGCATTGGGTGTTGGTTCGGCCTATGCCTACAGCCTGATCGCCACGGTCGCACCGGGAGTGTTTCCAGAAGGGTTTCGCCACGCGAACGGTTCGGTGATGCCCTACTTCGACACGGCGGTAGTGGTCACCGTGTTGATCCTGCTCGGCCAGATCATGGAGCTGAAGGCCCGCAGCCAAACGAGCGGTGCGATCAAGCGGCTGCTGGGCCTCGTGCCGAAGACCGCGCGTCGAATCACTGCCGACGGCGTGGAAGAAGATGTGTCGCTGGAGCTGATTCGGCGCGATGACTTACTCCGCGTTCGGCCCGGCGAGAAAGTGCCCGCTGACGGCATCGTTGTCGAAGGGCGCAGCTCTGTCGATGAATCCATGATTTCGGGTGAACCGCTGCCTGTCGAGAAGCAGGTCGGCGACAAAGTCATCTCGTCCACCATCAATGGCACGGGGACTCTGTTGATCCGAGCCGAGAAGGTGGGTTCCGAGACGCTGATCGCACAGATTGTCCGCCTGGTTGCAGACGCTCAGCGAACCCGTGCTCCGATTGAGCGCGTGGTCGATCATGTGTCGCGGTACTTCGTCCCTGCCGTGATTGGAGTGAGCGTGTCGACGTTTATCGTTTGGAGCCTGTTTGGCGTCGAACCAAGGCTGGCTCATGCTCTTGTCAATGCCGTCGCCGTGCTGATTATCGCCTGCCCGTGTGCGTTGGGGTTGGCCACGCCGATGTCGATCATGGTCGGGGTGGGACGCGGGGCGGAGAACGGCATCCTCATCAAGAATGCTGAGGCGCTCGAAGTCCTGCAACGAGCCGACACTCTGGTCGTTGACAAAACCGGGACACTGACGGAAGGCAAACCGCGTCTGACCAGTGTTGAGCCACTCAATGGCTTCACTGCAGACGAGGTGTTGCGGCTGGCGGCGTCTCTGGAGCGACGCAGCGAACATCCGCTGGCCGATGCCATCGTGAAGGGTGCCGAAGAGCGAGGCGTGACGCCGGTTCAACCTAATGAGTTCCAGTCCATCACCGGCGTCGTCGAGGGAAAACGCGTCGCTTTGGGCAACGCGGGACTGATGGACGATCACGCGATCCACCTCGCAGACCACGCCGCTCGCATGGACGAACTGCGCGGCGAAGGGCAAACCGTGATGAGTCTCGCGATCGACGGACGCCTCGCTGGAATGATCGGTGTGGCGGATCGGATCAAGCCCACCACGTCCGACGCGATCCGCACGCTGCACGAGGCGGGGTTGAGAATTATCATGCTGACCGGCGACAGCCGCCGCACGGCAGATGCGGTCGCCAAGTCGCTGGGCATCGACGAAGTGGTTGCCGAGGTGCCGCCGAATCAAAAGCTCGACGTGGTGAAACGCCTGCAAGCCGAGGGCCATGTGGTGGCGATGGCCGGAGACGGAATCAACGACGCTCCCGCGCTGGCTCAGGCGCACATCGGCATTGCGATGGGTTCGGGCACGGACGTGGCGATGGAGAGTGCCGGGGTCACGCTCGTTCACGGCGATCTGCGGTCGCTTGTTCGTGCGCTCCGTCTGAGTCGGGCAACGATGTCCAACATCCGCCAAAATCTGTTCTTGGCGTTTGTCTACAACGCGGCCAGCGTCCCCGTGGCAGCCGGGCTGCTTTACCCGGTCTTCGGTCTGCTGATCTCTCCCGTCTGGGCCAGCGTCGCCATGAGCCTCAGTTCGCTGTCGGTGGTGGGAAATGCGCTCAGATTACGAAGGGTTCAATTGTGAAATCATTCGCGAAACTTGTTCGACGACCGAAAGAATCGAATCAAAAGACGGGAAACGCAGTCATGAAATCAAACATTCCGCTTGCCGGAACCCTGGCGATCACGGCGGCTCTGGCCGTATGGCTTACCGGTTGCAGTGCTAGCAAACGGACCCCGGCGGCGAAGGCTCCAGCCTCAGATCATGGTGGTCACGCCGATCATGCGATGCCATTTAAGGGCACACAAAGCGATCACGGAGACCATGGGACTATGCCAATGAACATGGTGACGCTCCGAAAACTCGTGGTCGGAAGCGACCCAACGGATCCACAGGCCGGATCGACGACCAAGCTCGTGTTGCAGATTCAGGACGATGATGGCACGCCGATCAAAACGTTTGACGTGCTGCACGAAAAGTTGGTGCATTTGATCGTGGTCCGTGAGGGACTTGACGAGTTCGCGCACCTGCATCCGGAAGTGGACGCGTCCGGAATGATCACGATCGAGTATGCGTTTCCGAAGTCCGGCAAGTATCGACTGTTTGCCGACCACCTGCCGAAGGGAAAAACGCCGGGGCTCGCGGCTGGAGAACTGGTCGTGGCCGGGGGCGACGAACCAGCGGCGGCGCTCGTGCCGAACACTTCCAACGAAGTCGCAGTGGGCGAGATCACGGCTCACATCGCCATCGAGTCGTTGGATCAGGAAACGGCGGTGCGATTCCACCTCGTCGATGCTGACGGCAAGGCGGTTGGCATCTTGCAGCCGTATCTCGGAGCGATGGGCCATCTCGTCATCATCAGCGCGGACGGTCGCGAGTACGTCCACGCACATCCGCTCAGCGATGCCCAGACCGCTCCCGACGGAGCCGTCGAGTTTGCGGCGCACTTCCCAAAGCCCGGCATTTACAAGGCGTGGGGCCAGTTCAAGCGCGACGGGGCAGTCTTTACTGTGCCGTTCGTGATGGAGCACAAGAGTGGCCAGCCGATTCCAAATGCAGAAGGGCACTAAAGCCATGCCTCAACGACTTCGCGGCGGTTGCGTACTGCTGGTGGTTATTGCCGGTGCGTCGGCCTTGGGGCACGAAGGACATCAACCTTTGCCGACAAAGGGCGTGCAGATTGATCTCAAGGCGGGACATCTCACGCTCAGTCGTGCGGCGCGCGAGGTACTCGACGTGAAATCGGTCGAAGTTCAGACGCGCGACGTGGCGGGAGCAGTGCGGGCTTACGCCACTGTTGCCGCCACGTGGACTCGACGAGCGTTTGTCACATCGCGGCTGCCGGGACGCATCGTCAAGTTAAACGTACGGCCGGGCGATCCTGTCAAAGCGGGGCAGGTGCTGGCGGAACTCGACAGCCTCGATCTGCATACGCTGCGGCTGGACTATCAGAAGACGCAGAACGAATTCGAGTTGTCGGCCAAGATCCTCGAAACACTGTCTCCCGCGGTGAAGGCAGGGGCGATCTCGGGCCAACGGCTTGTCGAGGCGGAGAATACGCATCGGCAGAATCAGAATGCGCTCGACGTGCTGCGCGCGAAAGCGGTCGGTCTGCACGTGCCGGAGACGGATCTCAACATGTCCGCCGAGGGGGACGCGCCGCCGTTGCGGTTGTCGCTCGTCAGTCCGATCGCAGGCGTCGTCGTACATGCCGACGTCGCGGTCGGCAAATTCGTCGAACCGACCGAGCACCTGTTCGAGATCGTGGACACGTCGCGCGTGTGGGTGAAGATCGGCGTGCTCGAACGAGACTTGCATCGCGTACATGAAGGTCAGGAGGTGCGCGTCTCGTTCAGCGGAGTTCCCGGCAAGAGTGTCGACACGAAAGTGGACAAGCTCGCCTTGTTGCTGGACCCGCAGACGCATCAGGGCACGGCCTGGGCCGAAATTGCGAACAGCGAGACCGGTCCGCGCTTGCTGCCGGGCATGAACGGTCAGGCGGAGTTCATTGTGCCGGGGCGTGCCAAGGGGCTGAGTGTTCCCACCGCTTCCGTCTTCAGCGATGGAGCCGAGCGGTACGTGTTCGTAGAAGAGAGTTCGACGCAAACAATCTCCGAGTACCGCAAGAAGTCGGTCGTCATCGGCCGGCAGACGCGCGAAGTCGCGGAAGTCATCTCCGGCGACGTTTATCCCGGCGACCGCGTGGTGACGCGCGGCGGGCACGAACTGTCGAGCCTGTTCTTTCTCGGCGTCCTGCGGCTCAGCCCCGAAACGGCGAAGAGCATCGGCTTGAAAGTCGAAGTGGTCTCCGAACGCAGCGTCGAACGGATTTTGCGATTTGATGGAGCGCTCGACGTACCGCCGCAACGTCGCACATCCGCGTCGTCGCAATTGACGGGCACGCTCCGCGACATCCATGTCGATCGCGGTCAGCCGGTGAAAGCGGGCGATGTTCTGGCCGAGATCGCCAGTTTGGAACTGCAAGACATTCAGTTGGAGTTGCTCAAAGCCCACCTCGATGGCGCAACGTGGCGCGACACGCTCATACGACTTCGCGACGCGGGGGATGCCGTGCCACAACGCAGCCTGTTGGAAATGGAAAGCCGTGTGACAACGCTCGAAGCGCAGTTCGCCAATATCCGTCAAAAGCTGCTGGCCCTGGGCCTGTCGTCACCACAAATTGAGGAGGTCGTGA
>JAFEAR010000208.1 GCA_018266335.1 Bdellovibrionales bacterium
ATCCAATTAGTTTTCATTCTGACCCCTCCTTGGGATTATGAAGCCACACTAGTCCAGGCTTGGACCGGGTAACATGACAATCGTCATGTTATATAGGGGGCATGAACGGCATTATTCATTTAGTCATTTCGGCCCTGGCGCTGACGTGCACCGCCTACTTTGTACCCGGCTTTAAAGTGCAGAGCTTTGGCTACGCGCTCCTAGCCGCCCTGGTCATTGGATTGGTGAACTTTTTGATTCGCCCAGTGCTCATTCTGCTCACGCTGCCCATTAACATCCTTACGCTGGGGCTTTTTACCTTCGTGATCAACGCGCTTTGCCTGAAGCTCGCAGCGAACCTGATTCCGGGTTTTGATATTGACGGTTTTGGCACCGCCTTTATTGGTGCGATTATCCTGTCCATCATCGGCACCATCTTTAACATGCTCGTCATGGCATAAAAAAAGCCGTGCCGCCCACCAGGAGCAGCACGGCTTGGCTACATCTTAAGACGTAAGCGAATTACTTGGTGAAAGTGTACGAAACTACGGAACGAGCACCGTTGCCCTGTTCAATCACCGTCAACATAAAGGTGTTCTTGTCGAGAACCTTAATGTTGTTCGTGTTAGCCGGATTCAAAACAATCGTTTCACCAGGCGTGCAGCTATCAGAAACGTTCACGATACCGGTCATGTTGCCACCGTTATCGAGAGCGAAGCGGTGGATAACACCGGTGCCCACGGAGCAGGTCAAACGACCCTTCTCAACTTTATCTTGATAAATAGCCGCGGCGCCCGAACCAATGCTCTCGTAGCTATCTTTGCCGATGGACTTGAAGGTCCAGGTGAAGCTACCGGTGACTTCGAGTTTCACGGGACCGACTTTTTGACCGTTAGCATCGGTCACTTCTGCGGTCATGGAGCCAACTTTGTAAGCGCCGTCGCTGATTGCAAGACCAGAGACGTCGTTCGTGTTCACGCCTTTGTCAGCAGCTTTGTCACTGTCACCGCAACCTGCGAGAGCCAGAGCGAGTACGGCCATTGCCCAATTTTTCGTCATGAGTGATTCCTCCTTGAATCGGAAAAGTTAATGCGCAGTGTCTACTCAAGGAACTGAGCTAAATCAACCCATGATTTTGCAGGAGATTCAATAATATATGAAGACCTGGCCATTGGCTCCAGCGCCGCCATTGGCTGCCGTACCACCGCCATAATAACTGCCTCCACCTGCGCCTCCTCCCCCAGGGACAGAGCCAGCACTTCCTGCACCACTCGCCGCATTTCCATAAGAAGCCGTTCCCAAGCCTCCGCCTGCACCTCCACAACCGCTGGCACCCCCAACTCCGGCTGGCTGAGATCCAGCAGAGAAAGCGGACCATGAATTGCCTGTCATTCCCGCAATTCCAAATTGTCCATTTGAAGGAAGCCCCCCCACACCCCCGTTACCTGTAACCGCCCCACCGGATCCGCCAGTAGCAGACAAAAGTGCAGCGAAGCTAGATGTACCACCAGCTGATCCGGCAGTGTTAGTGGCAGTACCAGCAGCTCCGCCCGCACCAATAGTTACAGTATAGGCAGACGCAGCTGTGACTCCCACGAGTCCAGCAGCCATGCCGCCACCACCACCGCCACCACCGCCATAAAGACCGCCATCCGACGGACGAGCGCCTCCTCCTCCACCACCGCAAACGATAACATAGGCCCTGGTCACGCCCGTCGGGGCCGTCCAAGAGCTGGAACTAACGTAGGAAACGAAGTTTTTAAAACTATCCACCGAAGGAAGTTTAGGCAGCAAAGCAACGCCCGGCTGCTGCGCATGAGCACTCAAACAAGCCGAAAAAAAAGCCAATGCTATAAAAAATTTACTTCTCATCATAAATTCGTCTCCCACACTATATTCCTCACTTACAACATACCTTTACGTTAGAAGCGTTAAGCTGATTCGACCAAAAACCGCTGGTCGGAGGCGACCCGGCCGTAGTCGTAGCTGCCGTGGGGCAAGCTATGTAACTTTCTACTGGGTGAACGTCGGAGAACTGCGAGCTTCCCACCATACAGGAGTAAACCGTGATCGTGTCTACGTTGGTAAAGCCGGAGTCGCAGGATCCAGTCGTGGTCGTGTAGCAAGACGATGCCGTCGTAGTGCGGCACGTGCGAATCGTTGCCGTGTTGAGCTGCGCGGACCAGAAGTTACTCGTAGGCGCCGAGCCCACGGCCGAGGTAGGTGCCGTGGGACAAGCTTGGGTGGTTACGTAGGAATTGCCCGTGTAGGCGCTAGAGCCCTGAATACATATGTATTGCGTTTGAGTATCAACGGCCGTGTACCCGGTATAGCAACTGCCCGACGTTGTTTGGTACGTCGCCGAGGCCACGCTACCCGCAAGCCC
Organism: Bdellovibrionales bacterium; assembly: GCA_018266335.1. The sequence continues at coordinate 2,366 of JAFEAR010000208.1, forward strand.
GTTGATCTGCGTTTGCACGTTGGCCGTGGCGCCGGAGAGATAAGCAAGTTCGGTATCGGTCACGCTCGAGATAACCAGGTTCTTCGATGCGTCGGTAGCAATCACTCGGTTCGCCGTGAGGCCGGTAGCATTCAGGGTCGCTGCGGTTACGGTACCCGTAGAGGTAATGGCGGCACCCACTTGCAAAGCACCGGACATTGAATCGCCCGTTTTGCTCACCTTAGCGGAAACGCCCGCAGCAGTTGCGCTAATTGTGCTTAACTGCGACTGCACACTCGCGGTCACACCGCTCAGATAACCGAATTCAACGTCGGTGGTAGCCGAAGCCGACGACACCACGTTCTTGGAGCCATCGAACATCGCAAAGCGCGAGGCCGTAGCGCCGGTAGAGTTAAGGCCCGATCCAGTCACAACACCCGTGGAGGTGATAGCAGCACCGACTTGCAAGCCGCCGGACATGGAATCACCCGTTTTAGAAACTTTACCCGCGGCGCCGCCCGCAGCGTTGATTTGCGATTGCAGGTTAGCCGTCACACCGGTCAGGTAGTTCATTTCAGCTGCACTAACAGTCACGCCGTGCAAAGACCCCGCGCTTAGCGCAAACACCGTGCCCTTGGCACGAATGCGCGGCTTTACGGTGTTCGTGTCGTAGCTGATTTCAAAGTACACGCCGCCGCTCGATGCGCTTGCAGCCATTTGCTGAACTAAATTCGGCGAACCCGTGGTGGCATCTAAATTAACGGTGAACTTCCCACCCGCGCCTAAAACTACGGAACCGTACGTGTTCGAGGTCCACAGCAGCGTGCCGCCCGAGGCTGCGTCGTAAGCCTTAACCACCATGGAGTGCGTGCCCGTTACCGGCAAACCAGCGGAGTCGTACACTGCGCCATCTACACGAATAATCTGGGGCGAGGCATGCGCGCGAAGACTCGTACCAAACACAAGAGCCAACAGCCCCAAAGTTCGCAAACACGCCATGAACCCAGAGTAAGTGAATTTCAATAGCAGCCGGTGCGATCTTTAAGGGAGCCTCAAGCTGACTCCGCCTCAAGCGATCGAATTTACTTAACGTACTCTGCGGCTTTTATGCCCCGGAAAGTAACAACTTAGCCAATCGCGTTCAAACCCGGTCAACGCAACTGCCACAAACCTGCAAACAAGAATTGGAGGTTAGCGGAATTCGAGTCCATCAAATAGAGCACGTAGGGCGAGGCCGGCGAAGATCCGGAGGCCAACGCATTATAAATCAGCAGAACAGTGCGATTTTTTCCGTTTGGCAGCTTCATGACGAATTGAGAAGTGGAAGAATAATTGTCGTGATGCAAATTAGGATGCTCTGCTGAAGGTAAAAACCGATGGAAAATCGAAGTAAGGTCAAACAACCAAACGCCAGCCCCTTTGCTATAAAGCGGCAAGGAATATTTTCCCTGTTCATCTTCTAGCTCTAGAGAAAGCGAGGCTTGCCCAGGAATTGCCGAGCGCGATTTCAACGTCGCCCGGGCCGCTAGCCCCGGCTCCCGGCCAATCAATTGCTTAAAAATACTCCCTTCACCTAGTTTGCCCAGCATAGACCATTCGCAATCGACGCATTCACCGAGCTCACGTTCTTGATCAATCCGCTCGTAGTAGGGCCAAAATTGCTCTTGCGACTCGACCAGCGAAGGAAAAATGTAATCATCGACATTCGCCCGCATAATCGTACCGGCGACATGGTCATTACCGAGCAAGTGCCCAATCTCGTGCAAAAAGATGCCCCCCAAACGTCGCGGGACTGACCAATCACGATCTTTTTCCGAGGGGGCTACCCACATGTAACCTCGACTCCACCCACTCACGGCATCGTGGTGGGTTCGTTCGACATAAGCATTGGGATTGCTGTAGCGGCGACGATCCTTTTCCAAATTCGCGTTGGTCACACCAAGAAACACCGTCAAGTCCTGACCGCCATTGCAGCTAGCATCAAAAACTAAATTCATCGCCAAATGATCTACCTTGTGCAGAATCACGTACTGCTGCCAAAGCGACCAAGCCGCACGAAAATCACTTTCGGCCTTGGACTTCGTTACCGGAAATTGCAAATCCGTTTGCACGCAAGCATGCACCGTGCGATCGCCGACAAACCACGCACTGCCCACGACCGGATTGGGCCGATCGCTACCATTGCCGTAATTAAATCCTGCATGCGCCGAAAGACTGAGTACGAAACCAAAACCCATCGCCAAACGGAAGCCCTTAAAGTTCATGATTGAATCTCCACTTTGGTCAAAGGAAAGAGCTGCATATTTAGGTGGTAAACGGCGTTCACATCGCCCTCGCGCAGCAGTTCCGAAATCTCCCAGCGGCAACGCTCCAAAATAGACTTAGCTTGAGCAAGTCGTTTCGTGTCCGCTGGGAGCGTAATTCCGGTGATATCGCGCGTTCCAACCGGGTCACGATCCAGCGATTCGCCCGCCTTCTGAATAAGTTCGCGGTGCGCGGTGCGCAGCGTTTCGCTGGGGATATCCTGGGTGGTAGTGAAGTTCTGGTACATGGCCTGCCACTTGCCATTTTCTTCCACGAGCAAACGCAAGTCGAGCAAGCGTTTCAACGCAAACTCGATGCGCGTAACGGGCAAAACAAGTTTTTGCGCAATCCATCCCGCATCCAGGCGAAAATCCGGCAACGCCGTTAGCATAAGAATAGCCGCATGCTCCCAGCCCCGAATAACTTCCAAGGTGCGCTCATCAACTAATTGCGCCGCCACCGGAGCCGCAACCTCTTCGCCCACCATGCTCTTTAGCGCGGCCGCGCGTTCGGCGGCGGTGACATCCAGAAGCTTCAAAAATTTTGCCACCGAACGCACGCCCAGCTTGCGCTTACCGCGCAGAATGGAGGACAGCGTGGAAGAATCCATACCCAAATAGCGCCCGAAGGATCGCAGCGAGTACTTGGGATTCTTTTGCTTGCGCCGCTCAAACTCTCGTTCGATCAAAACGACAATGTAGGGTTTGGTTTTCTTCACCATCTAAACTTAGCCCCTCGTGAAGAAAATGGGAAAATGCCCACCCCATTAACCGCGGCAATTATGCCGCTACCCAATCGATTTAGTATCGATCACGAAGCGATAATGCACGTCGCCCTTAAGCATGCGTTCGTACGCTTCATTGATCTTCTGCGCAGGAATCACCTCAATATCCGCCGCCAGTTTGTGCTTAGCGCAGAAATCGAGCATTTCCTGAGTTTCGCGAATGCCCCCAATCATAGAGCCAGCCAGGCTGCGCCGACGCGCAACCACCGAAAAGGCCGAAACCGAAGCAGGCTTATCTGGCACGCCCACCAAAATCATAGTGCCACCAGTTTTGAGGAGCGAAAGATAAGCATTCAAGTCGTGATCCGCCGAAACGGTATCCAGAATATAATCAAAACTGCCCGCCAACTTTTGGAAAGTGTCCGCATTGCGCGTGGAAGCAAAGTGTTTGGCGCCCAAGGTCTCGGCATCTTTTTTCTTTTTGTCGGAGGTACTCAACACCGTCACTTCGGCGCCCATGGCATTCGCCAGCTTAACGCCCATGTGCCCTAGTCCACCCAATCCAACCACGGCCACTTTGTCGCCCGCCTTGATTTTCCAGTGACGTAGCGGCGAATAGGTTGTGATGCCCGCACACAAAAGGGGCGCGGCACGATCGAGCGGAATTTCCTTGGGAATGCGCAGCACGTAGTTTTCATCCACCACTACGTGCGTGGAATAACCACCGTAGGTGGGCGTACCGTCGCGCTCTTTGGAATTGTACGTGGCAATCATACCGCGCTCGCAATACTGCTCTTCGCCCGCTTTGCAGGCCGAACATTCGCGGCAAGAATCCACAAAGCAACCCACGCCAACCGCGTCGCCCACTTTAAACTTTTTAACGGCCGATCCGACCTTGCTCACCAGGCCAACAATCTCATGCCCCGGGACCATAGGAAAAATACCGGGTCCCCATTCATCGCGAGCCTGGTGAATATCAGAATGGCAAACTCCGCAGAATTTAATATCAATCGCCACGTCGTGCGCTCCGGGCTCGCGACGTGGAATGATATGGGCTTCAAGCGGAGCTTTGGGTTTTTTCGCGGCAAAACTTTTTACATTAGGCATGGGCTCGAAAGTAGACCCCTGATAGACCGAAGGCAAATGAACTCACTCCTCCAGCGTCGACGCAATGTGTTTTTGGTTACAGCGCAAGATTTACGCGAAGAAGATTTAGGTCCTTCCTCGGGGGAAGGCCCCAAAGATACAGAGTTTCCCTCGCCGAGCCTAATGGACCGGAAGCTAGCAGCCGAACTCGCCGCTCACATCGAGCACGAAGTGGGTGCCGATCTCAAGCGAATCCGAATTCATGTTCTGGGAGGTCGCGTTTATTTACAGGGCACCGTAAGCTCGCACGAAATTCGCCGGACCATCGAGGAGGAACTGGAGAATCGCCCTGAGGTAAAAGAGCTCGACAGTTCTCTTACCGTAAACGAATCGCTGAACGATTAGTGCTCGGTCTCCACGGGGGCCGGCGAGCTAGCAGCAGTCGGATTCACCACGCATTTTAAAAGCTCAGCGATACGGTATTGATCGGAATTGCCACGCACGTCTGTAAACCCATTCGACTTAGAGACAAGCAATTCCATTTTTGATTTTCCGGGATAACTGCCGCCCACATTTGTCACGCGAATCAAATAGGCGCCATCCGGAAACTGACTAGCGTCGACTGCTTGAATCCCTACTTTGGCGCGGCGTTGGTTCTCGCGCAGGATCTGCGCCTTGGTGACTTCTTGAATTTGACTTGTTTTATACGTCATCTGAATACGAGCATCTCCGTTGCGGGCACTCCAATCAAAGATAAGCGGAGCTTTGGGCGTGAGCCGCGAGCCCGTCATGTGTAAACCATCGGCATCGGGCGTCGACACGCAATTCACTTTTTGAATGCTGTCCGGATTAAATTTAGCCGCCTGAGCCGAAGCAACCGAGATAAACGATAAAGCTAATAAAACAAGTTTCATGCGAGCCCTCCGCATGCAAGTCTACCTAAATTGTATAGCTTAGGCGAGCCTGCTACAAGAAAAGCCATGATTCGGCTTGCGGACGCACTTTACCTGCTCATTTTTATTCTGCACCTGATGATCGTTTTGGGCCTCATCGGTCGAGGCAATCGTTTGGGCACGGCTAAGGGTGACCGCAGTCACGACCGCCACTACCGCGCTTCAGGCCTTCTTTTTGCCTACCTTATGGTCTTCGGTTCGCAAGCCTACGGCTTTGTCCACGCTTGGGGGCAAGAGCCCAATCACGCCATGTTGTGGACGGGCTCCATCGTGTTTTTCCTAGGTCTAGGACTGCGCTTATGGTCGGTTCGAACTCTGGGCAACTTTTTCACCATGGAAATTGGCATTCGTGATGGCCAGAGCATCATTCAAATCGGGCCCTACGCGCGCGTGCGGCACCCCAGCTACACCGGATACTTATTGATTCTAGCCGGCATGGGTCTCGCCTATGAATCGGCACTAGCTTTCGCTGTCCCCCTTACGGGCGCAGCATTGTTTTTCCGGGCACGCATGCGCGACGAAGAAAAAATGCTCCTCGCTCATTTCGGCGAAACGTACGGCCAATACATGCAGCGTACAAAACGACTCTTACCCTTTATTTACTAGAGCGAAGATCGCCGCGGAGCGATTGGAGCGCTTCCACCGTGGTGACCGACGGCTTAAATCCGAAGTCACGACGAAATGCCGCATCCGAGATAATCGTCGGATAGCGAAAATAGTCCATAAGGTGTTTCGGAAACAAAATCCGAAAGCGCGCCAGCAAACCAATCATAGGATAGGCAACAAAGTGTGGAACGGACCAGGCCTTCGATCCGGCCAAACGAATTGCATCTGAATAGGCAATCGCACCCTCGCCCGCCACGTTGTAAATGCCCGAGCGCTCCGATGCCATCGCAAGCTCTACCGCCGTAGCGACATCGTTCTCGTGGATAAACTGCAGCATGGGGTCGTAACCCATAAGTACTGGGCTCGTTTCGGCCCGCAAAATCTGCGTAATACGGTTATTAATGCGCGACCCAATGATATTGGCCGGACGAAGAATCACCGTACGCATGCGACGGTACTGATGCAAAAACACGCGTGAGACGTGATCGAGTTCGATGGCGTCCATCAATTCCGGAAAAATCTGACTGGCGCGCAAGGGATCCGTTTCGGAAATATGAATATGGTTGTGCTGGTGCGCGCCGTAGACGTGAAAAGTGCTCATCACTACGACTTTTTGCACGCCGTACTTCAACGCTGCTTCCAGCAGGCTCTGCGTTCCCAGCACGTTCACCCGGTAGCGCTGGCTACGGCTCACCTCGTTCGAGGCCACCGAAAGACGACCCAAATGCAGTAGTGCCTGAAATGAGTTACGCCGAAAAACATCGATCATCTTGCGATTCAGATAGTCAACGCGCAAGAATTCTCCGGGGAAAGGACGGCCCGGCGACTCATCGCGAGTGTCTACGCCCACCAGTCGAAATCGCCCGTGTAGGCGTTCCGCGACCAAACTCGAAAGTCCTCCAGCAGCTCCGGTGATAAGGATGGACGGCAACTCGCTCAAAACTCGCTCCCCTGCCTGCCCACGTTAAAAATTCGATCGCCACGTAAGCGCAGCCCTTCGTCGATTTCGCGACTGAGGGCTGTCTTCACCTGTTTAATGAGTTCCTCGACTTCTTCATCGGAGGCGTCGGGATCTAGATCAAATTTAAGCGGCGTCCCAAAGCGTAAACTCACCCGCGTCGGTAACGGGATGGCGCCCAGCGGTCCCAAAAGAGGAAAAGTTGGAGTCACAGGAAAGTACGGAAACTTGAACAGTTTAGCGAGAAACTTGAAATCAAAAATAGAAGGATACATTTCTTCCGAGCCAATAACGGCCACCGGCACAATGGGAGCACCTGTCTCCAAAGCCAGGCGCATAAAACCTGTGCCAAAACGCTGCAACTGGTAGCGCTTAGCGAAGGGCTTACCGCTGCCTCTTACTCCCTCTGGAAAGGCAAGCACGCATTCGTCGCGCTCCAAAAGATCGCGGCAATTGCGATGATCCCCCACCATTAAACCACAGCGTATAAAGAGTGTGCTAATGAACGGCAACGAAGGAAACCAACGCTCCACCATTCCCCGCGCGATGCGCGCCGGATGAGCGTCGAGAGCTAGCGCCGTGAGAATGAGCATGCCATCGAAGGGCAACTGCCCGCCGTGGTTCGCCACCACCAACACTCGCCCCGTGGGCATGTTTTCAATGCCACTCACTTCAGCTTTGAAGTAATCACGGTATAGAAACTTAGCAAGGGGCAGTGCACGTTTAAAAGTTTCCGGATGAAAACCCCAATCATCAAAGCCAGCTGAATTTAAATTTTTGGGGGCTTCGTCGATGCGCTGAATTTCTTCTGGAGTTAAGGAAAGACTCGGCCGGGAGCGCAGCAGCGCCTCTAACCACGCGGCAAAGTCCATGACATCAAACGCTACGCAAGCGGAGCGACTTAATGCCCGCCAAATCTTCGGTCGTCTTACGAATTCGACCAGCTAGAGAACGTGAAACGTTCTTATAGAAATGGAGTCCAAGCTGAGGGGAATCATTGAGAATCTTTTCGAACACGCCAAAAGGAATTTCTACAATTGTGGTCGTCTCAAGGGCTTCTGCACTCGCCGAGCGTTTCTCAGGCGCCAGCCCCTTCCCAACCAACAAGGCCATCTCACCAAAATGCGAATTGGTGCCAATATTAGAAACGGACTGCCCATCACCATCACGCCCGGATTTTTGAATACCCACCGTTCCAGCCGTTACCACGAAGAAGGAATTCGAAGCTTCTCCTTCGGTGAAAAGCAACTCTCCTGCCGTTAGGTTCTTCGTGAAGGAACTCGAAATTAATTTTTGCAGGTCCGCATCGGACCAGCCTTCGAACAGCGAACAGTTTTTCAGGGATTGAAGCGCGCTCATAAATATAAATTACCGCACGGAAGCCCCAACTCGTAGCTGAAGACAGGCTCAAAAAGTTGACGGGCTTACTCCCTGCGCCAAAACCACAATTTGAGCGCAGGCGCGGGCGTCAGACAGGGCTTCATGATGTTGCAACGGGATATTCAACGCCTTACAGACCGCCGGCAAGTTGGTGGGGTACATTTTCCAAGTCTTGCGGGCTAACTGCACCGTGCAAACAAAGGGCGTGGACGGTGGCAAAAAACCATGGCTCGTGCAGCAGGCCTTCAGCACCCGGCTATCGAAAGAAGCGTTGTGCGCGGCTAAAAAATCGATGCCCTCAAAAAGATGCGAAATGCTCGGCCAAAGCTCGCCAAAAGTTGGCGCCGAACTCACGTGGTCCCAAGTGAGGCCGTGAATTTCCGTAAACATCACTTTTTCGCGCGGCGGACGAATAAGACAAACTTCCTCGTGGATAATTTTTCCGTTCTCTACGAGCACGAGACCAATGGAGCAAGCACTGTCTGCCTGATAATCCGCTGTCTCAAAATCGATCGCCAGGAAGCGCGCCATAGACGAACTATGCTAGCATAGCCGCCCATGCGTCGCCCTCTACCAATGCTTATTTTAGCCCTGGGACTGGCCTTCTTGGGCCTAGTCTTGCGCCTACGGTATCACGACTACCGACACCCCCGCCCCGGCCCGGAAACTTTCGTCAAAACACAGAAAGTTTTGGCCGCCGCCGGTCTGCCCGAGGAAGCCGATCCCGCTCCGTTCGTGCATAGTTTTTCGCATCGCCAAACGCTCGAGGGGTGGCTGCACACACTGCAAATAATTGATCCCAAGAAACATCTCGAGGCTCTCACAATCACCACCCCCCAGAACGTAACTTTTTTTAGGGATCCCTACTTCAAACAGCAACCCGACTTCAGCATTGATTTTGCAAGTTCCGAGTCTGAAGTTCTGGCCAATCCGACCGCATTCCATCGGCGTCTTCTGACCGCCGCCAAGAACCCGCGCACGCTCCCGCTCCGTGGAATTAAAATTGCTCTCGACCCCGGACACATGGGAAGCCCACTCTGGGACGAGCGAGCCGAGCGCAGCACCATCGACGGCAAAGGGGGCTACCTTAGCGAGGGTCAGCTGGCCCTCCAAACGGCATTGCTCCTCGAAAAACGACTCACCATACTTGGCGCCCAGGTCATGCTCACTCGCCGCCATCTGGCGCCCGTCACATCGCTCAGCTGGGAAAACATTGATCTTGCTGCCGAGGCCCGCTCTGCCTTGCGCGACAACTCCTTCACCGAAGATTTTCGCCGCTTTCTCAACTCACTTCGCTTCGACGCTCCGCTGCTGCCCCAAATCCAATCTAGCGATTACTTGCAGAGTTTGCAGACCGAAAAGCGGCGCTGGCGCTACTTCGGTATTCAATACGACCTCGCCGCGCGCGCCGAGCTCATTCAAACGTTTGCGCCCGACCTCACCCTTATTATTCATTTCGACGCTTCCGACGAGGCCAGACCACCCGGTACCGTGAACACGAATGGCTACGACGCCACTAAAGGTTACATCGTGGGCGGAGCGGCCCTCGAAGAACTTGCAACCAGAAACCAGCGAGCGCTCCTCGCAGCCAGAGTTATGGACCCCGCCAGCTGGAAAGCCTCGCGCCATTTAACCCAAGCCGTGGTGCGGAGTCTGCACGACACACTCCGCATTCCTTACGATCCCCTCGGCAAGGGCACCGAAGACACCGTTCGACTGGGCGATGGCGTTTTTGCCCGCAATCTGCGCCTCTCGAGCCTGCTTCACTCTTCGGCTGTGAGTTATTTAGAGTGTTTGTATCAGGACGACCCACAAGAATTTGCTCAGCTACTCCGACCCGACTTCAGCATGAACATCGACGGACAACCCTACGCCTACTCGCAGCGTTTGGTGCAAGTAGCCCAAGCTCTCGAGCAAGGAATCATCGATTTTGTTCGGACCTATCCGTGAAAGCCTACGTGTATTCTCCCGGTTTAAAAATTCGTCCAGCGCGGATGGGCGATGCCCGCGCCCTCGCCGAGGTTCACACCCTCAGCTGGTGGACTAGCTATCGCGGGATTATTGCAGACTCGTTTCTGAAGGGCCGCACCGTAGAAAAGCGTTTGGCCATGTGGATGGCCACGATTTCCGAAGTGGAAGCAGGCACAACTCGCAAAGCCCTGCGCGTGGCCGACCACCCCGAACGCGGAGTCGTGGGTTTCGCGATTGGAGTGCCCGAACGCTCTCAATCCCCCCACGCCGATGCCGAACTCGGAGCGATCTACCTACTCCAAGATTTTCAACGCAACGGCATTGGCCAGGCCCTACTCCTAGATGTTGCCCTCGAACTCCAAAAATTCGGTTTTAAAAATTTGCTCTGCTGGGCCCTCGAAAAAAATCCGGCACGCAAATTTTACGAGCAACTCGGAGGACGGCCATTGCCCGAAACCAAAACGGTCGACTTTGGCGGCGAACTACACCAAGAGATTGGCTACGTATGGTCGCTCGACGAACTCGTTGCGCGCCTTAGTCAATCGCCATAACTAAGGGGCCAACGCAGCCAAGCCCCTCACCACCGCCGCCATGCGGGCCAAATCGTGGACGGCTTCCGCGGTGACACCCGCATCGCGCAAAACCTTTTCGTGGGAGCGAATGCAATTTTCGCAGCCATTCAACACGCTCACGGCAAAGGCGAGCATTTCGAAGCGTTCTTTACCCAGCACCGGCTTAGCCAGCGCCGTCATGCGTAAACCCGTCGTACGGTAATCGTCGTCCTTCGCGATCATATGGCGAAAGCGATAGTACGTGTTGAGCATGCCCATAATGGCCGCACTCTCCTTCGCCTCACGGATCGACTCCGCCGCCATTCCGTTCGCCGCAAGTTCCTGCTCGGCAAATTGCGCGAGCGCCTTATGCCCAACGCTCGTGGCGGTGGCCAATAGCGCGAGCGGAGCCTCCTCGGCCTTGAGCGCGCTCTCCGTTAACAATCGCTTTAAATTCAGCGATAAATCGCGGGCGACCGCCGTTTGCGGCTCGCCCAACAGTTGTTCCAGTTTTTCTATCGATGTAATTCCCATAAAAATTCTCCTTACAAAGTAGCTTGGCCCTTTTGCCAGTTGCACGGGCACAGCTCGTCCGTTTGCAGTGCATCCAGAGTGCGCAACACTTCCTTCACGTTGCGGCCCACATTCAGGTCATTCACGCTGACCCAGCGAATAATTCCATCCGGATCCACAATGAAGGTCGCCCGCAAAGGAACTTTTTCGGTCGGATGCAGAACACCGAGAGCGGTGCTGAGGTCCTTCTTATTGTCGGCGAGCATGGGGAAGCCCAGGTCCTTCAAATCCGGGTGGTTCTGGCGCCAGGCTAAATGCACAAACTGACTATCCGTGCTGGCTCCGTAGAGGTCGGCGTCCCGCTCTTTGAACGACTTCAATTCACGGTTGAATTCCGCAATTTCCGTGGGACAAACGAAGGTGAAGTCCATGGGCCAAAAGAACACCACGGACCAGCGTCCCTTCATTTTGTCCCGGTCAATCGTGACGAATTCTTTGCCTTTCTCGAGCGACGCCACGGCGGGCACCGAAAAGGCCGGAAATTCTTCTCCAATGTTGATTAAACGATTCATAAATCTTTGATCTCCTTTAGTAAGAGGATCGTCGCTTTCTATAAATCAGTAAAATCGATTAATAATATGATATAAATAGGAATAGCTTATGAACCTGTCCCACTTCACATTGCGAGACTTAGAGTACATCGTAGCGGTGGCCGAACATCGCCGATTCGGTGCCGCGGCACAGGCCTGCCACGTGAGCCAACCCGCCCTCAGCGGGCAAATTAAAAAGGCCGAAGACGCGCTTGGATTTCGCCTCTTCGAGCGCACCAACCAGAGCGTAACGCTCACGAACGAAGGCGGGCGATTCGTGGAACAAGCGCGCATAGTGCTCGAAGAGGCCAGTAAACTTGTCACCCTGCCGCATTCCGAGCAGGCAACCTTGTCGGGGAACTTACGATTGGGCGCCATTGCATCGCTCGGCCCCTACTTAATACCGCATTTTCTGGCGCCCCTGCATCGGGAAGCCCCGCAACTTGAGCTCTTGCTCCACGAAGGGCTAACAGAAAATTTACTGCAAGAACTCCGCATCGGCGCCCTAGATTGCCTATTACTCGCCACGGGCACTTACGACGCCGAGAGCCTCGAAGTCTTCCCCCTCCTTTGGGAGCCCTTCGTGCTGGCCGTCCCGCAAAAGCACCCCTTGTCCAAGAAAAAAGATCTGCGCCGGCAGGATCTGGATAGCGCCGAAATGATTCTTCTCGAAGACGGCCATTGTCTGGCCGATCAAGCCCTGGACTTTTGTCCCCGCCGCCGGCGAGGCAACCCCCGACGCATGCACGCAACAAGCTTAGAAACGCTCAAGCAGTTGGTCGCCATTGGAACGGGCTACACTCTCGTTCCCAAATTAGCCGCATATCCCGATCCACGATTTAAAAATTTGTTACGCTATCGCGAGTTTAGCGCTGACCGGATTGGACGCGGCATTGACCTAGTCTGCCGTCGCCGAGCCTCCATCGCTCGCAAGGTGGAACTGCTAGCCGATTTCATTCGCAATCACCGACCCCAGGGCTTGTCTGAACGCACCTAAACTCCTAGGGTGAGTCTCAATGATGACCCAACTTGCTCTTGCCGCTACCCTTGCCGCCAATCCCGTTCCTCATCCTGGATATCCTGCCACCTGGTGGGGTCCCGTACCGGAATCTGAGCGCGCCTCGTGGGAAGTTTTGCCCCAGGACGCAGCCCCCGGCGAAGTCATCATTTCCAAGCGCACCGAACTCGGAGCCTTTAGCAATTTAGCCGCAGTTGGATTCGTTCTCGACGACACGCACTACAACTCGCTCGAAGGATTGTGGCAGATGCTCAAGTACCCCGAAACGAACGACGCGCAAGATCCACGCCTCGCTTCGCACGAATGGAAACACTCCCGAGTCGAAGTTTCACAAATGTCGATGTGGGAGGCCAAGGATGCAGGTACGGCTGCCAACGCGATTCTAAAGAAATTGGGTATCACGTGGGTCAGTTACTTAGGCGAGCGTTTTAATCCGCGCGATGGTACCAATGGCTCGAACACGCACTACGATCTTATTCTTCGTGCGACCCGTGCCAAAATTCAGCAAAATCCCGAACTCGTCAATTTGCTGACACGCACGCGCGGACTCAAATTGCGCATGGACCACACCATCGAGGCCACCGAGCCTCCTGCGTACCAAACGCCCGCCATTCTGATGAAAATTCGCGACGAGCTCCCGTAAAGCTTCTTCACCTGACAGTTGGAATTTTCCGCGGAAGTGCTCTAAAGTCCTAGCTTATGCGGAGGGGAATCAGACTCACGTCTGTCGCTATTGTCATTTGCCTTTTGGCATCCGGTGGCTATGCGCTACGGCTTTTTTTAATGCCAGAAGCCACTCCTCTAAGCGAAAAAATCATCGCCCTCGTTAAGCGCCCTCCGCCCAGCAAAGCCGAAATTGCCTCGGGCCTCCATCACCTTAGCGAAGACGCGCAGTTCCCATCCGACATCGAAATTACGCGCGGCAACGAAAAACAAAATTTCAAAGCCAAGTACACCCTCGATCCCGAAGCTCAGGCCCACATGGAACGTCTTATTAAAAACTACGGTCCTGACTACGGTGCCTTCGTGGCCATGGACGCCTCCACGGGTCGAATTCTCTCCCTCGTTAGCTTTACCAACAAACCCTCGAATCTGGGAAACCTTGCCCTCAAGGCCGTCTTTCCCGCTGCATCGGTGTTTAAAGTAGTTACGGCCACGGCCGCACTCGATCAAAATCGCATCACCCCCGACACCGTCATCGCCTTTAACGGCGCCAATCACACACTCTACCGCCGCAACGTTACCGAAACGACCGTTAATCGCTGGACTCGCTACATGACCGTGCGCGAAGCCTTTGCTAAATCGGTAAACACAGTTTTTGGAAAACTTGGTATTTTCTTTTTGGAACCCTCCCAACTCGAGGGGTACGCTCGCCGCTTTAAATTCAACGAAAATATTCCAGCCGACCTACCTGTAGAGAATGGCAGCCTTAACCTGGAAGCGCACGACCCATGGAGCATTGCCGAAATCGCCTCCGGCTACAACCGCGTGTCTCTTATGAGCCCTCTGCAGGGCGCCCTGATGGCCGCATCGGTGGCCAACGATGGCGTCATGATGGAGCCCTATGCCGTTGAAGAGCTTCTAACGCTCGAGGGTGAGCGCGTTTATAAATCTCTGCCCAAAATTACTTCGGTTACGATGTCGAAGAAGTCCGCCGCTGGCATTCGATCCCTGATGCGCGAGACCGTAGCCAATGGCACGGGTCGCAAATCATTTCGTGATTTATTTCGCCGCCGGCAATACGCAGGCATCGAAGTGGGAGGAAAATCAGGCTCGTTGACCGGCGTAAATCCGCGCGGCAAATGCGATTGGTTTGTAGGCTACGCAATGTACGGCGACATGCGCATTGCAATGGCCGCCCTCACGATCAACGAGCGAAATTGGAAAGTAAAATCGTCGTTCCTCGCCCGTAGTTTTGTAGAACATTTTTTCTACCCAACCTGGAGTGCCTCTTCCCGCTAACCCGGCGCACCGTGGGTTTTTAGTCCATTTAGCTTTACACTGAATCCATGAAGCTTACGCGCTTAGTTCTCCTTGCAAGTTGTATCGGTCTCTCGTCGTCCGCTAGCCGGGCCTGCGATACCGGCGGCGAATTTCGCCGCGCCATCGAAGCCGTGCTTGGCGCTCACGGGAGTCAACAAGGAAGCTTTCAGCTCACCATCTTACGTGCTGGCAACGGACAGGTGCTGTGCGACGAAAAGCTAAACGCCGACAAATCGGTGTATCCGGCTTCGACCATCAAAACCCTGGTGGCTATTAGTATTTTTCGCAAGATTGATCGCCGCGAACTCACGCTCGATCAGCGCGTGCAAATGAATCAACCTAACGCCGCAGCAGAATGCTCCGACTGGGGATGCAATCGCTACGGCCCCGGAAAATTTCTTACCATTGGCGAAATGCTCACTGACATGCTTACAGTGTCGAATAATTTAGCCACCAATCAACTCATCGATGTCGCCACGAAAGATTTCATTAATCGCACGGCCGATGACCTTTCTGCACCCTCCCTACGCGTCCACCACAAAGTGTATTCGCACCAGGATCCCGAGCCCAATATCAGCCTAAGAAACCTAGCCACCGCTGCAGGCCATGCGCAGGTCTATAAGTTACTAGCCGTAGGCGCACCCGCCGTGTTTAGCGAAAGCAGCCGCATGCAAATTTTAAAAATTCTCGAAGGTCAGCGGGACAACGATCGTTTGAATGGTCAGTTTCCCAAGGGGGTCATGTTTTACCACAAGCCCGGCAACACTAGTAAAGTGACAGGCGACGCCGGTTTCTACCAGTTAGATGCCCACACCATTGTGGTGATCGCAGCCCTTCAAGATTTCGCAAACATTACTACCCCGGACGGAAAGAACACTTCCGGATACACCACACTCCAGCGTATTGGGCGACGGACCTACGACTTGGTTCCTGGGGTTACTCGCGGAAGTTTCCGAAGTTCATCGGCACCTTAAGCGAATCCTGTCGCTCGCGAAGGTACGCAATGGCCGACTGCAAGTCGTCACGGTTTTTACCGGTGACCCGCAACTTTTCGTCCTGAATTTGCGCCGTCACTTTGAGTTTGCTTTCTTTGAGCGCCGCGATAATTTCTTTTCCCTTTTCCTTGGAGACACCCGCCTGCACCAAAATCTTTTGCCGAACACTGCTGCCAAAAGCGGCTTCGGGCGGCTTGAATTCTAAGGCCAGGAGCGAAATGCCACGCTTCACGAGCCGAGTTTCGAGCACCACTCGCAGCGCTTCCAACTTGGCCGTCTCACTGCACCAGAGCGTTATAGTTTTTTCTTTTTGCTCAACTTTGATTTCAATCTTTACGCCTTTGAAATCGTAGCGTTGGGACAATTCTTTTTGTGCCTGGTTCACGGCGTCATCCAGATTTTGCCATTCAATGTCAGAAGAAATATCGAAAGAAGGCATCGTGCGAAAACTCCTTTTTGCTTGAGCTTTTAAACATCAAAAATTTTGCCAGGATTCAAGAGTCCCTTAGGATCGAAAACTTTTTTCACGCCCCGAAGGAGGGCAATCTCCGACTCCGTGCGCGAGTAAGATAGAAACCGCTTCTTCAAAAGCCCGATACCATGTTCAGCGGCAATACTCCCACCGTGCCGACGGACCAGCGCAAAGAGCGGATCGTTCGCCGCTTCATTGATCCGCAAAAAATCCGCATCCGCCATTTCCGCCGGCTTAAGTACATTGACATGAATGTTACCATCGCCAATGTGGCCGAAGAAGAAAAGCTCGCAGCTACCGTACCAACGAGGGGCCTCCGCCAACAGCGCCCGCATAAAACTATCTAGGGCTGCTACCGGCAAAGCCAAATCATTTTTGTAAACGAGCCCCCTCGCGGCCAAGCTCTCGGTAATGTTCTCACGAACCTCCCACAGTTTACGAGCATCAGAAGCACTTTGGCTTAACGTGCCATCTACCACCCATTTGCGATCGTAAAGCTCCTGCAGCCAAGCATCGAGCCCCGTCGAGTGCGATCCCTGTTCGATGTCGATGAGCACATAAAAAGGCGCTCGCTGCGCCAAGGGCGCGTTGATTTTACGATGCCGCAGCACTGATTCGTAGCAGGCATCGGTCAAACACTCGAAGGCAAGCAACGGAAATTTATGTTGCCGCGCCGAGCGGAGCAGATCCAAAACTTTCTCCATATCCGCCACCGCGAGCAAAAGCACATCGCGCTCTGCCGGCAAAGGTGCCAACTTAAGCGTGGCCGCAGTGATCATTCCAAGTGTGCCTTCGCTTCCAACAAGAAGGTGCCGAAAATCATAGCCCGTATTGTTCTTCTCTAGCTCGCCATTAAATTCGAGGAGCTCGCCCGACATCAGCGCCACCTGCACTGACTGCACCCAGTGACGCGCATGTCCGTAGCGAATCACGCGTACGCCCCCCGCATTGGTCGCTAAATTTCCGCCCACCGTGCAAGACCCTTTAGACCCGAGTTCTACCGGCCAAAAAAGTTGATGGTGCGCGCAGTGCTCTTGCACGGTCTGATTCACCACTCCCGCCCCCACCCGCACCGTTTGAGCCGTAAGGTTTACCGTATTGATTTGGGTCAGGCGCGCAACACTCACCACCAACTCGCCGTTCGGTGCCACGGCGCCCCCCGCTAAACCCGTGCGCCCCCCTGAGGGCACCACGCGAACGTTGTTCTCATTGCAAAATTTAAGGAGCGCCGCTAGCTGCTCCGCGGTTCGCGGGAACGCGGCCGCCAAGGGTCGGGGCGCAACAAAGCGAGTCCAATCGCGACCGTAAGCTTCAAGTTCACCAGGATCCGTAACAAGAATATCTGCCCACTGCTTTTCCAAACGTGCGCGCAATTCTCGCTCCGAAACCGAGAAGGTCATCAACCCTTGTGCTCCGCTACAAAGCGATCCATTTGCTCCGTGAATGCCTTTTGCGTACCGTCATTCTTCCACTGAGTTTTAGCCAAGCGTCGCATGAGTTCTTCGCCGCGATCCTGCAGTTGAAACATGAGTTCCACTTCCTGCTTCCCCATGGAATCACGCTTGGCTACGCGGTTAATACGCTTTTCAAGCGGGGCCGTAACCTGGATGATGCCCTTAAGAATGTTGTGGTAGCCCGCCTCGACGAGTCGCGAACCTTCAACAAAAGCTAATTTAGCTCCCTGGTTCGCCCATTCCTTTGCTTTGGCTTCGACGTACTTCTGCACGATGGGATCAATCGCGGCCTCGAGGCGAGTTTTTTCCGAAGGATTCGTCATAATGCGCTTCCGAAGCGCACTGCGATCAAGTGTTCCAGTACGATCTAAAACAGAATCTCCGAAGATGCGGTAGATCTGCGCGAAACCTTCCTTGCCCATTTCCGTGTTTCGATCGACTGCAAGCCGAGTGAGCGAGTCCACATCGACCGTCGGGCACCCCTTCTCGCCCAGATGCCGCGCAGCAGTGGTTTTTCCGGTTCCAGCGAGTCCTGTAATTCCCCAAATTTCCATGCTTCAGAAACTACCAGCCCCCCTGCTTTTGTGCCATCCCCACGGACAACTCTAAAGGATAGCCTGATTCAAGCTGAGATCAGATTTCCTTACAAATCATGCTCGCCCCTGTCTAAAATTTAGCCACTCCCCCAGAGCCAGCTCCCTGCGTAACCCATCCCGCCCCGGCACGAAGTCTGCTTTCTTTAGAATATGGTGTCGAAGCTCGTCCTCTCACCCAGCTGGTCTTCGCTTGTCCTGATCAGCTTGCTTGGTTCGTTCAGTGGATGCGGCCGTGCACACTCCGAAACGACCGCGCCGTTCAATAGCGCTTCTCCGCCCGCAAACAATCAGACCGACGACTCCATCGAGCCCGCTGTCGCCCCCGCCGTCCAACTAGATGCCCAACTCAAATGCTTCGCCCCCGTAGGGAACAGCGTGAGCGATAAATTTAAGGCTTTCTCCGGATACGAGGGTGGCAAAGCCTTTTTGGGTCAGTATCTTGCTCTGCAACAAGCTTACGGCTTGAATACTCCCAGCAATATTTTGCCAAGCACGGACGCGAGCTACGCGCGACTACAGACAATTGTTAATAAGGTTTTTCGCGTATTTCAGTGCCGCTATCCCGCACTGGCCAACGGACTTACGACTCCCCCCACAGTCCTCGTCGTTGAATCGAACGAGATCAACGCCTTTGCCCTGGGCGACGTTCGCTCCGACCACCGCATTCCTTATCTCTTTGTGGTCTACACGGGCCTCGCCAGCAATACGAATTCCGATGACGAATACCTGGCCGTCGTCGCCCACGAACTTACTCACCTACTGATGGGCCACTCTCGCCCCGGCATGAAAGACAAGATTGCTCGCTTCTACATGGCGACAACCGAAGCCGAACCGCTAGGATTTTTGCAGCGCAACGATCCCGACTTAAAAACATTCATGCAAAATTGGATAACTCGCGCGAAACAGCCGCTCGGAGCCTCGATAACCGAAATCGCTGCCAAATACGAACCTACTCTGGTGCGCTATTATTCCTTTGAAGAGCAAGCCGACGATTTCGCGATTCTCACCCTACGCGATCTAGGACTCAATACGGATGCCCTGGGAGACATGTTTCTTCACGTACAAATGAACGACACCGAGAAGTCCCACTGTCTAAACTTCATTCAAGGCAAGACGGTGCCCCCCTACGGCTCGCTCATCGATCCGCATCACGGCGACTGCTACCGCGTTTTTCATTCACGCGCCTATGCTCAACACTTAAAACAAAAAACTCTCAGAGAATGATAGGGTATTTATATGAGACACTGGCTGTATCTTTCCACCATCGTCCTTGGACTCCAAGCACTTTCCGGGCATGCCGCCAATGAAGCGGCGCCGCTACCACCCTTTGAAGCCATTCAAGACTCCACCCGGTGCCCCGGCACCGATCCCTTCGATCGTCGCTCCGTAATTCCTGCCGGCCCCCTTAAGGGCCAGGGCTTTAGCAGCTGCGTTGCTCGCTCGGCCCGCGCGCTAACCGTGAACGAAATGAAAACCCTGTCTACGCCTCCTAAGCGCGGACAAATGGCCGTCGCCAACGTTACCCACGCAGGGCATTTGTACGTGGCCTTTATAGATCCTACAGCGGTCGAAGACGTCATCGTACACATGGAACACTTTCCCGCCCCCGTGCCGGCTGCGCACGCAGAACTTCGCTTTCGCTTTCGTGCCAGTGCTCCCGCTAAACTGATTCCGCAGCGGAGAGAAGATCGTCACCTGCAAACGCTCGAGCTTACTGATCTCGTGTTTTCGGTAGAAGCCATTACCGCCATCAAGGAACCAGATTTCGACGTTACCCGCAGCCTCGAAGAGCGCTATGGCATTGTGTACCGCTTGGTTTCCCTCGAAGACAAATACAACTTTATGGTGGTTCGCCAAGGCCACAAAGTTGAGCAGTTCAAAATGAAACTCACTTCGGAACAAAAAAACAAAATGTTCCAGACGGCCATCTCCATGGCCACGCAAGCCAGCGATAAGCGCATGTACCACCTGCTCAACCGCAGCTGCGTAACGGAAATGTTCCGCGTAATCGACCAAACAATTCACTACGACAATGTTCGTCTGTTGGTAAAAAACTTCTTCGATTTCACTCGCCACTTGCCCACTCTTATTCCCCAAGCGCTTGGTAACCGCGGCCTGATGCTTCCAGGCACAGAAAGCTACCTGCCTTCGCTCAAAGACGAAATGGACGCTCGTTCGGTCGCACCGAAGGCAGACGAACCCCAAATCCTTGGATTTGACGATCTCGAAAGCCCAACCGTATAGATCGAGTGTTGTCGCCGTGC
>JAFEAR010000209.1 GCA_018266335.1 Bdellovibrionales bacterium
CGTGATGGCTGAAGCATGGGGAGGGAGAAGCATGGTCTGCTCTGGATCCTTAGAAGTGCGCGTGCAAGGGGAGGTTGTCTCAGACGAGATGGCGGGCAGTCCTGAGGAAATGCCTAAGGTGGTTGGGGTGATCACGAGTCGGACCCGTGCGCGCCGTGGGTCTGGTGATTGGATCGAAATAGCTCGCAAGCATCGGGCGTTTATTCCGGACGGACTGTCAGTCCCTTCGGTCGGGGAGGTGGGAGAGTGCTGGGGGCGAGTGATAGCCAATGGGCCCGATCCCTTTCTGATGGTGTCCAGGATACGATCACGACGATTCGAAGCCTGCGCGAGCTCATCGGAGTTGTTGGGGGTGCTCGGCTTGCGTCGTTCTCCCCCACGTCAGGTCGTGAAGGTGTTTCAATTGTTGGGCCCGCTGGTGGAATGGCTGTGTTGTGCAGGCTGGAAAGCCGTGGCGCGCAAACTCGTCAAGGGAACGCTACGATCGGTGCAGGCCATCGCTGCAGATCCGTTTCTACTATATCGACGTCGAGGCCTCCCATTTCAGGCTGCGGTGGCGGCCGCACAGGTGTTGGGGCACGACTTGTATAGTGACGAACACTATAAGGCCGCAGTGATGGAGGCCCTTGCACAAGCCGATGAAGAAGGGATCGGAGGGATTTCTGAGGCTCATCTTGTGGCACGGTGCGCAGAGCTGATTGGACTGCCTGCGGATCGGGTAGCGTCGTCAATCACACTGCAGGCAGGACGTGCGGGGAAATGCGAGCAGGGCTTGTGGTTTTCCCCAGGGGTGTATTTTGTGCGGAAGAAAGCCCTGGCCATGATTCGAGCGAATCAGCAGGACTCAGGTAACCCGAGTCCCAGCGTGCAAGCCAGGGCGTTGCGCTATCGGTATGCGGTTGTTACCGGTGGGGCTGGAAGTGGAAAGACTGAGCTAGCGAGGTCTCTCAGTGCTCAGGTGCGTGAGCGAGGAGGGACGGTGGCGGCCACGGCGATGACCGGGAAAGCGGCGACCCTTCTCGGGGAAGACGCCACGACGTTGCACAAGTTGCTGGGGTATGGAGGCGGCGGCTATTCGGTGTCGAGTGTGGGTGCCGACTTGGTCTTGGTCGATGAGGCTGGCATGCTGACCGGGCATATCCTGTATCGATTGTTGTTGAGCTGTCGCGGGCAAATCGTGTTGATCGGCGATCCGCAGCAACTAGCCCCGGTGGGAGCGACTCCTGTGATGGCGGAGCTGTTGACCGTCTTGCCTGTGGTGCACTTGGGCGAAGAAGGATCCAAGGGGTCGTTGCTGGTCAAGGTCCAGGTGATTCGCTTCGCATCCGAGGCGCTTTTGCTGCATCAGTTGCGGAAAGTGGTGTGTGGCTATCAAGACACTGGGGTGGAGTGGCAAGCGTTGTCCCCTGTGTACGCAGGAGGTCTTGGTGTGGATCGGTTGAACCGATTGCTGCAGGAAATTGTGAATCCGGACGGACTGCCATGTCACGGTGGGTTTCGAACGGGCGATCGCGTCATTGTCACGAAGACTCGATACGATGGCGGTCAGCGAGCAGTCAATGGTGAGCAAGGGCGGGTGCTTGGGGGAATGGGTGACACGATAGCGTTGCGCCTGGACTCTGGGCGCGAGGTAGCACTCAGGGCGGATGAGTTGCAGTTAAGCTATTGCATTACCGTGCATAAAGCGCAGGGGAGTCGCTACCAGTGCGTGGTGTTTATCATTCCAGAGCGGGAATGTGGGGCCTTTGCAGTCGAGGAGCGCATGCAATATGTTGGCAGAACACGTGGACGTGAGGCGACAGTCTGTATGGTGTATTAGTGTGGGGGCTGGTGCATGAGGCCCGGTCAATGGCGAGGTTTACAGCAACGGAGGCCCACGACCTTGCGTGCTTTCGGAGCCACAGTGGTAAAGCCCATGGCGACACGGGGCCTGGACCGTATTCTGACATTGGAATATCACGATACGAGTCCGTCGGGGAAGAATCAGATGGGACTGTTGGTTGTCGATGGCCGGATTCGCCGGTATCCAACGAAGCGCTTCATGCGGTGGCTGACGAATGTGGAACGGGAGTTTAGGACTCAGCTAAAGGGGATGCAGCCGTACCTACCGATCAAGGGGGAGTGTTATGCGATTGTGGAGTATGTACCGGGCGATCTTATCACACGGGATCTCCCGGGGATGCAGGATGCGGTCTGGCATATGTGCGAACGATTTGGGATTGTCACAAACGACAAGTGGTTTCAGCATCTGATCTGGATCACACGGCCAATGGATCGCGCTGATCCACGGCTCTCCTTGCGAATTGTGCCTGGCTCATGGTCCCTGGAATGGGCCATTAGGGACCTGTCAGGGGGCGTGAAACTGACATCTTCTCTCCTCTGCCCCTGACGTCTACTCAATCCAAAATCTCCTGCCTTTCCTGTCCTTGGTCCTTCGGTAATACGAGGGTAACAACCTTCTATGTTGTGCAATTCCTATAAGGAGCTTGGGACTAATGCGTGGAGGCAGGAAGTGGTTACTGGCGGTTGCGGGGGCCCTGGGGCTCGTATGCCTGGGGGGCAACGTGGTGATGGCACTCTCCCCGGCAAATATCAGTCCGGGCTACCCTACGTCTCTCGATGACGCCTACCCGGTGCCCACAGATCAAGTGGTGATCCAGTCGGCGATCCGGCCCGACATCACGCGGAATGATTCGGGCTCTGAGAGTGGGCGATTCCGGGCGACTCACGATATTCGCTATGGCGCCACAGAAAATATGGAATTGACGGTCAGTGGGACGTCGCTCCGAGGTCCGCTCAATCCTGGGACGATGGACGATCCCAGGTCGATCCAGGTGGGAATTCTGGCGCGGTTCCGGAAACAGGCCGAAGAACGAGAGCTGCTGCCCTCGATTAGTGTGCGCGTATTGGGTGAGGTGCCCTATGCGGGAGACCGAACGAATCCTGGCTTGCGCGGGGCGTTGGTCACGTCCTGGAATCTTGGGAATCGGTGGTGGCTCCATGGCAATCTGGGATATGAGGTCGTGCCGTCATTTCAGCCAGGCCATTGGGTCCCGCATCGTTCGAGCCTTACTCTTCTGAACTTGGGATTTGTAAAAGCCCTGGATGAATCTTCTGCGATTGTGCGTGGCTTGC
>JAFEAR010000020.1 GCA_018266335.1 Bdellovibrionales bacterium
AGTTCGTCGCAGATTATCTCGAGATGCCGGCTATAGCTGCCTACGAGGTGGCGACGTTTTACAATATGTATGACTTGCAGCCGGTTGGCAAATACAAGATCTCGGTCTGCACCAACCTGCCATGCGCGTTGTCTGGTGGTGTCCATGCTGCTGATTATTTCAAAGAGCGGCTTGGCATCGACTTCAACGAAACGACGCCTGATGGGAAGTTCACCCTCAAGGAAGGTGAGTGCATGGGTGCTTGTGGTGACGCCCCGGTACTGTTGGTGAACAACCATCAAATGTGCAGTTGGATGACGCGCGAAAAGATCGATGAACTCCTGGCTCGTTTGAGCGACGGAACGGATAAATGAACGAGCACCGATTGATCCTTGCCGGGCTGGACGGTGACCGTACTTGGCGCCTCGAAGACTACGAAGCCCGTGGTGGCTACACAGCGTTGCGTCGCATCCTCAGCGAAAAGATCGCGCCGGAGGTCGTGATTGCCGAGTTGAAGGCTTCTGCATTACGAGGCCGTGGAGGCGCTGGATTTCCAACAGGACTGAAGTGGAGCTTCATGCCGCGTTCTTTTCCTGGGGCCAAGTATTTGGCGTGCAACTCGGATGAGGGGGAACCGGGTACCTTCAAGGATCGTGACATCCTGCGCTACAACCCTCACACCGTGATTGAGGGAATGACGATTGCCGCCTATGCGATGGGTTGCGAGCGTGGTTACAACTATATCCATGGTGAGATTTTCGAGGTCTATCAGCTCTTCGAGGAGGCGCTGGCCGAGGCTCGTGCTGCCAAGCTGCTGGGGCAGAATATTTTGGGTTCCAGCTTTAGTTTCGAACTATTTGGCCACCATGGGTACGGCGCCTACATTTGTGGCGAGGAAACGGCGCTGCTCGAATCAATCGAAGGCAAGAAGGGTCAGCCGCGTTTTAAGCCGCCCTTTCCGGCGAGTTATGGCCTTTACGGCAAGCCCACCACTATCAACAATACGGAGACCTTCGCCTCAGTGCCCTTCATTATGAATATGGGTGGCGAAGGGTTTCTCAATCTCGGTAAGCCGAACAATGGCGGCACCAAATTGTTTTCGGTTTCTGGCCACGTAAATCGACCGGGCAACTACGAGATCAAGCTGGGCACCCCTTTTTCCGAACTGCTCGAACTGGCGGGGGGGATGCGCGGTGGACGCAAGCTCAAGGCCGTTATTCCAGGAGGTTCGTCAGCGCCCGTGGTGCCCGGCGACATAATGATGGCCTGCACCATGGATTACGACTCGATTTCCAAAGCTGGCTCCATGCTGGGTTCGGGTGCGGTCATCGTGATGGACGAGACCACCTGCATGGTCAAGGCTCTGGAACGGCTGTCATATTTCTACTTCGAGGAATCCTGCGGCCAATGTACGCCCTGTCGGGAGGGCACGGGCTGGCTCTATCGGGTAGTGCACCGCATCGAGCACGGTGAAGGGCGGCCGGAGGATCTGGATCTCTTGAATAGCGTGACTGGCAACATCATGGGCAGGACAATTTGTGCCCTTGGAGACGCAGCTTCCATGCCGGTGCAGAGCTTCATCAAGCATTTCGGCTCAGAGTTCGAATACCACATCGAAAACAAACGTTGCCTTGTGCCCCCTGAGGTGCAGTACGCCGGCAGCGACATCTACGTAGGTCCGTCATGCTAGACATCGAGATCGACGGCATCCAGGTCCAGGTGCCTGACGGCAGTACCGTGATGGATGCCGCCGCCAAGGCCGGCTCGTACATTCCGCATTTCTGCTATCACAAGAAGCTCTCCATTGCGGCCAACTGCCGGATGTGTCTGGTCCAAGTAGAAAAGGCGCCCAAGCCTCTGCCCGCCTGTGCGACGCCAGCCACCAATGGAATGAAGGTGTGGACCCACTCGGAGCAGGCGGTAAAGGCCCAAAAGGGGGTGATGGAATTTCTGCTTATCAACCACCCTCTGGATTGCCCCATTTGTGACCAAGGCGGCGAATGCCAGCTTCAGGATCTGGCGGTCGGCTACGGCGATGTGAAGTCCCGCTACCAAGAAGAGAAGCGGGTGGTCCTCAACAAGAATCTCGGCCCCTTGGTGGCCACGGACATGACCCGGTGCATCAACTGCACCCGCTGTGTCCGCTTCACCCAAGAGATTGCCGGAATGATGGAACTGGGTCAGGTCTTCCGGGGCGAACGGGCCGAGATCATGCCCTTTGTCGAGAAGACGGTGGACTCCGAACTGTCGGGCAACATCATCGACCTGTGTCCGGTCGGAGCGCTTACCTCCAAGCCCTTCCGATTCTCCGCACGGACCTGGGAGTTGTCCCGCCGCAGATCCATCAGTCCGCATGATTCCCTCGGCTCCAATTTGATCGTCCAGGTCAAGCATGACCAGGTCAAGCGCGTGCTTCCTTTGGAAAACGAAGACGTCAACGAATGTTGGCTGTCGGATAAAGACCGGTTTTCCTACGAAGGCCTGAACAGCACGGAGCGCCTCACCCAGCCCCTGATCAAGGAGGGCGGGCAATGGCGCGAGGTGGATTGGCAATCCGCCCTGCAGTTCGTTGCCAAAGGTCTGAAGACGGCTGCGCCCGAATCGATCGGTGCATTGGCCTCACCTCATTCGACGCTGGAGGAACTCTATCTCCTTCAGAAGCTCATCCGTGGCTTGGGCTCGGAGAATGTGGACTTCCGTCTGCGTCAAAGCGACTTCCGGCTCGACGGCAAACTGCAGGGCGCGCCGTGGCTGGGGATGCCACTGGCGGAGATAGGCTCTTTGAATCGGCTGCTGGTGGTGGGCAGCTTCTTGCGTAAGGATGCGCCCTTGCTGGCGCAGCGGGTTCGCCAGGCGGCCAAGCGGGGCCTTCATGTTTCGGCCATCGGTAGTGTCGCGGACGACTGGCTCCTGCCGGTACGGCACCGCATGACGGGGGCTCCGAGCGCCCTGCCGTCCGTGCTACTCGAAGTGCTGACGGGCGTTGCTGCCGCGAAGGGGGTCGAGGTCGCCGCGGAATTTGCTGGGCGCTTGCCCGACACAGTTTCCGAATCCGCCCAGCGCATGGCCGAAAGCTTGGCCAGCGGTCAGAAGGTGGCCGTGTGGCTGGGAAATCTGGCCCAGCATGACCGACGGTTTAGCGAGTTGTATGGACTGGCGGGGGAGATCGCGCGCTTGGTATCCGGTCGCTTTGGGGTGATCGGCGAAGCGGCCAACAGCGTCGGGGGTTATCTAGCGGGTGCGCTGCCAGGGAGCGGCGGTCTCAATGCCAGACAGATGCTGGAAACGCCGCGCAAGGCCCTAATCCTGCTTGGTGCCGAGCCTGGATTCGATTTCATGGATGGGTGTCTTGCCCGGCAGGCCGTTGCGCAGGGCCAGTTGGTGGTGTTCTTGTCCCCGTTCAAGTCGGCGGAGGCCCTGGAACTGACCCACGTGATGCTGCCTGTGGCGCCCTTCACGGAAACCTCCGGTAGCTATATCAATACGGAAGGTCGGCTACAGAGTTTCAGCGCCGTGACGCCTTCCAAGGGACAGACTCGGCCCGCGTGGAAGGTGCTGCGAGTGTTGGGCAATCTTCTGGATCTGGCCGGCTTCGACCAGCAGGACTCGGAAGCGGTGCGCATGGAGGCGATAGGAGAGGGGAATACCACTGCCGGGCGCTTGGCCAACTCGGTGCCGGTCGTGGAGCCCTTGATCTCCCAAGAGGGTCTGGAGCGAGTGGCGAACGTGCCCATCTATTTCACCGATCCCTTGGTCCGACGCTCGCGATCTCTACAGCACACCCGTGATGCTGCGGCACCGACGGCGCGGATGAATGGCGCCACCCTGGAGAGTCTGGGATTGGCCGACGGTGCGTCGATTCGGGTGAAGCAGGCTGATGGCGTTGCCGACCTCTTTGTCCTTGCTGACGACAGTGTGGCGACCGGTTGCATCTGTATTGCTGCTGGTCATCCTTCTACGGCGATGCTGGGCGCCCTCTCCGGCACCCTCAGCGTGGAGCGTGTGTGATGGAAAGCTTCCTGGAGCCCATTGCAAGCCTCTTTGGACCGACCTGGCCCTTGGTGTGGGTGCTGGTGAAGATTGTCGCCATCATTGCTCCGCTGTTGCTGTGCGTGGCCTATCTCACCCTTGCGGAGCGCAAGATCATAGGCTACATGCAGGTGCGTATCGGTCCCAACCGGGTCGGCCCAAAAGGTCTCCTTCAGCCCATGGCCGACGGGATCAAATTGCTCCTCAAGGAGGTGATCGTCCCCTCCAGTTCCAACAAGGGGCTGTTCATCCTTGGTCCTATCCTCGCACTGGCCCCCGCCCTGGCCGCCTGGGCGGTGATTCCCTTCTTCGATGGAATGGTTTTGGCCAACGTAGATGCGGGTTTGTTGCTCCTGCTGGCGATCACCTCCTGCGAAGTGTATGGGGTCATCATTGCCGGCTGGGCGTCCAATTCCAAGTACCCGTTCGTTGGCAGTATCCGGGCGGCGGCTCAGATGGTCTCTTACGAGGTGGCCATGG
>JAFEAR010000210.1 GCA_018266335.1 Bdellovibrionales bacterium
CGTTAAATGAAATCAGTATCTTATCTGACGGCAGACGGCCTTCAGGAGAATCCGTTAGAACCACACCCTTTAGGAGCCAGGGGCGCAAAATCGAATTTTCGTCCAAATGCGAAAGCCATTCCTTAGGACCCGACCCCACAGAAAACTCCCCCGATTCCAGAGATTGTCGGAGCTTGCGAACCACGGGCTCGGCGGGGGTCCGCGCAAACAAGGCTTCGCGCTCCGCCCAAGCTTCGGCATCGAAAGGAGTCAGCACGTCCCAGAACCGAATCCAGTACGAAAAAATTTCTTCGGCGGCCGAGCGCAAGCTCAAATTCGAAGCACTAAACGACGCCTTAGATTCATCCGCAAACGAAGCTTCCGGTTTAACTGGCGCGGGCACCGGACGATCCTTCACTAAATCCTCTAACGACTCCCACACTGTGCGCGGAGGCAGCCCAAGCGAGCGGCCGATTTCGTCGGCAATCAAACTCTTGTGTGCCTTGGTTTGCGTGTAATTCCAAGGTTGGGCGAGACGTTTAAAAATTTCTAGCCGGCCCAGACTCGCCGCCAGCGAATCCTTGAGCACCTGTTTAGACCACCACTCCAGAGCTTCGGGCGCGGTTAGCAAGCGGCGCTTCACATCGCCCGCACTCGCGGCACTTCCCTGCGCAAGCCATTCGTCCGGGTCTTTGCCTTCGAGTTCCGAAAAAACTTTTACGTCCCACGATTCACGCAGCAGCATGGGAATAACTTTGAGCGTCGATTCAATGCCGGCCCGGTCGGCATCGAGCACCAACACCACGCGCTTCGTGTAGCGGCCCAAAAGTTTTAGGTGCTCTTCGGACAGGGCCGTGCCCATAACCGCCACCGCGGGCACGCCATGGCGATGAAAAGCCCACTGGTCGAAGTAACCTTCCACGAGACAAACAAAATCTTCTTCGCGAATCAGCTTGGCGGCGCGCTCCAAGCCGTAAAGAATTTCTTTCTTCTTGAACCAATCCGTTTCGGCCGAGTTTTTGTACTTAGGATTTTGTCCGGTCACTTCGCCCAACGTGCGGCCCGAAAAAGCACACACACGGCCCTTAGCGTCGCGAATAGGAATCACCATGCGCGAGCGAAAAAACTCGTAGTAACCTTCGCGCCCCTTGCGCAACAAACCCACTTTGTCCGCTAAATCGCGATCCGTCGGGGTAGTAATTTTTTTGGCCAACTCCGCGCCACTTTCGGGCGAAAATCCCAGCAACAGTTCTTCGATTTCTTCGCGCGTAATGCCGCGCTTGAGCAAATAGTCCAAAGCCTGCCGTGCGCCCGGAGTCGTCTCGCCCAGCAGGACCCGATTGTAGAATTTAGCGGCGCGATCGAGCATTTCATAACCCGACATGCGCTCCGAAGTTGCCGCGGCATAGGCTTCGCCCGTGGGAGCTTTAGCTCCCTTCGGAATTTCGATATGCAGTGCTTCGGCGAGTTCCTTGAGGGCCTCCATAAAGCTGAGGCCTTCGATTTTCATGAGGAACGAAAAAATATCCCCCCCCGCTTCGCATCCGAAGCAGTGAAAAAATCCTTCCTGCGGATTTACGTAGAACGAAGGTGTTTTTTCCTTATGGAAAGGGCAGCAGCCTTTGTAGCGCGGGCCAATTTTTATGAGTTTCGTGTAGCGGCCGATGATTTCAACAATGTCGGCGCGATCTTTAACGAGGTCTTTGACCTCTTGCAGGGAGCCGGGGGCGCTCATGCCATTCCGAGCGATTTCCTCACGCAGGCTTGAATAACTTTACCTTCGGCGCGCGAGCCAATCGTAACCATGGCCTGTTTCATAACGGCACCCATGCCCGCTCCACCGGCCGGAAGAGTTCCGGCGGCTTTGAGCGCGGCCGCAACGCCGTCGACAATTTTCTGCACTTCAGATTCCGGCAGGGCTTCCGGAAGGAATTCTTTGAGAATGAGGAGTTCGGCTTCGGATTCGGCAATGGCTTCTGCACGCGCGGCCGACTTGGCCTGCTCGAGCGATTCCTGCACTTGCTTCATCATGGTGAGAATAGTTTTTTCGACACCGGCGTCGTCGAGATCTTTGCGGTCGTCGATTTCTTTTTTGCGAATAGCGTTCCAAATAAGCCGCAAGGTTTGCAACCTTGCGGCCTGTTTGGATTTCATGGCCTCACCGACGGACTTTTGAATCTTATCTTTCAAAAGGGACATGTGAGGCACTCCTAACTTAACTTATTTGTTGTTGTTCTGAGGACGAGGCGCGCGGAAGGATCCGCGAGACTTTTTCTCGACGCGTTTTTGGGCGGCGATACTTTTGCGTTTCTTGCGAACGGAGGGTTTCTCGTAATGCTCGCGCTTACGAACTTCCGTCAGAATGCCTGCTTTTTCGCACTGCTTTTTAAAGCGACGAATAGCGGATTCGAAGGATTCACCATCTCTGCATTTGACGATCGGCATGAAAAATCACCTCCTCACTATTTTGAATTTGGAGGCAGGATAATCTCCATTGGCCCCCGGGGAGTCAATCAAGAAGAGTGCCTAACCCTCGGAAATTCGGGACACATCGGCCCCCAGGGACCGCAGCTTAACTTCCATGGATTCGTAGCCCCGATCCAGATGATAAATGCGCTTCACCTCGGTCTGGCCCCGGGCCGCCAGGCCCGCCAAAACGAGCGAGGCGCTCGCCCGAAGGTCGGTGGCCATGACCGGGGCTCCGTCCAGGCTCTTCGGACGCCCCTTCACCCGCACGGCCGAACCCACAATATCCATCGTGGCACCCATGCGCTGAAGTTCGGGTACGTGCATGAAACGATTCTCAAAAATCGTTTCCGTAATCACGGAATCTCCAGTGGCCTGGGTCATTAAAGTCATCCATTGGGCCTGCACATCCGTGGGGAAGCCAGGGTAGGGCGCCGTGGTTACATCGACCGGCAAAATGGTACCCGAAGACCGGCAGCGAATGCCCTTAGAGCTCACTTCAACCGTAGCCCCGGACTTACGTAGCCACTCCAAGACCACACCCAAATCGGCGGCTTCGGCCCCCTCCACCATCACATCGCCCCCCGTCAGGTGAGCCCCAATGAGATAGGTGGCCGTTTCAATACGGTCCGGCGGAATGGCAAAATCCATGGCGCCCAACTGGGCCTGGCCTTCGATCGTGATGGTCGAGGTGCCGTGGCCCGAAATTTTAGCGCCCATGCTGATCAGAGCCACGCAAAGATCGCGTACCTCGGGCTCGCGCGCAGCGTTTTCAATGATGGTCGTGCCCTCGGCCAAGCAAGCCGCCATCACCACGTTCTCGGTGGCCCCCACAGACACGAGCGGAAAAAGCACCTTCGCGCCCTGCAAACGTTTTTTGCCGGCCGGAATTTTTGCTTCCACGTAACCCGCACTCTGCGTGATTTCGGCACCCAGCTTTTCCATGGCCATCAGATGCAAGTCGATGGGACGCACCCCAATGGCGCATCCCCCCGGCAGCGAAACACGCGCCTTGCCCGTGCGTGCCAACAGAGGCCCCAAGCAAAGAATGCTGGCGCGCATTTTGCGCACTAAATCGTAAGGAGCCTCTGACCCCTTCAACGAAGAGGCGTTGATCACCCAATCGGCACCAAAAGTTTTGGTGTGCTTGTGGTCTACCGTACAGCCCAAATGCAGAAGCATTTTGAGCGTCGAATCCATGTCCTGTAATTTAGGAACCTTGCGCACCGAATGCTGTGCGGGGGAGAGCAGCGTAGCGAAGAGCACGGGAAGTGCACAGTTTTTGGAACCACCGGCTTCGACCGTTCCCCTGAGGGGAGCGCCGCCGTTCACAACGAATTTATCCATAGCTCGAGAGCGTATCCGAAGACGCCAAGTTACTCACTCTTCTGCGCAGCAAAAATGCGGTTTTTACCGGCTAAGTCGCGAATCATCCGCACGTCGTCCCAAATCTCCATGTTCCGAGCTTCGGATTCGAGCCACCCGGCCTGGGCCGCCCCAAATTCAAAGAAGAGCCATCCGCCGGGCACCAACGAATGAGCAGCCTTTTGCATAAGCTCGCGGTAAGGACCACCGGCCTCCTGCCAGCGCGAATCATCGCCCGGCACCAGCGCCGAACGCGGCTCAAAGTCTCGCACGGAAGCATCCACCGCCGAGTACTCCCTTTCGGTAACGTAGGGCGGATTCGAAACAATCAGATGCGCCCGCGGGAAACTCCAGTCATTCCAGGAGAGGGGCACCACCTCGATTTTGGATTCCGGCAATTGGGGCACGAAACGCGCAATGTTTTGCTCCAGCCACTTCCGCGCCTCGGCCGACTGTTCGACGCAGTACAAGTCCACGGATTTAACTTCTCCTTCGGAGCGCAATTCCGCGGCGAGAGAAAGCCCAATGCATCCCGAGCCGGCACCGGCATCGATCATCACCGGACGGGTCGGCAGGGCTCCCGTCACCAGGGCCAGAGCATGTTCCACGAGCTCTTCCGTTTCGGGCCGAGGAATAAGCACTCCCGGTCCCACTAAAAACTCATGTTCCCGAAAGGCCCACGATCCAAAAATATAGGCCAGCGGCTCACCCCGCTCGCGACGAAGCAGAATGTCGTTGATGAGTCCGTTCAATAATTGCGGATCCTCGTTGCCTTCGCCCGTCGTTGACAGCACATGCTGTAGAATCCAGGGCGCCTCGTGCACACTTTGAATTTTAGCGAGGCGCTCCCGTAGATTTGGCAGGAGCGCAAAGAGCAATTCGCTATTCGTCATCGTCCGCCGCGACAACCTTCACGGCCGCCTCGCCCTTAAGGGCCACGGTTTGATAATAGCTCGTGAGCGCGCGCGTGAAGCCTTCGAAATCACCGTTCATGACTTCGTCCAAATTGTATTGGGTCAAACCAATGCGGTGATCCGTCACGCGACCCTGCGAAAAGTTGTAAGTACGAATGCGTTCGTTGCGAAAACCTGCACCCACTTGGGAGCGACGCTGTTCGGAGATTTGTGCGTGCTGAGCGGCCTGCGCTTTTTCCAAAAGGCGCGAACGCAGAACTTTCATGGCCTTGTTCTTGTTCTTGAGCTGCGATTTTTCGTCCTGACAAATGACTACTTCATTCGTAGGCAAGTAGGTGATGCGCACCGCAGAGTCCGTCGTGTTAACGGACTGTCCGCCATGCCCCCCGGCCCGGAACACGTCGATGCGCAAATCTTTGGCCTCGATGTTGATATCGACTTCTTCTGCTTCGGGCAGCACCGCCACCGTAACGGTGCTTGTGTGCACCCGGCCCTGAGTTTCTGTCTTGGGCACGCGCTGCACGCGGTGCACTCCGCTTTCATATTTTAGGTGCGAGTAAACGCGGTCGCCTTCGATAAGCGCAATAATTTCTTTGTAACCACCCGAGGAGTTCTCGGCCACACTCATGAGTTCCACGCGCCAACGGTGCCCATCGGCATAGCGCTGGTAGGCGCGGAACAAGTCCATCGCAAAGAGGCCAGCTTCGTCGCCGCCCACGCCCGCGCGAATTTCGAGAATGACGTTTTTCTCGTCGTTCGGATCTTTCGGCAGCAGCAGAAGTTGGAGGCGCTGCGATTCGCTTTCGAGTTGGGGCTCCAAGTCGCTGAGTTCACGGGCCGCCATGCTACGCATTTCGGCGTCGCTCTCAGTTTCCATCATGGCACGCGCGCCGTTGTAGTCGTCGAGCATTTTTTGGTACGCGAGGTACCCGCTCACAACTTCCTCTAAACTGGAGCGCTCCTTAGAGAGCTTGGCGAATTTTTCGCGGCTCGAAATAACTTCGGGCTGCGAAAGCTGTTCAGTAAGCAAATCAAAACGGCGCGTGGATTCCTTCAGATGACCGAGCATTTCGGGAGAAGGAACATGCGCCATAAGTGAAAAACTCCGACATGAAAAAAGCCTGAGCGCCGCAAGGCACCCAGGCTTTTCATCAGATCTTATTCAGAATCTATTTACGAGCGTACTTTTTGTTGAAGCGCTCAACGCGACCTTCAGTGTCGATCAGTTTCATTTTGCCCGTGAAGAACGGATGGCAAACGTTGCAGATATCAACTTTCAACACGGGAATGGTTCCACGCGTGGTGAACTTGTTTCCGCAAGCGCAACTAACTTCACTGGTATCGTATTTGGGGTGAATGTCCTTTTTCATAGCCGGCTCTCTATATCCCTTAACTGTTCATGTTGGCAACGAATTCCTCATTCGTCTTGGTCTTAGAAAGCTTATCGATCATGAACTCCATGCTATCCAGGGGGCTCATGGGCTGCAGCACTTTCCGCAGAATCCAAAGACGTTTGAGGGTATCCATCGGGGTAAGAAGCTCTTCCTTACGCGTGCCCGATTTGTTGATGTCCATACACGGAAATATGCGTTTTTCCATGAGTTTACGGTCCAGGGTGATTTCCATGTTACCGGTACCCTTGAACTCCTCGAAGATCACTTCATCCATGCGGCTGCCGGTATCAATGAGGGCCGTGGCGATGATCGTTAAGCTACCACCATTCTCAATGTTCCGAGCAGCGCCAAAAAAGCGCTTCGGACGATGGAGAGCGTTGGAATCTACGCCACCCGAGAGAATTTTACCCGAGGGGGGAACCACGGCGTTGTAAGCGCGGCCCAAGCGGGTAACGGAATCGAGCAGAATCACAACGTCGTGCTTGTGTTCGACGAGACGCTTAGCCTTTTCGATAACCATCTCGGCCACTTGCACGTGGCGCGAAGCCGGTTCGTCGAAGGTCGAGCTAACGACTTCGCCCTTCACGGAGCGTTTCATGTCAGTCACTTCCTCGGGACGTTCGTCGACGAGCAGGACAATAAGTTTGATTTCGGGATGGTTCGTGGTGATGGCATGCGCAATGTCTTGCAGCATGACCGTCTTACCAGCTTTCGGCGGAGCTACGATCAATGCACGTTGTCCCTTACCAATGGGCGCGAACAAATCGATGATCCGCGTAGTCATGTTGGTGGGGTCGTATTCCATCTTGATCCGCTCGTTCGGATAAAGCGGAGTCAGGTTTTCGAAGAGAATCTTGTCGCGAGCTGCGGCCGGATCTTCCAGGTTCACGGTATCAAGTTTGAGGAGCGCAAAGTAACGCTCGCCCGGGTTCGGAGGACGAACCTGACCCGCAATGCTGTCGCCCGTGCGGAGGTGCCAGCGACGGACTTGTCCGGGGCCTACGTAAATATCGTCCGGACCGGAGAGGTAGTTGAAGTCGGGGGAACGGAGAAATCCGAATCCGTCCTGGAGAATTTCCAAAACGCCTTCCGTATAAATTTCGCCGTTGGCCTGGGAATGAGCCTGGAGCAGCGCGAAGATGAGATCTTGGCGGCGCATGCCCGAAGCGTTGTCGATGTTGTACTTAAGGGCCAGCTCGACGAGCTGCTTAATGTCCATCTGCTTGAGTTCGCGCAGATTAAGACGCTCCACCACGGGCTTGCGGGGAGCTTGGGGAGCCGGAGCCGCATCGGTGCTCGCGGCATCGGAGCTGGCACTGGTGCCTTCTGATTGTTCAGAAGAAGAAGCCGGAGCTTGGGGAGCTTTGGGCGCCGGATTCATCATTTGGGTTTGAGGGGGCATGTTGCCCTGAGGTTCTACATTCATCATATCGCTGGGCTTGTACTCGCCTTGATTGCCATAGTTTTCGGGACGGGGACCACGATTTTGGTCGTTTCGACCGCGATTGCCATTGTTCTGGGGACGTCCGCCACCACCGCCGCCGTTACGACCTCCGCCGTGCCTGGGACCGCCCTTAGAGGGACGACGTCCCGAGGATTCCTTTTGATCGTCTGACATGGAACTTTTAAAACCTCCGGAAATGTGGGGAAGATATTTGGACTCGAGCCGGTAGATGAATGTTTAGGCTCCGGGGCAAGCTATTCGGCGCAATGCGCCCTGTCAACTCTTATGACTGGTGCTTTGCCCCCGAACATGCCATGATTTTTCGGGGGGTTAGCGATCAATGGCGTCTCAAAAACAAAAGCGTAATTCGCCGTGGGGCGGAGCTTTCTGGCTCAGCGTTCTGGCCGTTAGTTTAATTTTGTCTTTGGGTTCGTACCATTCCGATGATCCTAGCTTCAGCACCTTCTCCAGCACCTGGCACACCCCCCGTAACGTTTTAGGATATTTGGGTTCTTGGACGGCAGACATCGGTTTTCAAGTGTTCGGCTTTGGCGCCTGGTTGTGGCCTTTATTGTTGGTGGCGGCAGTCGCCCGCTGGCTTTTGCGGGACGAACGCGAAGGCCCCGTTTTGGGTGCTCGTTGGTGGATCGGACTCACTCTGCTCATGTTCGCTTGGGTGCTGTTTTTCGACCTCACCGGCTTTGGCAATAGCGACGTAGCGCCCTTTCCCGTGCAAGGACTTCTGGGTATTACCTTGGCGGCCGTGGTGCGCCCCTTCTTTGGCCCGGTGGGGTCGTACATCGTGGTGCTCGCCTTTGCCTGGTCTTTTTGCATGGCCTGGTGGGAATCCTTGCCCGCACACTTTGCGAACATCCTCATGAAGGCCACCAACGTGGTCCTCGGCTGGTTGCCGGAAAAATTCCAATTTTCTCGCTTCAAGCTGCCACAAATTAAATTCGGCAAAGATCGCAGCGAGCAAGTTCAAGCGGAAAACAACACCGACAATGAGGAGCTAGAAGACGATGAAGAGGAAGCTACGTCTCGTCCGGCTTTGTCGGCAACTACACGCGATCCTGTCATTCGCCGGGCCGAACCCGAAACCGAGCGAGTGCGTCCCAAGCGGGCACCGCGCGAAGAAAGCGCCGACCCCACCGAATGGGAACTTCCTCCGCTATCCCTCCTGGAGAATGTAAAACGCAAAGCACGCCGACTCACCGTGGACGAGCTGCAAGAAATCTCGCGCAAAATTTCGAGCGCACTGCGGAGTTTTGAAATCGAAGGGCACATCACCGAAATCGTGGATGGCCCCATTATCACCATGTACGAATTCCAGCCGGCTCCTGGAGTGCGCGTGCAAAAACTTTTGTCCGCCTCCACTGATCTCGCCATGGCCCTTGGCGTAGCGAGTGTGCGCATCGTAGCGCCTATCCCCGGAAAATCGGTAGCGGGCATCGAAGTACCGAACCCGGATAAAGAAGAAATTCTGCTGCGGGACGTATTCGAGTCGACCATCGAAAAATCGAAGGCCATGAAAGTGCCCCTCACCCTGGGCAAAGACAGCGAAGGCAAGCCCGTCGTAGAAGACCTTTCGCGCATGCCGCACTTGTTAATTGGTGGCGCAACGAGCATGGGCAAATCCGTGCTCGTAAACTCCATTCTCACCGGATTGCTTTGCCGCTTTACTCCCGAAGAACTGAAGCTCATTATTGTTGACCCCAAACTCGTTGAGTTCAAAGCCTTCGAAGATATTCCGCACCTGATGCTTCCGCTGGTGCACGAAGCGAGCGATGCAAGCCAGGCGCTGAAGTGGGCCGTAGGCGAAACCAAACGCCGTTACCTGCTGATGCAAAAGTTAGGCGCCAAGAACGTTGAAGCCTACAACCAAAAAGTTCCCACACTGAAGGACGAGGATTTTAAAGAAGGCGAAAAACGCCCTACGCGCTTTTCATACATTGTCATCATCATCGACGAATTGGCCGAGCTCATGCAGACGAGCAAAAAGGACGTTGAACAATCTATCGTGCGCTTGTCGCAGCTGGCCCGCGCGGCCGGTATTCACTTGATCATGTCCACGCAGCGTCCGTCGGCGGACGTTGTTACGGGCCTCATCAAGAGCAACTGCCCCAGCCGAGTGGCGCTGCGGGTAGCTTCGGCCACGGACAGCCGCATTATTTTGGATTGTGCAGGCGCTGAACAGTTGCTGGGCAAAGGCGACATGTTCTTCACCAATACGGGCCCAATGGGTCTGCGGCGCATGCAGGGGTCTTACGTATCGGACCCCGAGATCGAGCGAATTTGTGATTTTTGGCGTTCGCAGGGCGAACCCGAATACAAAGAAGAAATTCTGGCCCCCGACGATGAACTCACCGCCGAGAGCGTGGACAGCTCCGAGAGCGTAGACCCGCTATACAAAGAAGTTATTGATTTCGCTAAAGAAAAAGGGAAGATCTCGACCTCCCTTATTCAGCGGAAGTTTCAGATTGGATATACCCGCGCGGCCCGCATCATGGAGCAACTCGAAGCTCGGGGCGTCGTGGGCGAAGCCGCAGCGGCCGGCAAGCCTCGCGACGTCATGATCTGACGGACTTTTCGATTGACCCGGTAGGGCGGAAAAACTACAAATTCCGCCTGTGAAGCGCCGCATTATCCTTTTGTTATCACTCCAACTTATGTCTTTTGCTGCCTTCGCGGCCTCCGCCCAAACCCAGGTTTTGGATGCGGACACAAAGCTGGTGTTGCGCTCGATTTCTCAGCGCTACAAAAAGCTCAAAAGCTGGAAGGCCACCTTCACCCAAGAAAACTTCTCCACGGGTTTGGGAACCGGTACCTTCAACGAAGGTCGCTTTGATTTCGTGGCGCCCAACAAGTTCCGCTACTCGATTATGCGTCCGGAAAGTTCGGATTTTATTTCGAACGGCAAAGAGGCCTGGCAGGTGGTGTTCAACAAGGGCCGCGACAAGCCGGCCTTCGTGCGACACATCAGCAAATTGAATAAAATCGATCTCGAACGCTACTTGCTAGTGCTTCGCGGAATCGATGCCGAATCTCCCGAAAAGGAATCTCAACTCACTAAAGACTTCAAACTCAAAGGCAATTTCATTGGCCAAGACCTAAGCCTGGAAATGACGCCCAAGAAAAGTTCCGAAATTTCTAAGGTGGTGCTCATTTTTAAAAATGCCATTGAAGCGCCCTACCGCGCCGTCATTGAAGACGCGGTCGGGGGCAAAACCACCATCACGATCGTCAGCTTCGATTCGCTCAGTCCCGACAAGGTGGACGAAAAAACTTTTCGCCCGGAATATCCCAAGGGCTCCGAAGTCGAAGAACTTTAATTGAGGCGCAGACCATGAAACCGACGACCACGAACGACGAGAACAAATCCATTAAGAGCGTGCACATCATTTCTCTGGGCTGCGCGCGCAACATGGTTGATTCCGAAGTTATGGCCGGACTGCTAAACCGTGATGGTTACAATCTAACTCCACAAGCGGACCAGGCTGACCTCATCGTGGTGAACACCTGCGGGTTTATTGCCGACGCGAAACAAGAATCGATCGACACCATTCTCGAGGCCGCCGAGTTTAAAAA
Source organism: Bdellovibrionales bacterium (assembly GCA_018266335.1). The sequence goes on from JAFEAR010000210.1 coordinate 11,151, forward strand.
TCCCGAGAAGGGTCGCTGCCAGAAGCTGGTCATTGCGGGTTGTTTGGCCGAGCGCTATCCGGGCGAATTACGCAAGTCGCTGCCCGAAGTAGATTTAGTGATGGGCACTGCAGGCTTCTCCAAGATTATTGAAGAAGTTGAAAAATTAAAGATCAAGGGCAGCAGCGGCCCCAAAGTTGAAGTGAAACAGGAGCGGCTCAAAGACTACGACCTGCCGCGCGTCAACAGCCAACCCTTCTACACGGCCTATCTGAAACTTGCCGAAGGCTGCGCCAAGCGTTGCAGCTTTTGCATTATTCCTACTCTGCGCGGTCCCCTGCGCTCGCGCAGCATTGCCACGCTGGTGAAAGAAACGAACGACCTCGTGGCAGGCGGCGTGACCGAGCTCAACTTGATTGCGCAGGACCTTACTGATTACGGCCGCGACCGCAAAGACGGAGCCACACTAGCCGGCCTCCTTCGCGAGTTGGTGAAAATCGAAAAGTTGCGCTGGATTCGCCTGTTCTATGCGTATCCTGACCAGCTGAGCGATGAAGTTTTTGAACTCATTCGCACCGAGCCAAAAATTTGCAAATACCTGGACGTTCCCGTGCAGCACATCAACGACGAAGTGCTGGAACGCATGAACCGTAAGGGCAGCGGCGATCAGATTCGGGCTATGCTGCGTCGATTGAAACGCGAAATTCCCGACATCGTGCTGCGCACTTCCCTGATGGTTGGGTTTCCGGGTGAAACCGAAGAACAGTTTCAGGACCTCATCGACTTCGTTGAAGAAGGCCTCCTGGATCAAGTGGGCGTGTTTACCTATTCGCACGAAGAGGGCACCGCCTCGGGCGAAAAATTCGCAGACGATGTTCCCGCCGAAGTTAAAGAACGCCGCCGCGCCGAACTCTACGCAGCTCAGCAGCGCATTGGACAAGAAAAACTCAAAGCATGGATGGGTCGAGAAATTGACGTCCTCGTCGAAGGGTTCCACGAAGACACCGACCTGCTCCTGAAGGGCCGTCACTACGGACAAGCGCCCGGCATCGACAACTTGACGCTCATTAACGATGGTCACGCCGAAATCGGCAGCTACGTGCGCGTGCGTTTGGACGACATTGCCGGCGTGGATGTCGTTGGCGGAATTACTTCTCCTACGGCATAATGGGAGCGTGAGGCGCTCCCAACTTCTAGTCGTTTCGGCTCTCTGCTTCTTCACGGCACCGGCCGCGCAAGCGGCTCAGGGCGGGCCCGTTTTTCCGACCCACCATTATCCGAGCGACGAATCTTTTCACCTAGGATACCGCCTGAGTTATTTTACGACGGGATCTAACTTTGTCGGCCCCAGTACTTACAAATCGCTCGAGGACAAAAGCACTTACTCCGTGGTGAAGCATTCCTTGTTGGGCGAGTACCAACCTTCGCGCAAATTAAGCGTGGGCGCTATCTTTAATTTAAATTCCGCTGCGCTAAACCCGGCCACCGGCACGGGCGTTTCGGATTCGGGGTTTGGCGATCAGTATCTTTTTGCGGAGTATCGCTTTTTTGATGAGCCCGGTAGCTCGCTCGGAGTGGCGTTCGTCCCTAAATTTCCGGGTTACAAAAATCCCACGATCGCCGAACTCGTGGCCGCCAATAAAAATCGTGTCGCGCTACTGGGCGACGCTCAAGTTGATTTCACCACACTGATGACCTCGGAGTTTTGGCCCTCTAACTCCGTTCGTATACGAGCCGATTTTGGCTACACCATGAAGACGGAGAGCCTCCCATCCGAAATTCCCTTTCTGTTTGCAGGGGCCTACGTTAACCCCAAAGTTGATCTGGAATTCCGCGTGCGTGGCAACTTCTCGATGGGCGGAACCGACCCAACGGCCGATGCGGACACTGCCACGATTAAATCGGGTATGGCGGGCTCCGACTATGTGTACGCTAATGCGCCCTGGACCGTGGTGATGCAGCCGGCGATTGAATTCTGGGTCTCACCCAGCATGGGATTAACGGCGGACTACAGCTACGCCGTCATGGGAAACCATTCGCCGCACTACCAAGAAATGGCAATTGGACTTATGTTCCGCGAAGCCAAAATAGTTAAAAAATCCAAACGAACCTTCCGGGAAGTAGACATCGGCACCGATCAGGAAGCTGGGCAGTTCCAGGGAGAAACGAATAACGCTCCCGCCGCCCCTCAAGGTACGCCCACCGAATCGCCTCGGGACGAAGAATTTCGCTAACGGTTAAAAACCGAATCGCCGCAGTAGTTCTAAAAACTGGGCGTTATCGCGCGTGTCCCCCGGGTAAACCTGCGTGGCGAATTGACGCGAAGGCTCCACGAATAAATCGTGCATGGGCTTTACGTGATTCTGAAATTGGCGAATCACTCCTTCAATATCGCGGCCCCGTTCTCGCACGTCGCGAGTCTTGCGCCGCGTAAAGCGCAGCTCTTCTGAGGCATCGACGAACACCGAACCATCTAAACAGGCGCGCACCGAGGGCTGGGAAAGAATTAGTGTGCCGTCGACCAAAATCACCGCATGCGGTTCTTGGCGCTGGGTTTGGGGCACACGCTTATGTGTGACAAAATCATAAATGGGAATGGCCACGCTCTCTCCCGCACGTAGCGCCTGCAAATGCGTCGCGAGCAAAGAAAACTCCAGCGAGTCGGGATGATCAAAGTTGACTTCGCCACCATCCTCTTTAAATCGATGACTTTGATCGATGTAATAACTGTCTTGAAAAACCAATCCGCAGCGGGACGGTCCCAAAAACTGCAGCCACTGCTGGGCCAGAGTCGTCTTGCCCGAACAGCTACCGCCCGAGATGCCGATAATTTTTACGCCCGTCTTAGACGGTGTCATAGAGTCGATCGCCCGCATCGCCGAGACCGGGGCGAATGTACCCTTTGTCGTCGAGTTCGCGCTCGACCGAAAGCGTATGGATGGTCACATCCGGATGGAAGAACTTGAGCTTTTCAATACCCACCGGTGCGGCCAATAAACAAACAAAGTGAATAGGGCCAACCTGGAATTCTTTGAGGCGATCAACACATGCGACGGCCGTGTCGCCGGTAGCCAAAAGAGGGTCCAGCACCAACACCCGGTGTCCTTCGGCTTCCTTTGGCAGACGCAAGTAGTACTCCACCGTAGCCTTCGCAAATTTATCGCGGTACACGCCAATGTGGCCGACTTTAGAGAAAGGCAGCATGTCCATCATGCCTCCCAACATGCCGTTACCAGCGCGCAGAATAGACAAGAGCACCATTTTTTCCGTTACCATGGGCGCCTGCATAGGTTCCCACGGAGTTTCGATAGCGTGCGGACCAACCTTGAGGTCGCGTGTTACCTCGTAGGCCATGAGGCAACTGATTTCGCGTAGAATGCTACGAAATTCCGCTGGGCGCGTATCTTTTTTACGCAGCAGAGAAAGCTTGTGCACCAGAACGGGATGATCGATCACATGGCAAAAATCTTTGATTTGCTTACTAGCCGACACGAATTCACCTCTTACTTAAAATACAGTTCCGTCACTTTTAATTTTTAGCGGGGGAGATCCATCGGCCCGCAAGCGCGCCGCCACTTTTCGTCCCGCCCACCAGGTACCGCCCTCGAGCACTTTTCCCAAAGGAAGCTGTTCAGCCGTACGCCCCAAAATCTGTCGCACCCTCTGGGCTACTTCTTCGAGCAAGTTGACCGTTAATGCGCGCCATTCAATGACCAGTTCCGAAGACACCTCGTGCGCTTTTTCGGCTAGTGCGGGTTGCCGCAATTGAATAAGGCCCGTATCGACGAGCAATCCCCCATTGCGATATTCCGCCAACGCCGTGAGAGCATCGAATCCTCCCACTCGCAATCCGGACTGCTCCAAGGGAGCAACCAAGGAGTAGGTAAGCCACTGCGATAGTTTATGGAAGGGCACTAGACCCGGCAAATCTTTGCCGAGCGGAGCGTAAGGCCAAACATCTCCCAGGTTCACACCCGCCATGAAGACGCGGCCGGGCCAAATGGAACCCAAACGAGTTTGCAGAACATTTAAAATCTCGGCGGCCGGCAAAATACCATCGCGCGCGCGCCGAGTGCAGAGCCCCACTAAATCTCCCAATCGCCCGCTCGGAAAATACTCGTTATCGGACTGTAACAAATCACCCAAGGAACGCAGCAAGCCTAAGCGTCCAGAAAATCCCGCCAGAGGATTTTGAGGAGTCACCTGAAAGCCACGCGCCAGAATACCTTCGCCCAACGAGGCTAGGCGCTGCGCATCGACCCGAAGTTTGTTTTGCGGATCGGAAGAAAAATCTCCGTTAAGGAACATATGCAGGCTCGCCACCGCGAGTCCCTCCGAACGCGCAATTTTTGTTCCCGAAGCTTCAGTATAGGTCCACCCCGGACCGGAACCCGCGTCGAGCAAGACGCTCACGATGACTAAATCAATTTTGGCGCGTACTTGTTCCTGGGGACTCAAAACCGCCAACGCAGATTCGAGCTGCATCAAACGATCTATTTTACCCGCTTGAAAATGGCTCCAGCGCGAGTGAAAGGGAATATCGAGCTCAGGATAGTTCTCGCGGGTAACTTCGGCTACGAACTGCGCTACTTCATCCATTTTTTCGGGGTGCACCGAAAAGTGAGTGTGGCCCGCATCGGCCAGAGCACGAATTTTGGCTGCCTGCGCACGAATCGTCGTCGGGTTGAACAAGTGTTCAACATCTGCCGACGTGCCGGGCATTGTGCGACTACTCGTCAAGACCGCGCCCCTTCACCTTCTTCAGCTGCGCCGCGGCCAAAACTTTGTCTTCGGGCGGAGAAAAATACCCGGCAGCTTTTTTGGCTTCGATTTCTACTTGGGCATCTTCCGGAATTAATCCTGCCGGAATGGAAACGCGGTTCACAACTTTGATCCCACTGTTCACAATGGCGTTGTATTTCATGTCACTCATAGAAACGAGGTTGTCGATGCGCGTAACGCCCAACCAATGCAATACATCAGGCATGAGCTCTTGGAATCGCATATCCTGCACACCCGCCACGCATTCCGTACGATGGAAGTAAGTTGCAGCACTGTCGCCGCCCTCCTGACGCTTGCGTGCGTTGTAAACAAGAAACTTGGTTACCTCGCCTAAGGACCGACCTTCTTTGCGGTAGTAAACAATAACGCCCGCGCCACCCTTCTGCGCCGTTTTGATGGCCTCTTCAATACCGTGTGTAAGGTAAGGGCGGCAGGTGCAGATGTCGGAACCAAAGACGTCGGATCCGTTGCATTCATCATGAATACGGATGGTGAGCTCTTTAGAATCATCCCAGATATGCGAAGGTTCGCCGAACATGTAGATGGTAGTGCTGCCAATTGGTGGCAAGAGAAGTTTGAGGTCAGGACGCGTGATGAGCTCCGGAAACATGCCACCGGTTTGCTCGAACAAGATTCGTCGCAGATCGCCTTCTTCCAGTTTCAATCTCTGCGCGATGCCAGGCAAGTACCATACGGGTTCAATGGCCGCTTTGGTTACGACCACCCCGTGCTTTTCAGTAATGATTTTGCCGTCCACATTGAGGCGGCCCAGCTTAACCGCATCGTTGATTTCGGGCATGTTGATATGGGCCTTGGTGACCGCAATGGTGGGACGAATGTCATAGCCTCGATCGAAGAATTCTTTGAAGTGCTCGGTGACGTTGGCGCCCCAGGGATCGATTGAAACAATTTTGGTGGGATCTTTCCAGGAGGGGAAGGGGCCAATGTCGATCACGGGGTCTGTATTGTTTAAATCGGGACGATGGTCCATTTTAAAACTTCCAGCCGCGGCTGCTAGCGCGCGATACACACTGTAGCTACCGCCGTGAGTACCGATTGCATTCCGTTTGGCTTTGGCCGAAACGGCGGCAACTACCGGACCCCGCTCTTGCGCTGTAGACACACCCCACTTTACTGGCAAGGCATGCTTAAAGATTTTTCCTGGAAACGAAGTCAAAACGATGTGAGGAGACCGAGTGCTTGCCATACTTTAAACTCCTTAGAAATTATTTAACTCGTTCAGCAGCGCGCATTTCTTGAAAGAGACCAGCCGTGCGCGTCCAAGCCGTTTGGAAGGATGCCACGGCAATGAATCCCGTGGTGATTTTAATAGCGATTGCCCGGGCATCGCCACCGATAAGTAAATCAAAAACCGGAGCTAGGCTCATGCCAATGGACAACACGATCATGCGCTCCGCACGCTGAAAGAAACCCTTGCCGCCCGAAAAACCCAAGCCTTCGGCACGAGCGCGTGCGTAACTCACAACTTGAGAAGAGGCGATCACAATAAACACAATGAAGAACCACAGATCATTGGTACGAAAATACCAGAGCAAGCCGAAAAACATGCCCAGCTCACCAACCCGATCGAGAGTGGAATCAAAGAACGCTCCCGATGGATACTTGATGGCTTTCGCGCGCGCTAACATGCCGTCGTAGACATCGCACGTAGCAGCCAGAATAACGAACCATCCACCGAAGCCAAACTTATCCATGCCAAAGGCCACACCCGAAGCCATGGAAAAAATAATTCCCCATACGGTGATGGTATTAGGTTGGATATTCCAAGCAATGAGCTTGCCCTTAAGGGGCATCATGATGAAGTACCAAAATTCACGGAAAAGCGCGTTGCTAATGAAACTACGCGGCCGACGCTTGGTTTCTTCACTCCATTCCCGGAATGGATAAATAAAGATCGCGAAGATAGCAAAAATGGACAGAATGGCCCCGCTACAAACAACGGTCACCAACTGATCAGGAGTCATTTGCACGTTTGAATACCCTTATCTCTCTTAAACGATCCAGAACGCTGGCCTCGGATTCTGAGTCCTTAAGGCAACTGAAGACCTTCTCCAGCATCATCAGCACCGGCTTCGCATCGCCTTCTTTGGCTTCTACTTCTTTTAGAACGCGCAGTGCGCCAGGGCAATCCTGAGCTACCAGAAGACGCCGGACTTGTTCGATTTTGGGAGAACTTTCCAGATAAAATAGAAACGAGTCGAGATTGTCGGTCCAAATTCGATCCAAGCCTTCGCAGGCTAGCTTCTGCGCTTTGGGAATGAAGTCTTCGGCCGAGCACTTTAACTCCCCCGCAAAACGACTCACGAGCGAAACGAGCATTTTCCGATCTTTCCGCTTCAAATGAAATTCCAAAACACGAGCAGCAAGGGATATATCTTCCGGTCGCTCGCGAAGAACTTTTTCCTGAAACGCTAGAACCGATTCTTTGTCGTCTTCGGCGATTAGAAAATCCACCACTTCTGTCCAAGGAGAAGGAACAGCAGGAGCAGGCGCCGCCCGGACGCCGATGCTACCGAAAAAAAAGAGGGACAGGACCCACCAAGGAGCCCTGTCCCTCTTTATCAGTCCAAAAATATCAGTGCTTAGGACCAAACTCATTGAGAGTAATGGACATAGGACCGAACTGAGTTTGCATGGTCATTTTGAGCATGCCGTCGAGGTTCACGTCGCGAGGGTTTACCCACATTTCCACTTCTTGGCTTTGATCCTTCGTGGTGATTTTGGCTTTGATGTAAAGGCAATCAAAAGTGCCCGCGGGAACGGTGAGCGAAGTTTCCGACTCTTCCAGAACGTCGATTTTATTGTCGTCGGTGCTGATGGTCTCTTCTTTACCATTCACGATGCGTCTGATTTCGTGGCCATCTGCGCGGCTAATGAGCGACCGCGTCGTTTGGTCTTGACCCATAAGGCTCATGACCTGTTGGTACCAAAATGCGTTCTCGGCCGGAACGTCTTCCATAACTTCGGTGTGCATGGTGCCGATGTCGCCCATCCCCTCCAACGAAACAGTGAGATTGTGATATTCGCCGGTTTGCCAGTTGATACGGTTGGCCGCGACGGCCAAAACGCGTGCCGCAACTTTCATGGAAGCCGCGAGAGTTTCTGCGTTCGGTGCAACTTGCGCTGCACGACTCGACATAGCTCCTAGAGCGACCGACGCCGCCAATACGAGTTTCAGATTTTTCATGTGTTACTACCCTCCTGAGGTACGGCGGATATTCGCCTTCAGGAGCTCAGTTTTAATCCCAACTGGAGAGAGCGTAAAGCCAGGTCGTGACGCGCCAAGGTAGAGCGCCGCCTTCTCTTAGAAGGTCAACGCGCCCCTTAGCTGAACACCCCACGTGACCGACGTGCTAGAGGCAAACCCCGAACTGGGGAAGAGCATACCCAACGCGTACACAACCTTGAAGTTATCGTACCATTGCTGAGCCAGGTGCAGATCGGTTTCAACACCTAACATCTTGCCGGCATTCGTCCCCTGCCGAGCGAGCGAAGCAAAGCCCAGATCTCCACCCAGCGTAAGCTTTTTGCCTTCAAAGGTGTATTGTCCATTCAGTTTCATAAGAACCGCACCATTGCCATCGCCGTAGCCGACGGGAGAGCCGAGAGCCGAATGCCCCCCCGAACCACCCCGAACTTCGTCAGCCGGCATGTTCCCTACGGATTGGTTAAACATAATCAAGAAGGGGCGGTAATTTGGATTAAAAGTGAAAGGCGTTTTGGAACTACCCGAAGCGAAAGCCAGATCAATTCCCCAGTTCCAAGCGCTGGGCATATAATCAAACTGCACTAATGCGCCGTAGCGGTTGGTGTCGCTCGCATTCACGTTCACGAACTCACCACCCAGTTGGAGCTTGTCCCAACGTTTGCGAGAGAACACAGATACGTCGTGAGAGTTTTTAGTTTTATTCACAGAATTCACATTGCGCGTGTAGAGGAGTCCCACATCTACAAGAGTTTCTGGATTCGTGTAGTCCACGGAGATTTCGTACGATTCGGCGTCGTCAGACTCATTGTTCATTTTGCCTTCGGCGACTTTTTCGTAGGCTACTTGCACGCCTAAATTACCGAGCAGAGCACGGAAGGCCGCACGGTCGCGGAGGGTCGCATAATCATCGAACACGTCAGTGCCGCCACTATAAAGGAGACCCAACCCCCAGTTTTTAGACATACGACCGACAGTAAAAAGACCCCAGTCACTAGCCCATTCCAAGTACGCTTTGGTCATGTAGGCTGTACCGCCGTTGCCAAGCGCTGTACCGAATTGAACGGGAAGGTCATTGTCCGCCCCTAGGGGAGCCAAAACAAACTCCGTTCGCAGTGTGAACCGGTCGTCAATCACGACGTCCGGACGCAGGGTAAATTTGTGTTCAACGTAGGCTGAAGTATGCCCCGTTCCCGGTGCGCTGTTCGGAACAACGTCTAGATTATTGAAAAGATTTGTTCCAAAGCGATCATTCCCCGAAATGCTGAAGGTCGCAGCGAGAGCAGGTGTAGCCAGGAATCCAAAGGTGAGAAGGGATTTATTGAGCATTGAACGAGCTCCTAAGTGTGAAAAAAACTGTCTCGAGTCTCGAAGTGCAAACAGGGGGAGAGGCGTTTGCACGTTCAAGACTCGAGACAGTTTCTATCCAACAATTCTTAAAAGCGCACCCCAAACCTGTCAATCAACATACAATACAATATATGGTGACTTAGGGGTGGCGCGTCCAGTAAGGGGAGTCAAATATAAGTCGTTGTTATCTTTAACTTTTAAGCGGGCGCCATGTATCCTAATCAGCAGATGAAACGCGGAATCGTCATATTATTGATCTTGGTAGGGGTCCTTGGGCTAGCGGCCTTCGCTGGACTGGGATTCTGGATTTGGAAAATCGACACGACTTGGTCGCCCCTGATTGAGCCCCGCCTCCGCGAACGACAGCAAATCGGATCGATTCGCATCCTGGCGAAAACGCGCGAAGGCAAAGAGCAGTGGGTAGGATCCCTCACTTCCGGCCGCACGGAAGAACGTCAGCCGTTGAAGCTCTCCGAAATTCCGCCCCAACTGACCCAGGCCATCGTGAACTTGGAGGATCCGCGCTTCATGGAGCACGGCGGATTCGATATTCTAGGTATCCTCCGCGCCGCCGCCGCCAACATCGTGCGCATGCGCTACACCCAGGGCGGAAGCACCATCACGCAACAGCTCGTCAAAAACGTTTTCTTGTCGAACGAGCGCACGCTCCACCGAAAATTCACCGAACTCGTGCTCGCCGCCCTCGTGGAGAAGCGCTTCACGAAGGATGAAATTCTGGAAGCCTACATGAACGAGGTTTACCTGGGGCAAATCAACAACATCGAAATTCACGGCGTGGGGCGCGCCGCCGAATATTACTTCGGCAAAAAGCTCAATGAGCTCGAAACGCACGAAGTCGCCCTGCTCGCGGCCATGATTGCGGGTCCGGGTTATTACTCGCCGTGGCGGCACATGGAGCGCACGCGGGCACGCCGCGATCGCGTGCTCCGGAGCTTGGCCGAGGCAAAACTCATTTTGCCGCAGGAGCTCGAAGCGGCGATGAAAAAAGATTTGCCCAAGAATCCTAACTTCGTCGCAACCACGCGGAGCGGTTACCTTATGGATGCCGTGCGCGAGGACATCGTGGCTTCGCATACGGAAATGGAAGTTTTACGCGGCGGCTTCGACGTCCACTTGGACTTAGATTTGGATCTCCAAGAACGTGCCGAAAAAATTCTGGCGCAGAAATCTACGGAGTGGGGCCCCGGATTTCAGGGCATCGTGATTGCGGCCGATCCCACCACCTGCACGATCAAAGCCTACGTGGGGGGCACCGACTACCGCGTTACACAGCTGGATCGCATTCGGCAGAGTCGACGACCGATTGGATCGCTCATGAAACCCCTCGAGCTTTCGCACTTGCTCGAGGAAGACCCTAAGCTAACGCTCGCCAGCCACTTCGACGACACGAAGTTCAAATGGGATTACGACAACGGTCGCCAAAGTTGGTCGCCAATTAACTATGACCAAAAATTTCGCGGCAGCGTTTCGCTTCGCCATTCGATTGAAGAGTCTATCAACGTGCCCATCGTGAAGGCCTTCTACGAGCGTGAGCCCACCGGAAACTTGCAGACAATTTTGGAACCCGTGCGCGCCTACGGTTTAGACATTCCGGTCGAACGCGCGTTGCCTTCGGCCCTCCTCGGTGCCATTGACCAAACTCCGCGACAAACCATCGCCGCGTATTTGCGCTTTACGCGCCAAGCAATGGGACTAGCGAGCGATGCGGGCGATTTTGCCTGCCGCCTGAGCTTCGACGCGAAAACGGATTCAACGCCTCCGACTTCCGGCACCTACGGGCAAGTGGGAACGCGCCTCATGATTGCGGCCATGGAAGGCGGGTTACGGCGGGGCACCGGCAAAGTTTTCGGCGCCAAAATGCCCCTCAACCAAGAATGGGCCAGCAAGACGGGAACCAGCTCGGACAAACGCGATTCCTGGTACGTGCTGCTTTCGCCCAAGTTAGTGGTGCTGACGTGGATGGGTCGCGACGACAACCAAGAAACCAAGTACACCGGCGCCACCGGTGCACTCCCCATAACTTCGGATTTGATGTTGCCTTACGCAAAGACCGAAACCGCGGCCTGGAGCTGGCCCATGCCGAAAGAAATTCAATGGGTCACCGTGCGCGCCGACAAAGGATGTATGCCGAGCGACGAGGTGCTCCACAAGTTGGGCATGAACACCCACCTGCCCACGAGTACGACTCCGCCGCCCGAGCCCTTTCAGTTCGAAGGCGTGAGTTACGTGTACGAACTCTTCCGGAACAGCGCTTTACCGCCGAAGTGCGACTAGGCTTTTTCGATCTCGAAGGCAAAGCTTCCGCTCGGCCCAAAATCTTCGGCCGCCGCCGCGATCGCGCTTTGGTCGCCGGCGCGGAAAGCTACGCTCAACGTTTCGCCGGCGATTAAGCCCAGTTGTTTGCTTTCACTTTGGAGCACTTCGTGCAGCTTGGAACCACTCGTGGCCCACCAACGCACCTGAATACGATCCGCAAGATGAAGCTTGGTGTCCTTGCGGCGCTGCTGAATGCGGTTGATGATTTCGCGCTGCAATCCTTCGCGCTCGAGTTCGGGAGTTAGGGTCGTGTCGAGTTCTACAACGAGTCCCTGGCCGGCCATCGCGAAACGTCCGGGTTTGGCTTTGCGCTGAATGGCGATGTCGTCGGAACCGAGTTCAAATCCGTGGACCACGGCACGCTGCGATTTTTCGAAATTTTGAATATCCGCACTGCTCCACTTGGCCAGGGCCGCCTGCACATCCTTCATGGCGCCGCCCACTTTTTTTCCCAGGGTTTTGAAGTTCGGCTTGGCCGACTCTTCGGCCAAATCGGAGGCCTGCGCCGCAAAGGCGAGCTGCTTGACGTTGAGTTCCTTAAGCACAAAGCCCTTTACCGCCTCGAGACGCGCAATGTCCTGCGCCGAAAGTCCCGCCACCGTGACGGTGGGTAGAGGTTGTCGCAAACCGATCTTCGCTTCGCCACGCAAACTACGGCCCAGCAGAATAATATTCTTAGCGACGCGGAAACCGCTGAGCACCGTGGATTCTTCGGTGCTCATCACGTAACTCGATTTTGCATTATCGAAACGGCGCTGGTGCACGCTGTCGAGCTGCAGGTTTCCTTGCAGCTGATCCAGCGAGCGGCCGCGCAGTGCTTGGTGCAGAGTTTCGGCCATGTACGGCAGACTCGGGGCCATAAGGCCCGCCAGTGTGTCGAGAGCAGTCCACAACGTAGCGTAGGCCGCATGTTTGTCGGCCTTGGCGGCGGCATTGTCTGCACTCCAGAAGCGCTCACGGCTCAACCGAATGTACCAATTCGTAAGGTCATCAATGAAATCTATGAGCAGCGGGGCCACGTCGGCCAATCGATAGTCTTCCATCTTGGCGTGGACCTGGGCCGTAACTTCGCGGCCGCGCGCGAGAATCCAGCGATCAAGGAGCGGCCGCTGTGACTCCGCCGGAGCTTGATTAAGTTCACTCGCGTGCCAACCATCGATGTTGGCATAGGAGGAGAAAAATCCGTAGGCATTCCACAGCGGCAGCATCACTGCCCGCATGAGTTCCAACAGGCCTTTTTCACTGAAACGAAGTTCTTCACCGTGCATGGCGGGCGACTGCATTAGGTACAAACGAAGGGCATCGGCACCGTACTTGTTAAAAATGTCGTTGGGGTCGGGATAGTTCTTAAGGCGCTTAGACATTTTTTTGCCGTCCTCGGCCAGGACCATGCCGTTGACGATGCAATTTTTGAAGGCCGGCTTATCGAAGAGCGCCGTAGACAGCACGGTGAGCGTGTAGAACCAGCCGCGCGTTTGGTCGAGTCCCTCGCCGATGAAGTCCGCGGGAAATCCTTTTTCGAGTTTCTCTTTATTCTCGAACGGATAATGCTCCTGCGCGTAGGGCATGGATCCGCTCTCGAACCAGCAGTCCAAAACTTCCGAGGTTCGAGTAAGGGAATTCTTCGCCCGACATTTGGGACAGTCGCCGTGAATTTCGTCGACAAAATGCTTGTGTAAATCGTCCACGTGGCGGCCCGCGAGGGCATCGAGCTCCGCTCGGCTACCGACCACGTGGAAATGATGGCAAGCCGAACAGCGCCAGACGGGAATGGGTGTGCCCCAAAAACGGTTGCGCGAAATACACCAGTCGCGGGCGTTTTCGAGCCACTTGCCGAAACGACCGTCCTTGATGTGCTCGGGCACCCAGTGAATCTGGGCGTTGTTCTTGAGCATGCGCTCTTTGATGGCTTCGACATTCACGAACCAACTAGAGATGGCCTTGTAGATGAGGGGAGTATCCGAGCGCTCGCAGAAGGGATAAGCGTGCTGCAAGGTTTCTTGCTTCAACAAGCGCCCGGCTTCTTTGAGTAGTTTGATGATGGTCTTATCGCCGTCCTTCACGAACTGCCCCACCACGCCGGCCAGGCGCGGATCGCGCGCGGCCTCCGGAGTGAAACTCGCTTGCATGTCCGTCGGGTCGACCAGGCGAATCTTTTCGCGCTGGCAGGTGTAGAAGTCGTCCTCGCCAAAAGCGGGGGCCATGTGCACGATGCCCGTGCCGTCCGTGGATGACACGAAGTTATCGCCCGCCACCACGCGGAAAGCGCGGTCCGCTTTGCGGTCAGCGTCGTCGTAACAACTGAAAAGCGGTTGGTAATGCGCGCCGATGAGCATGGCGGCAGAAACATCGTCGGTTTTTTCGGTGAGTGCGTAGGCTTCGGCGCGCGAGTCGGCCACGATTACGTGCGTGATTTCGCCAACCGCTTGCGGAAGTTTGTAACGCCCGTAAGTCACCTGCGAAGCTTGCGTGTTGATGGCTACCGCCAAGTTTGCGGGAAGGGTCCACGGAGTGGTCGTCCACACGGCGAAGGCGGTATGGCCCACCCAAGCGTCGAGCTTGGACACAATCGGAAACAAAACCGTGATGGCGGGGTCCTGCACGTCTTTGTAGTTAAGCGAGGCTTCAAAGTTCGACAGCGGCGCCGTCAGGCGCCAGGAGTAGGGCACCACTTTTTTACCTTCGTAAACGAGCCCCTTGTTCCAGAGCTCTTTGAACACCCACCACACGGACTCCATGAACGAGGGGTCCATGGTCTTGTAGTCGTTGTCCATGTCGATCCAGCGACCCATGCGCTCAACGCTCTTGCGCCAATCGCTGGTGTAACGGAGCACGATGCTCCGGCAGGCCTCGTTAAACTTGCCTACACCGTAGTCCATGATCGCGAGCGATCCGGAGAGATTCAGCGTTTTTTCCATTTCGAATTCTACGGGCAACCCGTGGCAGTCCCAACCGAAACGACGCGGAACGCGGTAGCCGCGCATCGTCCAATAGCGGGGCACGATGTCCTTGATGGTGCCGGCGAGAATGTGGCCGTAGTGGGGCAAGCCCGTCGCGAAGGGCGGACCATCGTAAAAAAAATAGGTGGGATCGGACTTCCCTTGATCGAGCACACGGTCAAAAATGCGGCCGCGTTTCCAGTAATCCAGCACCTGCGTTTCGAACGCGGCGAACGAGTAGTCACTGCCATACTCGGGAAATTGGGAAAACGAAGCTTTCGAACTCGACATCATCACTCCACGATCTTGTTACCGGAACGCACAAAACGAAAGAAAGGCGGTTCTCGCAGATGTTTCAGCCTTTTGAGCAAATCGGGCGCGTCGCGCTTCTGAAGAATAAACTCGGCCACCCCGTGCTGTCCATCGCAGGTCTGCACCTTGGCGAAACCTTTGTATTGGCGTGGTTCGCCCAGCACGCGGGACCAGTCCGTAACGACCGGAGCCGGTGCCTTAACTTTTTCTACGGCAAGGTAGGAGTAAGGCAAACTACGTAGGTCGATACCCATAAGTTTGCCAAAGCGCACCCAGTCCGGATCCGTAAAGGCCACGGTCGGCACCGGCGCGAAGGTGTGACACCAGTGACGAACGTTTTCGGGTTGTAACAGCGGACACACCTTCCGGTGCGTACAGGGCCCCAGAATATGGTGAGCATCACCCACGAAAAACTCTTGCACGCCCGCAAGACCACGACTCACTTCTGAGGTTCCGGCCTCCACCCAAATGAAAGCCGAAACATTGCGGGCCAACTCAATGAGCTGGCCGCGTTGAGGGTCCGACAATTCATTATAAACATGGCTAACGAGCAGCAAGTCGGGTGGAGTCGCAGCATCCCAAACTCGGCAGCGCAAAGCAGGAAACTCCTCCTTCGCCCGGCGAAGGGCGTAGTCCATGGCCTTCGGGGACCGATCCCATACCCACAACTCGGTCTCGGGAGTAACTCCGTGATGACGCAAAAATTCGCGACTCGCATTGCCCGGACCACATCCCCAATCCAGAATCGTCCGGGCCCGGGGCTTCCAGGTCCGGTGATCAAGCTCCGCGAGCACGGCCTGCCACTTCCAGGCAATGCGCTGGCCGAAAGTTGCGTCATAGGAGTCCACGAGTTCACTCGACTCCCAATAGTCAGCGCGCGTGCGCTCGGGCGCCAGAAACAACGCACGCAATCGTTCAAGGGCCCTTAGGTCGATTTTTGTGAGCACCCTGATAAGATAGCGGGAGTTATGTCGAATGTAAGGAATTTTTCGCGCGTTTCTTCACTCATTTTGTCGTGCGGAGTCGCCGTCGTCGCCATCGACCAATGGACCAAGCAAATTGTCTTGGAAAAGTTCGCAAATGAAGGCGAGAGCCACCCCTTCCTGAGTTGGTGGAGCTTTACCCTGGTGCATAATCACGGCGCTGCTTTTGGTATCTTCCGTAACTTGCCCGATTCCATTCGCACTGCGTTCTTTGTTCTTTTGCCCCTGCTCGTATTGGGCGCTCTATGGTGGTTCTATATTCGTCGTTTCGAACCCGAGGAAACGCTGGGCCCCGTGGCCATGGGATTCGTCTTCGGCGGAGCCATTGGCAACCTGATCGACCGTTTACGCCATGGTTTCGTGATCGACTTTATCGACTGGTTTTACCCGACGACGGGTTCCTGCCTGCCACAGTTTCACAAATTCACCCCAACGACCTGCCACTGGCCCGTGTTCAACGTAGCCGACGTGGCCATTAGCTCGGCAATGGTTTTGCTGATTCTGCACTCCTTCCGGCAGGACTCCACGCCGAAGCAGGGCTGATTCGCCATGTTCCCTATCCTCTTTCGGATAGGTGATGCCGCCCTTTACTCCTATCCGCTGCTCTTTAGCCTGGCCTACTTTGTGGGCCTTTTTGTTTGGCAATCCGAGGGCCGTCGATACGGATTGAAGGGCGAAGCCCAGGTGAGTCTTTCGCTGGGAACCATCTTTAGCGGCCTGCTGGGTGCCCGATTGCTTTTTTTGCTGACCCAGTGGCGGAGCGTTCTGGGCGGAGAACTTCAAGTTTGGGCCCTTTGGGAGGGCGGATTGGTTTTTTTGGGCGGCTTTGTGGCGGGCTTTTTATACCTGCTCTGGAGCATGCCCCGCTGGAAAATCCCCTACGCCGTGGGCTTCGACACCCTAGCCCCCGCCCTCGCCTGGGCCCACGCGGTGGGCCGGCTGGGGTGCTTTGCCAACGGCTGCTGTCACGGTCGTCGCTGCGATTTACCCTGGGCCGTGACCTACTCCAACCCGCTGTCTGTGGCCCGTCCCCTCGGAACCCCCCTGCACCCTTCGCAACTTTACGAAGCGCTGGGTCTCGTGTTGCTAGGCTGGTGGTTGATGAAAAACAATCGGCGCCCCTCCTCGTCGCAACGCTGGGCCACCCGCCACTTGTACCTAATGGGCTACGGCGTTTTGCGCTTCGCCGTGGAGTTTACGCGTGGCGATGTTTTGCGAGGAGAATGGCTAGCGCTTTCGACTTCGCAGTGGATCAGTTTAGGTCTTATCTTCGCGGCTGTTTTGCTTGATTTGCGTCGCCGTCCGCGCCATAACTCTGCCCCATGAAAGTCGATATTGAAAATCTCCAAGGCCACTTCAAAAAAGTCACCATCGAAATGCCCGCCGACCGCGTCGCGAAGCATGCGGATGAATACTACAAACGTCTGCAAAAAGACGTGGAGCTCAAGGGCTTCCGTAAGGGCAAAGCTCCGTTGGACATGGTGCGCAGCCTGTACGCAGATTCTGCTCAACAGCGTATCGCCCGCGAACTCGTGGAACTCGGGTTCCGCGACGCCGTTGCTCAGCACTCGCTCGCACCGGTGAACACGCCCGACATCAACGTAGAAACGTTTAGCGAATTGAGCGGACTTAAATTCACCGCCACCTTCGAAAACACTCCCCCCGTGATTCTTAAAAACTACACGAGCTTCAAGGCCGAGAAAAAAGAAGCCGTCGTTCCCGATGCCGACATCGAAAAAACGATCCAAAGCATTCAGAGCCAAATGTCCTCGCTCGAAGACATGCCCGCCGACACCGTCGTCGGCACACACGACGTAGTGCAAATGGACTACGAAGGCTCCGAAGCCGGCAAACCCGTGTTGGAAGCCACCGACAAGAACGCTCTCTTTGAACTTGGCGCGGGCTACTTGGCCCCCGACTTCGAAAAGAACGTGGTCGGCTTAAAAGCGGGCGACACCAAGAATTTCTCCGTGAAGTTCCCCGAAGCTAAAACGGAAGAAGAGCAAACTCCCGTTGCCGGCAAGACCATCGACTTCTCGATCAAAGTGTTGGGCGTGAAGAAAAAAATTCTTCCCGAACTCAACGATGCTTTCGCCGCTAAAGTGGGCCCCTTCAAGAGCCTCACCGAACTCAAAGCCCGCATCGCCGAAGACATGAAACGCGAGCAGGAACAAAAGCTGCGCCGCGAACAGCTCGACAAGGCCGTAGAGTGGCTCATCCAGGAGAACCCGGTGGAAGCCCCCGAAACGATGATCGCCGGCCAAATGGAACAACTCGCCGTCGACGCCGGCATGCAACTGCAACGCATGGGTCTGGACGAAAAAGCCATCGAAGAACGCCTGAAGGGCTGGGGCGACCAAATGACCGAGCGCGCCACCAAACAGGTCAAAGCTTCGTTGTTGCTGAGCAGCATTGCCGAGAAGGAAAACATTAAAGCTTCCGACGATGACGTCCGAAATGAAATCAGCAAAATGGCTATGCAAGCCCGCAAAAGTCCTAAGGATGTTTGGGAAGACCTGCAAAAGAAGGGTCTTGTCTACGGTTTAGTCCGTCAGATCACTGAGCTCAAAGCCTTGGATTTCGTCGTAGATAAGGCAAGCTAATCTCTATGAATGAAGTGATGAATATTGTGCCTGTAGTGATCGAAAACACTCCCCGCGGAGAACAGGCCTACGATATTTATTCACGGCTTCTCAAAGACCGGATTATCTTCCTGGGTACGCCCATCAACGACGCGGTGGCGAACAGCATCATCGCTCAGTTTCTGTTTTTGGAGTCTCAGGACCCCGAAAAAGAAATCTTCATGTACATCAACAGCCCGGGCGGCAGCGTGTCTGCCGGCCTGGGCATTTATGACATCATGCAATATGTCACCTGCCCCGTTTCGACCTACTGCACCGGCATGGCCGCCAGTATGGCGTCGATTCTTTTGGCTGGCGGCACCAAGGGCAAGCGCTTTGCCCTTCCCAATGCTCGGGTCATGATTCACCAGCCCCTTGGCGGCGTGCAGGGACAGGCCTCTGACATCGAGCGTCATGCTCGCGAAATTCTTCGCCTTAAGCGTCAACTCAACGAAATTTACAAATTCCACACCGGCAAAAGTGTGGACGACATCGAGAGAGATACCGACCGAGATAACTTCATGAGCCCCGAAGAAGCGAAGGCTTACGGACTTATTGACGAAATAGTGACACGTAAAAAAGCCGTTTAAGGGGGTAAACTAGCGTCATGAGAGACCTCGTCTGTTCCTTTTGTGGAAAAAGCCAACGCGAAGTTAAAAAGCTCATTGCCGGCCCTTCGGTGTACATCTGCGACGAGTGCGTCTCACTGTGCAATGAAATCATTGCCGAAGAAAGCACCCGCGAAGAAGTAAAAACGGGCCTCGCCCGAGTTCCTAAGCCCAGCGAAATTAAAACGGTTCTGGACGACTACATTGTCGGCCAGGAACGGGCCAAGAAGGTCATGTCCGTAGCGGTGCACAACCACTACAAACGGATCAACCTTCCGAAGAGCTCCCGCCCGGACGAAGTTGAAATTCAAAAGACCAACATTTTGCTCATTGGCCCCACGGGCTCGGGCAAAACTTTGCTGGCCCAAACCCTTGCGCGCGTGCTGCGCGTTCCCTTTACGGTGGCAGACGCAACGAGCCTCACCGAAGCGGGTTACGTGGGTGAAGACGTTGAGAACATTATTCTCAACTTGCTCCAGGCGGCCGAGTGGGACGTAGAAAAAGCTCAACGCGGCATCGTGTACATCGACGAGATCGACAAGATTTCGCGCAAATCCGAGAACCCTTCCATCACGCGCGACGTAAGCGGTGAAGGCGTGCAGCAGGCCCTCCTTAAACTTATGGAAGGCACTCGCGCCAACGTTCCGCCCAAAGGCGGCCGTAAACATCCGCAACAAGAGTTTATCCAAGTGGACACGAGCAACATCTTGTTCATTTGCGGTGGTGCCTTTGTGGGTCTCGAAAAATTTGCCGAAGCGCGCATGACGCAAAAATCCATGGGCATCGGCGCCAAAGTAGCCGAGAACCGCAAGAAAGCGCACGGCGAACTGCTGGCGAACATT
This sequence comes from Bdellovibrionales bacterium, assembly GCA_018266335.1. The sequence goes on from JAFEAR010000210.1 coordinate 31,130, forward strand.
CAGACCGAAGACCTCGTTAAATTCGGTATGATTCCCGAATTCCTGGGCCGCGTGCCGATGGTCGCCACCCTCGATGAACTCGACGAAGCGGCGCTCATCAATATTCTGACGAAGCCCAAGAACGCCATCACCAAGCAGTACCAGCGCCTGCTGGAACTCGAAGGTGTTAAGCTGAACTTCGAAGCGGCTGCACTCAACGCAATTGCGCAGCTCGCCATCAAGAAGAAAATGGGTGCACGTGGTCTGCGGTCGATCATCGAGAACGCCATGCTCGACGTCATGTACGACATTCCGTCCCTTTCGGGCGTTAAAACGTGCACGATCACCGAAGACGTCATTAATAAGAGCCAGAAGCCTGAACTGAGCTTCGAAGCTCCGCCTTCGTTCGTCAAAAAAGAAATCGCTTAAAGTTCGTTGTGCCTCGTCCGCATTCGGGCGAAAATGGAGGCATGACGACTAAAAAGAAAGCGACCAGGTCTACCAAGTCCGCTTCGAAGAGCCGCAGTTCGGCTGCCGCCGATGGCCGGCAAGTCGTACCGTTGCTCCCCCTGCGCGACATCGTAATTTTCCCGCACATGGTGGTGCCCTTCTTCGTGGGCCGCGAAAAATCCATCAACGCTCTGGAAGCGGCGATGAAGGACAAAACCGACATCCTGCTCTGCGCCCAGAAGAGCAGTTCCACGAACAATCCGGCGATTGACGAAATTTTCCAGACCGGCACCCTCGCCGCAATTTTGCAGTTGGTTAAACTCCCCGACGGCACGCTCAAAGTGCTCGTCGAAGGAAAGAAGCGCGCCAAGATCGTCACCACGGCCGACGAATCCAACTATTTCCTAGTGGAAGTAGAAGAGCTCAACGAAGGCGTAGACAGCGCACTGGAATCCGAAGCGCTCATTCGTTCGCTGCGCCAGGCCTTCGAAAACTACGTGCGCCTTAACAAGCGCATTCCGCCCGAACTCCTCGTGGCCATCCAGAGCATCGATACGCCTTCGCGCCTGGCCGACACCATTGTGGCCCACCTGAACCTGAAGCTCGAGGAAAAACAACAGCTCCTCGAGCTCAACGACCCCCTGGGCCGCATGGAAAAACTGTACGGCATTCTGCAGGGAGAAATCGAAATTCTGCAGGTCGAAAAGCGCATCCGTTCGCGCGTGCGCAAGCAAATCGAGAAGGGCCAAAAAGAATACTACTTGAACGAGCAAATGGCCGCGATCCAAAAGGAACTCGGCGAACGCGACGAATTCAAAACCGAAGTCGGCGCCCTCGAAAAGCAAATCAAAACGGCCGGACTCAGTACCGAAGCTCAGGAAAAAGCCGAATCCGAACTGCGCAAACTAAAGATGATGTCTCCGCTCTCCGCGGAAGCCACCGTCGTGCGCATTTATCTGGATTGGCTGCTGACCATGCCATGGAAAAAAGAAACCAAAGACAACCTCGACCTCGTGCACGCGCGCAAGGTGCTCGACGAAGATCACTACGGCTTGGATAAAATCAAAGAACGCATCGTGGAGTACCTCGCGGTGCAAAGTCTTACGGACGACATGAAGGGGCCCATCCTGTGCTTCGTGGGTCCTCCCGGCGTGGGCAAAACCTCGCTCGCGAGCTCCATTGCGGCGGCCGTGGAGCGCAAGTTCCAGCGCATCGCCCTAGGCGGCGTGCGCGATGAAGCCGAAATTCGCGGCCACCGCCGTACTTACATTGGTGCCATGCCCGGCAAGATTGTGCAGGCCCTCAAGAAGTCGGGCTCGCGCAACCCCGTGCTGTTGTTAGACGAAATCGACAAGATGGGCTCGGACTTCCGCGGCGATCCGGCTTCGGCGCTGCTCGAAGTGCTCGACCCCGCGCAGAACCACACCTTTGCCGATCACTATCTGGAAGTAGATTTTGATCTCTCGAAGGTTATGTTCATTACAACGGCTAACTCCCTGGGCGGCATTCCGCAGCCGCTCCTCGACCGTATGGAGATCATCCACCTGTCGAGCTACACGGAAGAAGAAAAAATTCACATCGCCACCGAGTATTTGGTGACCAAACAACTCGCGAACCACGGATTGGCGGATCGCGGCGTAAAAATCAACGTTTCGGCGATTCGCGAACTCGTGCGCCACTACACCCGCGAAGCGGGCGTGCGGAACCTAGAGCGCGAAGTCGCGAACATCGTCCGCAAGGCAGCCAAGATGGTGGTCGAAATGGGCAACAAAAAGAAGCCCCTCGAAATCACCGACAAGAACCTAGAGGAAATGCTCGGGCCCCAGCGCTACAAGTACGGCGTTATGGAGGCGACCGACCAAATCGGTGTAACCACGGGATTGGCCTGGACCGAAGTGGGCGGCGACACGCTGTCCATCGAAGTCACCATTCTTCCGGGTCGGGGCAAAATCACCATCACCGGTAAACTCGGCGACGTAATGCAGGAATCCGCCCAGGCGGCCTACAGTTACGTTCGGTCCCGGGCCACCCGGCTGGGCCTACCGAAGGACTTTTACACCAAGATCGACATCCACATTCACGTGCCCGAGGGTGCCGTGCCCAAGGACGGCCCCAGCGCCGGCATCACCATGGCCACCTCGCTGACCTCGGCCCTTACGAACCGTCCAGTGCGTAAGGACGTGGCCATGACCGGCGAAATCACCCTCCGGGGCAACGTGCTTCCGATTGGCGGGCTTAAGGAAAAGCTCCTGGCCGCCCACCGGGCCGGCATCAAAACTATTGTGATTCCTCAGGAAAATGCCAAGGACCTGTACGACGTGCCCAAGGAAATTTTGGCCGATCTGTCCATCATCCCCGTCTCGCACGTGGACGAGGTCCTACGGATTGCCCTGGTTCTGGAAAGCAAGGACCCCCTGGCGACCGAGCTGGGGGAGCTCAAAAAAGCCATCGTGGCCCAAAAAACCAAGGGCAAGAAGGGCAATCTTCCTGTGGGCAATCCGGCCGCTCACTGATATAGGAATAAATCCTATCGAGCGGTCGCTTAGCTCAGTTGGTTAGAGCACCTCCCTTACAAGGAGGGGGTCCACGGTTCGAGCCCGTGAGCGACCACCATATCGATAGCGCCGTGCTCGCTTAGCTCAGTTGGTTAGAGTACATCCTTCACACGGATGGGGTCCGCGGTTCGAGCCCGCGAGCGAGTACCACTTTCTTCAGAATCCCCAACCGAACAACGATTCAAAAAGAACGTAGTTATCTGTGTGCGAACGAAAGAGTTCATTGCGCGACGTCGCAGTAATTCCAAACGCTAGCTCAATACCCGTCTCCCACGCCATTCGGTATCCCGTCGCAAGGAAAGACTCAATATCATGATAGCGCCCCAGATGTTTCCAATGCTCCTGCCGGGAAACAACTCCAATGCTAGCGTACAAATCACCCATCTTGGGCTGAAAAGAATCAAGCCAGTAACCATTCACGCGAATCCCGTAACCATAGCCGTAGCTTCCCTCTAGCTCCGGATACCAAAGGCCAATCGGGCTAATCGCAATATGAGGATCGGGATAATATTCTGCTTCCGCGCGTAAATAACCACCCAACAATTCAGGTAAGTACTGCATGCGTAGGCTCGCCGTCTGGGGATACGCAAATGCCCAGGAGCTCAAAAGTGAAAAAACCAGACTCAGCTTCCCCATGCGCATGCGTCACTCATACCACTAAAACAAGGCTTTAAATGTTTGTGTGCAGGAAGCTACGCAGCTTTTTTATCGGAGTTTTCGCCCGCACCGAATTCGTGCGAGGATTTTTGGCCGCTCACGAAGGCTACGACGCGCTCAACGATGTTCCGGTTGTGGCGGCGCAAGTGGGCTTCGGCATCGCCTTCGAGCAAATATTCGAGCACCTCGTTAAAGGTCAGGCTGCGATTTTCGTACTCGGCCTTTTTCATGAGGTCGAAGGCATCCACCGCGGCCGCGAACACCCGAGTCAGCGGAGCCAACGGCTCCGTGCGCACATGCCGTGGATAACCAGCACCGTTTTTGAGTTCGTGGTGATTGAAAATCAAATCAAGCGCAGACTCCGAAAAGAA
>JAFEAR010000211.1 GCA_018266335.1 Bdellovibrionales bacterium
GTCGCCGTGCAGAAGCGCTAGATCTCTGGCAAACGAAGTCGCTCGCCCGCAGCCAGCGGCGCCCCCGCCATCAGACGCTCTACGAGCTTGGAGCCTTCATCGGATTTAAACCATGCGATCAATACGTCTGCAAAATAGTGCCCAAAGGCGGCGTCGGGCTCCTTGTGCCATTGAATGTCATTAGTGGGCAAGCGAGAGGTCAGGCGTCCAGTTTTGGCGCCTCCATCGTTGCTCCATTCGAACACCAACTCCCGGCTCATGGCCACAAGCTTCAGCAAATCACCTTCGGCATTTGTCCAAGTGAAAATAGCGACTTGGTTTTGCCCTACGTAGGCCCGATAGTGCACGGCACCTTCCACAAGCTCCGTGGCTCCCGGACGCTCAGAAAGAGCTGCACTGAGCTGGAGCGTGGCCCCCAGGTACTTGGGCTGCAAAAACTCCTGCAACGCCGACTGAAAAGCCGCCGGGGCACTCACGAAGGCACAGTTCAAGCGATTTAAATAAGTCCCCTTTATTTCGATCTGCACTGGAAAGTGCCGCTCACGAATTGCGATAGAGATATCTGCGACATCTCCCAACTGAAAAGGTGGAGTTTCGGCAAACGAGAGAGCTACTCCGCCCTGGGAAATATTGCGCACCTGAACTTTATGGGGGCCGACAAAGGCCTCGACCGCCGCCAAAGGCGTAATGTCCGCGCCTACAAGATCTACGGTGTAGCGGTAATCATCCGACCGTTTTGCAATCATGAGAGAACAGATTACCACAGAAAGCATGGCATCAAATAAAACGCGGCCAGATCGGGCCGGCAGACCCGATCTGGCCAAAATCACTCGGGGAAAAATGGGGAACCCCGGGCGAAATTTTTTCTAAATGTATCGAGTCTGGGACTCAGGCCACTTTGCGGCGCTGAGATTCTTGCCACTGACGAAGCTTGGTTTCGTAGTCGATCGGCTTTTTGCCATCGCCGCGCATCACGCCCGCCATGTACTGTTCGTAGTGTTCAGCGCAGAAGCCGAACTTGGTAGGAGATTTTTTGCAGTCAGAAACTTTGCAACCCGAAGGAGTTTCTTTAACCGCCTTGGGGGCTTGTTGCTGTTGGTCTTTCTTTTCGGGAGCCTTTTTTGCATCGTTTGCCATGAGATTCTCCTTTTCGCCCCTTCGGGCTTTCAGCACCGCATTAACTGCGCCGCACAATAAACCTATCGACACAATGCACGAGAACTTTAGGACGACGCGCAAATAATTTACGCCCCGCACAAGAGGCCAAATTTCATCGGTATTTTGACGCCAGCCAAGCGCCCCCCGGACATGTCATAATGAAGCTATGGCGGAATCTCTCAATATCAAATCTTTCGTTGCGGACCACCTGAACCAAGATGCCTACAAGAAGGCAAATTGGGTTGGCAGTTTTCAGGACTACATCAACATCGTCTGCGAAACGCCCGAGGTCACGCGCAACGCTTTTCAGCGCATGTACGACATGATTCTCTCGTACGGCACCACGGAAGCCATCGACTTCAAGAAGAAGGTCATTCACTACAACTTCTTCGACGATCCTATCGAGAACGGGCACGACGCCGTCTTCGGTCTGGAAATTCCGCTCATGAAACTTGTCGACGTGCTCAAGAGCGCCGCCAAGGGTTATGGCACGCAAAACCGCCTTATTCTTTTGCACGGTCCCGTGGGCTCCTCCAAATCCACCATCGCCCGCATGATCAAGAAGGGCTTGGAGCATTACACCAAGACCGACGCCGGACGCCTCTACACTTTCTCGTGGGCGAACCTGGGCGGCAAAGATATTCCCGTGTTCCGCCACATGAAAGAACTGGGGATGGACGAAATTCCCGACCCCATGAACGAAGAGCCACTCAAGCTGATTCCCGAAGATTTGCGCGCCAAGTTCATTGACCAAATCTCGCGCGGCAAGAAGAGCGAATTCAAAGTACAAATCAAAGGCGATCTGAACCCCGCCTCGCGCTACATCTTTACCGAACTCATGAAGTTCTACGACGGCGACTGGTCCAAAGTGATGGAACACGTGCGCGTGCGGCGCTTGATCTTCTCGGAAAAAGACCGCGTGGGCATCGGCACCTTCCAACCCAAAGACGAAAAGAACCAGGACGCCACGGAACTCACGGGCGATATTAACTACCGCAAGATTGCCATCCTGGGCTCGGATTCCGATCCGCGCGCCTTTAACTTCGACGGCGAGTTCAACATCGCCAACCGCGGCGTGGTGGAGTTCGTTGAGATTTTAAAACTCGACGTCGCCTTCCTGTACGATTTGTTGGGCGCCAGCCAGGAACACAAAATCAAACCCAAGAAGTTTGCGCAGACCGATATCGACGAAGTGATCATCGGTCACACCAACGAACCCGAGTACAAAAAGCTCCAGAACAACGAGTTCATGGAAGCTCTGCGCGACCGGACCATCAAGATTGATATTCCGTACATCACCAAGCTCAAGCAGGAGACGAAGATCTATAAAAAATTCTTCTCCCGCGAGCGCGTGCGCGGCGTGCACATTGCCCCCCACACTCTCGAGATGGCCGCCATGTGGGCCGTTCTCACTCGTTTGGAGCAACCCAAGAAAGGCAACCTTTCGACCATTCAGAAGCTCAAGCTGTACGATGGTAAAACGCTGCCCGGATTTACCGAGGACAACGTGAAGGAACTCCGCAAGGAGACCGTGCGCGAAGGCATGGATGGCATTAGCCCGCGCTACATTCAGGACAAGATCTCCAACGCCATCGTGCACGACGGCGAAACCGTGGGCTGCCTGAACCCCTTCATGGTCCTGAACGAGCTCGAGAGCGGCCTTAAAAACCATTCCCTCATCAACAACGAAGAGAAGAAAAAATACTACCGCGAGATGCTCGCCGTAGTGAAGCAAGAGTACGAAGACCTCGTGAAGAACGAAGTGCAGCGCGCGATCTCGGCCGACGAAGAAGCCATCGCCAAACTCTGCGCCAACTACATCGACAACGTGAAGGCCTACACGCAAAAAGAAAAAGTGCGCAACCGCTACACGGGCCAGTACGAGGAACCCGATGAGCGCCTCATGCGCTCGCTCGAGGAAAAAATCGAAATCTCCGACACACGCAAGGACGACTTCCGCCGTGAAATCATGAACTACATCGGCGCCCTGGCCGTCGAAGGCAAAACCTTCGACTACCGCACGAACGAACGCCTCCACAAGGCGCTCGAGCTGAAGCTCTTTGAAGACCAAAAGGACTTCATCAAGCTCACCACCCTGGTGTCGAACGTGATGGACAAAGCCACGCAGGAGAAGATCGACATCGTTAAAGCCCGACTCATCAAGAACTTCGGTTACGATGAGGTCTCGGCTACGGATGTGCTCCAGTACGTGGCCTCCATTTTTGCCCGCGGTGATAGCAAGCAGGGGAAAGATAAAGGCTAAATTTGTTCCTCCGCACGCTCCGCCGCCTAGGCTGGTTGCTCGCCGTGTTCAGCGGCGAGCGCTTTATTTTCTGGCTCTACGATCACCGTGTGTTTCAGGAGTATTCGGCTGCCGAGCAGCTGTGGGCCTTTGTGCACGGCCTGCGTTTTGACCTATCGCTTTTGCTCCTCGTGAATGGCCCCCTGATTTTGCTTTCCCTGCTACCGGCGGCCTTCGTAATCCGGGCCGAGTACCAACGCGGCCTGAAATGGCTCTACCTGGGAGTGAATAGCCCCCTCCTTCTGCTGAACCTCGTGGATGCGGAGTATTTTGCGATTGCGGGCCGCCGTCTAGCCCTCGGCACCATGTCTCTGGGCACCGACGTTGGCGATCACCTAGGCGAATTAGCGCGCTTTTACTGGTGGATGGTGCTGCTAACCGGACTCATTGTGTGGGGACTCGCCAAGCTTTGGCAGCGCGATTTACAGATTCACCCGGCGACGACGCCCCCCCAACGATTCGCCGGAACAGCCCTCTTGGCGCTGGCGCTCTTTGCCATTGTTCTAGGCGATCGCGGCGGCGTACAGGCGAAGGTACTGCATCCCTCGCACGCCTTTGCCGCGCATCCCGGCCCGCTCGCCGTGCTCGCACTCAACTCTCCCTTTAACTTGATTCATTTGCGCGGCTCCGTGCACACCGAAGACCACCATTACTTCTCGAATCCCAGCGACGTAGAAAAACACCTGGAACGCTCTCACTATCAAATTGGCAGCTACACTCACGCCCACCCCAAGGACAACGTTGTCATTGTGATTTTAGAAAGTTTTGGTGCCGAATACATGGGCCTCGGCAACCCGTACCGTGGCTACACACCCTTCCTAGATTCGCTGGGCCGCGAAGGTGTGTTCTTTTCGGATGCCTACGCCAATGGGCGAGCATCGATCGAAGCCTTGCCGTCCATCCTGGCGGGCCTCCCCTCGGTGCACGCGCAAAACTTTATCGGCTCGCTCTACCAATCGGTGCCGCTCAAGGGCCTGGGACAGCTAGTAAGGCCCAGCGGTCACCACACCGCCTTTTTTCACGGAGCGAGCAATGGGTCGATGTTCTTCGATGCTTTCACGAACCTCGCCGGCATTGAGCACTACTTTGGGCGCAACGAGTATAACAACGAAAAAGATTTCGACGGCGCCTGGGGCATTGGCGACCACAACTTTTTACCGTGGATCGCGCGGCAGCTCGATGCTTTTCCCCAGCCCTTTGCGGTTAGTTTCTTTACGCTAAGTTCGCATCATCCCTACACCGTACCACCCGCGTTTAAGGGTCGCTTTCCGAAGGGCGATTTGGAATTGCACGAGAGCCTGGGCTACGCGGACGAATCCCTGCGCATGTTCTTTGCTCAGGCCGCTAAAAGCCCTTGGTACAAAGACACGCTCTTTATTTTAACCGCCGACCACACGCAGAAAAACTCCGTGCCCGCATACAACAACAACTTAGGGCATTTCCGAGTTCCGATTATTTTCTTTCACCCCTCACGCAACGCCGAGCTGAAACACGATTTGCATGCAGACCGAGTCACTCAGCAAGCCGACATTCTACCGAGCGTGGTGGACTACCTAGGCATTCGCGACCGCGGCCTGCTGCTGCCCTATGGCCACTCCGTCTTCGACAATACCAACACCGGCATGGCCTTCTTTAGGCTCTTCAGTGATTTTTATTTGGTCGAGAAAGACTACTACTTAACTCTCCCACTGGGCAGCAAATCCTCGCTCTACGCGAAAAGCGACCTTAAACGCATCCATGATTTGAGCACCCAGGAGCCCCAGATCGCGCTGCGCATGGACGAACGAATCAAAGCTCTACTGCAGCATTTCAACGATGGCTTAAACTCGGGGCATTTGTACGAGCGCTGAAGTAGCATCGCTGTGCATTTGTCTCTAAAACGTGACCCTTGCGCATTCATTTTGGAGGTCAAATCACCTCATGGTCGGCGCATAGCGAACAGCGTAGCCAAAATACCGAGCGTTGGAACTCAAACCCAGCGTCGGGGTTTTCGAGTCGCCTTAAGGCTTAGCCAAACGACCCACCATCAGGACGGCGCCCGTCGAGGGCTGGCGCACGATGACGGCGAAGGGCCGGTCCAAGCGGAGTGTGGCGGGTGCCTCGGCGGCCGCCACCGGTGCGCCGCTTGATTTGTCATCGAGCACCAGACAGGTGCGGTGGCGAAGCGTGGACAGGTGAAACTCTTTCGTACCCGTCATGGGTGAGTAGTCCGCCCCCTTGGCGAAGGCCTGTTTAATGCCCAACGTGCGCAGCAGCGGAATTACATCTCGCCCATAGTTCAGTGTGACTTTGGGCATTTCTAAAATGACGTAGTTTTTGGTGGCCGCCGTGATGTCTGCCCGGAGTTTTTCAAGCGTCCAAGATTTTTCAAATTTCGTTAAGCCCTTTTCATCCTTCGGCAGCAGAAACAAGACGGACAAATCTGCCCCCGTCAGCGGCACCTCTACTCCCGAGCCTTCGTCGTTGCTCCAGTGCGCAAACGACCCCTTGAGGCTCACAAAATTTGCCGGAGCACTTTTGCCCGGTGCCGATTTAAAGGCGCCTTTCACGGCCGGAGCGCCCACGGCATTCCAAACCGGACGCACGCACGCCACCGCTGCGCTGAGCATTTCTTCCATGGACGTTTCTTCGATGATTTGCGGCACGCGCTTGTGTGTTTGCTCGATTGCCCAGGTGTTCAAAGCCTTCGTGGAACTTTCGGTTTCGCCAATGAGATCCATTTGGTCGAATTGCGCCGAAGGAATTTCTTTGGCCGCCTTCGCGAACGTTTTGCTGAGCGTGTAATCTTTTTGCAGCCAAGTGTGCACGGCCAAATCAAAGTCAACGGGAGGGGTGACGCCCGCACTGAAAGGCGTCTTTAGAAAGGCCCCTGCCCCACCGAGCAAATTTTGAATTTCTTTTTGAGTACCGCCGCGAGTGCCAGCCTCTAACTGTAAGAGCACCAAGCCCAGCGCTTGGGGCGATACGAGCACATTACCACCATCGTTCGCCAGCGCCCGCTGACCGAGCTTCAGGGCGTAGGGATTGTAGGCATCGGTCGTTTGCGCGCCCGCAATGGAAGCCACCAGCAGACCGGACAGAATGATTTTTTTGCTCATGCCACGATTATGGCAGAGTTTAGGTCAAAAAAAAGCTCGGCCTCCGCTCCGAAGAGCGAAGGCCGAGCCGCACGGACTAGTCCGTAAACGTTACTACTTAGAAGTGGTAACGGCCAACGACGAGCAAGTTCACAATGCTCGTTTTATCGGGGCTCGTGTTAGCGAACTCATATTTCGCCTTAGCGCCGATGGTGAACGACGAAGCCACTTCGTAGTCGTAACCAGCTTGCACGCCGAAGTACATGTTGTTGTCAGTCTGGTCAGCTAGACCCGTCACGCTCGCAATCGAGTGCGCAATGCCCAGGTTCACACCTACGTAAATGGCAGGATCCACGTAGTAGTTACCTTCCAAACCGTACATCATGAATTTGGAGTCAACGCCGCTGGTCGTCTTCGAAAAACCGTAATCAAACGTAGCCGCAATCGCGATTTCCGGAGCGACCATGTAACCAGCTTCTGCACCCAGCGTGAAGCGGGGGCCGTAGCTGTTATTACCCAAGCCAACGCCGAGGGGCACGCCTACGTAACCCATGCCGCCGCTCGCTGCTTGCGCCGTACCGGCCACAGCCGCCATTCCAAGAACAGTTCCCAAAATAAAGTTTTTCACTATCAATTCTCCTTGTTATTTCAGCTCACCCTACGAAAGGAATTGCCCAGCTGAGTGCGCCAAGGAGCGCAGCAATTCCAAAAACCTTCACCACGCTCCACCGCCGGAAACAAAGCACCGTACAGAGCAAGAGCATCGCAAAAGCGATCGGGCCCCACTTTACGCCTCGACCTAGAGCAAGTAAACCTACCGCAATTGTAGCCGCGACGGCAGGCAGCAATCCCATCATAGCTCCCTCTACCCAAGGACGGCCTAGCACACGTTTAAGCAGGGGACTTAGAGCCAGCATAAGCACAAAGGGAGCCGCAAAAATCCCGGCGGTAGCCGCTAGCGCACCGCCCAATCCAGCAATGCGATGGCCCATGTAAGTAGATGCAATGACCACGGGGCCGGGAGTCAAATTTCCCCAAGCTACTGCATCCAAAAAATCTTGGGTCGACAGCCAAGCATGCTCTTCCACCAGCACCCGCTGCAAATGCGGCAGCACCATGTAACCAGTTCCAAAGACCGTCACTCCCGCCGTAAAGAAAACCCAGAAAAGCGAGAGCGGATCCACACGCAACGAAGAACGCGAGGCCAACCAACTCAGCAGCAACGCACCACTAACACCAGAGGCCAGAAGAATAACCAACTCCGGCAAATGCAAAAACGCCAAGGCCGCCGCACTCAATCCAAAAAGAGTGGCAATAGCGGGCCGCGCCTTGCCGGCGTACGGACGCTTGGCCGCTTCGCTAAAAAGTTTCCAGCAAGTGTAAAAAACCACGGCGAGCACCGCAATCTGCACTCCCTCCATTATGGAACGAAAGAGCGGAGCCTCCACAATTCCGGGCGGCAAGCGATCATGCAGCACCGAAATTCCCAGGAGTGCGAGAAAGGATGGAAAAATAAAGCACAATCCCGAAACCAGACCGCCCGGGATTCCCGCAATTTCTTGCCCCAAAAAAATAGCGAGCAGAGTAGAAACCGGACCCGGCAAAAGCTTCACCACCCCAAGTCCTTCGAGATAGCGCGCATCGGAAACTAATTTTTTATGGTGCACGAGCTCGTCGCGCATGAAGGACATCGTGGCCAGGGGGCCACCAAAACCAAAGGTTCCAACCTTCAGTTGGGAGCGGGCAATCTCGACTAGCTTACCCGCTCTCATTTTAACTCGCTCTAAACGTAAAGCTCGAGTTCTGTGTGGGTGATCTCTTCATCTCCCTTGATTGCCCGCAGCGTGTTCTTCAATTTCGTGGATTGAATGAAAATGTCGTGCTCCGGAACCAAACCCGTCACCGTTTGCGGTGCCTTGTAGTAGAAGCTCAGCCATTCTTGAACGCCTTTAAAACCCGCACGCTGACCTAGGTCCATAAAGAGTGCAAGGTCTAGCACAATGGGCGCCGCCAAAATGGAATCGCGGCAAAGGAAGTTCACTTTGATCTGCATGGGGTAACCCATCCAGCCGAAGATATCGATATTGTCCCAACCTTCCTTGTTATCGCCGCGCGGAGGATAATAGGAAATGTTCACCTTGTGGTACAAGCTGCCGTAGAGGTCGGGGTAAAGCTCGGGCTGCAAAATAGAATCGAGCACGCCGAGTTTGGATTCTTCTTTAGTTTTGAAGTTCGCGGGGTCATCCAGCACCGCACCGTCGCGGTTACCAAGGATGTTCGTCGAGAACCAACCCGAGATACCAAGCATCCGGCTCTTCAGACCCGGTGCCAGAATGGTTTTCATGAGCGTCTGGCCCGTTTTGAAGTCACGTCCCGAGATACCCACACCGGCTTCCTGCGAGTACTGCACGAAAGCGGGAATATCCACGGTCAGGTTAGGCGCGCCGTTAGCGTAAGGAACTTTTTCCATCAACGCGGCATACGCATAAACTTGAGAAGGCGCGATATCGGGCGAATCTGCCTTCAGTCCCGCTTCGAAGTCCTTCATGGTTTGGTGCACTTGCGAGGGCCGCACAAAAGCTTCCGTCGAACCGCACCAGACCATCACAAGGCGGTCGCATTTTTTAGAAGCTTTGAAGTCACGAATATCTTGGCGCAGCGCCTGAGCTTTTTCCCACAGCGTGCCCGTCTTCACGTTCGGACCCGAAATGTTTTTGATGTATTTATCCGAGAAAACCGCCTTCATTGGCTTGATGGCGTGAAGTTCGTCTTTGATGGGCGCCAAGTGCTCGGCACTCAACACACCCGCTTTGCTGGCAGCTTCGAAAACGCTGTCAGGGAAAATATCCCAACCACCAAACTCAATGCTCTCAAGGGAGGCAATGGGTAGATACTCACGAATAAGAGGCGACTTGCGCGAGGTGCCCTTGCCCACGCGGATCGTGCCCATTTGGGTCAGTGAACCAAAGGGTTTCGTAAGACCTTTCCGAGCCGAGCAAACGCCCGCCACGAAAGTCGAAGCCACCGCGCCCATTCCGGGAAGCAGAATGCCGAGCTTACCGTCGGCAGGTTTTACATTGATCTTGGTATTAGGCATGAGCTTCAGATCTCCTTAACTAGGTCGCGAATTTCGCGAATATCAACCACGAGGTCTTTCAGGAACTCACGCTCGACGGTGGCCTCGACCGGGTCTAGCGCGACGTTTTTTTGCTTCTGTTCTTTGAGCGCCTTTTTAGCGCCCGCAATGGAATAACCTTCGGTGTAGAGCAAGTGACGAATGCGCACAAAGTTGTCGATATCTTCGTCCGAATACAAACGCTGGCCCCGACTCGTCTTCGACGGCTTAAGCGACGGGAACTGCGATTCCCAAAAACGAAGGACATGGGGCAAAACCCCTACTTTATCGGCTGCTTCTTTGATGCGGAAATAAGCCATAGGCCGCATTTCACCACACTCTGGCCCATCGCGCAAAGGCCCGGGCCACTTGTCCCTTACCCACGGAGTTCCGCTCCGTGCTTCTCCTTCACGGCCGCTAGCGCCTTGTCCGTAAACGCCGTGATCTCGGCATCGGTCAGGGTTCGATCGCCCGCCTGCAAGAAGAAGCGCCAAGCCAGCGAGATGCGCCCGTCCGGCAACACAAAGCGATCAATGCAGTTTAAATCGAGTAACTCTGGCCCCACTGCTTTGCGGAAAGTGCGATCCACTTCGCCAGCTTTCACTGTAGGAGCCAACACCACCGCTAAATCGCGCTCCACCACGGGAAATTTACGACTAGGTTTGATTTTTCCTTCGGGCCCCACCCGAACCGCCTGGCCCGCAGCGGCCTGATCCAGCGACTGGAGCAAATCTGCCATAACTCGCAGCTCACCCACCACCACGCCCAGAGCCAGCCCTGCCGGTAAGTTTAAAATATCGCGCTTCGAACTCGGATGCAGCTCGCCCACATAACCCACTACCGTGCCCGGAGGCTTGCCGGGTAACGAGAGAATCGCCGAACGGCCCGGATGCAGCAAATCGAGCGGAATCCACGGTGCCTGCGCCGCAATGGCCGAACGAGTAGCCTCGTTTGCTAAACATTCATCGAGGGCCAGGAACTGCAGGCCCGCCCAGCGCGGATCAATTCCCGCCAAGCCTTCCACCACTTGCTCGGCCACGCCCTTGCCGTCGAAGAAATCCACGTGCGCTTTGCGATCGGCCGACTTCTTGTCCGAGGACCAGTGCTCCTCGTTGCGCGGGCCCATAAGCACCCAACCCGCATGCCAAGCTTCGCGCGTGCCCGAGGAACGCTCGGCAGGCACGCCGCTCAAACTTTCAAACACCGCGCCGGCATCGAAGAATCCGCCCTGACCACGGCCCATGCCCGCCTGGCGCGCAACGACGCTCAGCAGACCGAAGAACAAATTAGGCCGCATGAACTGCCACTCGGCCGAAAGGGGATTGAGAATTTCCACGGGAGCCACACCCGGAATGTGCTTCATACGTTCGGCGGAAACAAAACTGTAGGGCATCATTTCCGTAAGCCCGGTTTCCACCAGGCGGTGACGCACGCGGCGCACCGATTCGTACACGCTGCCCGTGCGCGCACGCGTGCGCTCGAACTGATCGGGATAGCCTTCGGGAATCTTGTCGTAACCCACCAGGCGGGCGGCCTCTTCGACCAAATCAATTTCGCGGCTCAAATCTAAACGGTGCGTGGGCACATCTACGCGCAGCACGTTCGCCGACTTCACCTGAGCGTCGATGCCCACGCTGCGGAAGGCCTTAATAATATCTTCCGCACCAGCGTCCACGCCAATGACATCTTTATACGTACGCAAATTGAAGTTAAGCGAATGCTTGCTGAGGAGTTTGCCCGATTTATCGGAGCGAATTTCTAAGTAAGCTCCCCGCCGCCGGCCCTCGCACAACTGACGAATCAGCAGCGAAACCCGGCCCACGGCGCGCAGGGCGCCCGCCGGATCGACTCCGCGCTCAAAGCGATGCGAAGCCTCGGAGTGAATCTTGTGCCGCCGCGCCATAGCCCGAATCACGTCCATGTCGAACACGGCCGACTCGAGCACAATGCGCTTGGTGCTCTCGGTAACGCCGCTGTCCAGACCACCCATCACGCCCGCAAGTGCGAGTGGCTTTTCGGCGTCCGCAATGACCAGATCTTCGGGGCTGAGCGTGCGCTCCTCGCCATCCAAAGTTTTGAGTTTTTCGTTCGCCTTAGCAAAGCGCACAATGATTTTGGAGCCGGCAATTTTGTCGGCATCAAAGGCGTGCAAGGGATGCCCAAGTTCCATGAGCACCAGGTTCGTGATGTCCACCACCGCGTTGTGCGAGCGGATGCCCAGTTTTTCGAGTAGGCGCCGCACCCATTCGGGCGACGGCCGACCGGAGAGACCTTCAAAGAGCTGCGCGCCGTAGAGCGGGCACGCCTTGGTGGCTTGCACTTCTACACTCAGCAAGGGCACATCGCCGGTTTCAGAGGCTTCGACCACTTCGGCTTCGGGAAGTTTAGGCGTTTGGTGCAACAAACGCCCCACCTCGCGCGCCAGGCCCCAATGCGAAAGGCAGTCGGCCCGATCCGGCGTGAGCTCGACGTCCCAAATTTCGTCGGACAAGCCCAGGGCCTTCACCAGGCTCGAGCCTACAGGCGCCGATTCTGCGAGGAGCATAATGCCGTTAGATTCTTCGCTGAGCCCTAACTCACGTTCGGAGCAAAGCATGCCCGAGGAATCTACGCCACGAATGGCGGCCTGTTTGATTTTAAAGTCACCGGGCAGCACGCAACCCACGGGAGCAAGCGCTACTTTAGCGCCGGCCTTCACGTTGGGGGCGCCGCACACGATTTGCAGAACTTCGCCGGGTTTGCCGGTCGCTACTTTACAGACGTTGAGTTTGTCCGCATTCGGATGCTTTTGAAATTCCAGCAGGTGGCCCACGATAACGCCATCGAGCCCCTCGCCCTGACGTTTAACGCTGCCCACTTCCAATCCCGCCAGGGGTAATTGCACGCGCAGCTCGGCCGCTTTGCTGAGCGGATCCTGCCCCGCCGGAGATTCCGGGAATAATTCCGAGAGCCACTTAAGAGAAATCTTCACGGCCGCCACCTACCGAATTCAGAAATAAATTTATCGTCGGATTCATAGAACGAGCGCAGATCTTCCACGCCGTACTTCAGCATCGCCATGCGTTCGATGCCCATACCAAAAGCAAAACCACGCCACTTGTCGGCATCAATGCCCACGGCCTTGAAGACCTCAGGGTCCACCATGCCGCAGCCGCCGATTTCGATCCAGCCGCTGCCCTTACAAGTTTTGCAGCCTTTGCCGCGGCAGAAGCAACATTCAATGTCCACTTCCGCCGAGGGCTCCGTGAACGGAAAGAACGAAGGCCGCAGACGAACTTTAAGCGCCACCCCAAAAAACTCGGACACGACCGTGGCCAGAATGCCCTTCAGGTGACCCATATGAATGTGCTCGTCCACCAAGAGCGCCTCGATTTGGTGGAACATGGGCGAGTGCGTGGCATCGTAATCGGCGCGGTAAACGCGCCCCGGGCAAATCATGCGGATGGGCGGTTGCATGCCCAGCATGGTGCGCACCTGCACGGGCGACGTGTGCGTGCGCAGCACGACGCCCGCGCGGTCCTTGATATAGAAAGTGTCTTGCATCGCGCGCGACGGATGATTGGGCGGAATATTGAGCGCGTCGAAGTTAAAAAACTCGTGCTCAATTTCGGGGCCCATTTCGGTTACAAAACCGCAGCCGCCCAGAATTTTAGTGAGTTCGTCCTGCACAATCTGCACCGGATGCTCGTTCACGCCGTGCGGACGACGACCCGAAAGCGTGATGTCGATTTTTTCGGACTTTAATTTTTCGTTCAACGCCCGCCGCTGCAGTTCCTGCGCCACGGTTTCTAAACGTGTCGATAACTCGTCACGTACTTGGTTGATGGCCGCACCCGCCTGGGGCTTTTGCTCGGGCGTCATTTGCCCTAAATGGCGCATCATTCCGGCCAGCGCGCCCTTCTTGCCGAACCACTCCACGCGGAGGGCCTCGAGAGCATCTAAGTCATTGGTTGTAGAAAGGGTTTCAAGGGCACGCGCCTGAAAGAGCTGAACCTCATGCAGGAGCGATTGCAAAGCGTCGGACATAGTTTTTCACCATAGAACCCGCGCGCCGCGGCCGCAACTCGGCCTCCGCGCCGCGCGCAAAAATACAGCGGGGAGAGATCTCTTGCGAGACCTCTCCCCGTTGCGGTTTTACCGATTTATATTTTAAATTTCGCTACCAACTAGGAGCGAGCAACTTGCACGAGAGCTTCGAAAGCTTTCGCGTCGTGAGCTGCAATGTCCGCCAGGATTTTGCGATCCAGGCCAACCGACTTGCTGGTCAGACCGTGCATGAACTTGGAGTAGGACATGTCGTGGTTGCGAACGGCCGCGTTGATACGCTGGATCCACAGACCGCGGAAGTCACGTTTTTTAGCTTTGCGATCGCGGAAAGCGTATTTCAGAGCGCGGGTTACGAGCTCGTACGCTTTCGAGAAAGAGCGGCTACCGGAGTTGCGGTAACCTTCGGCCATCTTCAGAACTTTTTTGTGTCTTCTGCGGGTTTTAAACCCACCTTTTGCGCGTGGCATGTTTCTCTCCTAAAAAACTAACTAAAAATCAAAACGCCTTAGCTGTTGGGCAGCAGACGGTGAACCCGTTGAACGTCGCCTTCGAATACGTAGGCGGAACCTTTGAGACGACGCAGACGAGTGCCGCCTTTACCGATGTTCAAGTGACGACCACCGGCCTTTTTACGTTTAATTTTGCCCGAGGCCGTCTTCGTAAAACGCTTTTTGGCGCCAGAGTGTGTCTTCAGCTTTGTACCCATGAGTAACTCCTTGTAAAGAGCAGGCTTTATGCCATGCAGAAAACCAAAACACAAGCGTGTATTTGGCGTCTTTTCAAATCAAGTTGAGGGCGGAGCCTGCGGCGGCATCTGCCCACTATTGCGGGGCCGAGGAGGCGGCGGGAAGCTAGCCACCAACGCACCCGGCGGCACCTTCTTACCCGGCGCTAAAGGACCGAAAAGACAGCCCAAACGCTTGCCTTCCATCTTCGGCGGCGCCTCCAGAATAGCCTGGTCATTCAGTTCCTGAGCGAATTCCAGCAAGGTGCGGTAACCCACTTCCAAGTGTTCCATTTCGCGGCCCCGGTAGAACACCGTGACTTTGACTTTGTCGCCATCTTCCAAGAATCCCAAAGCCGATTTGGCCTTGTGGTGAAGATCATGAGCCTCGGTCTTGGGACGGATTTGGATTTCTTTAATCTCCACGACCGTCTGCTTTTTCTTGGCCTCTTGGTTCTTCTTCTTCTCTTGGTACTTATACTTGCCGTAATCCATGATCTTACAGACGGGGGGATCGGCCTTGTCGGCGACCTGGACCAAATCGAGACCCATGCTTTCGGCCAACTGAGTGGCCTCCCGCGTGTTCAGGATGCCGAGCTGTTCTCCATCCTTGCCGATCACGCGCACGTAGGCGGTCCGAATCTGTCTGTTAATTGCGAGTTCCTTGAAGCTAATAAACCTATCCTCCTAGGGGGGTTAAACTTGAGCCTTAGCGGGCTCTTTAAAGGCCGGATCATTCCGGGCCTGGAAATCCTTGATCAGCGTTTCTAAATTCACGCCTTGGCGCTGTTCGCCGTTTTGCAAACGCACGCTCACCACGCGCTCGGCCGCTTCGCGGCCACCAATGATGAGCATGACGGGCACCTTGAGGTTCTGAAAGCGACGCACCTTAGCGCCTAGTTTATCCGCCGAATCGTCGAGCGAGAAGCGGAATCCTTGCTCGCGCAGGGCCGCGCACACTTCTTCGGCGAAGGGCTTGGCCTCGTCCACGATTGTGATGACACCGACTTGCGTGGGCGCAATCCAGAAGGGGAAGTTGCCCGCGACGTGTTCAATATACACACCCATGAAACGTTCCATGCTGCCGGCAATCGCCCGGTGAATCATCACGGGCGTGTGCTTGGTGTTGTCGGAGCCCGCGTACTCGAGACCGAAACGGCCGGGCATCATGAAGTCGAGTTGAATGGTACCGCACTGGTGCGTGCGCCCAATGGAATCCTTCAAGTGGAAGTCGATCTTCGGACCATAGAAGGCGCCGTCGCCCGGATTGAGCTTGAAGGTTTCTCCGGCCGACTTAAGCGCCGATTCCAACGCGGCTTCCGCCTGGTCCCACACGGCATCTTCACCGATGCGTTTAGCGGGACGAGTGGAGAGTTCCACGTGGTAGGTAAAATCGAGGGCCGTGTAAAAACGACGAATCATTTTTAGCACGCGCAGAATTTCGGCTTCGATTTGTTCCACGGTGCAGTACACGTGCGCGTCGTCCTGGCAGAAGCTCCGCACGCGGAAGAGGCCGGCCGTCACACCGCTTCGCTCGTGCCGATGCACGCGGCCAAACTCGGCCAAACGCAGTGGCAAATCGCGGTACGAGTGGTGCCCCGAGCGGAACACGAGACAGTGGCCGGGGCAGTTCATGGGCTTGAGCGCGAAGGCGCGTTCGTCGACCTGCGTGAAGTACATGTTTTCACGGTAGTTGTCGTAGTGACCGGAAAGTTTCCACAGGTCCTGCGACATGAGCAGCGGCGTAATGACTTCCTGAAAACCATTCTCGCGGTTAATTTTGCGGAGGTACTCCTGCAGCTGAGCGTACACGAGCGCGCCGTTCGGGTGGAAGAAGGGCGAAGCCGGCGCTTCCGGATGGAAGCTGAAGAGGTCGAGGTCATTGCCGAGTTTGCGGTGATCGCGCTTTTTGGCTTCCTCTAATTGGTGGAGGTAGGCCTTGAGCGCATCCTTGGAGCCCCAAGCCGTGCCGTAGATGCGCGCGAGCATTTCGTTCTTCTCGTCGCCGCGCCAGTAAGCACCCGCCACGGCCATGAGTTTGAAGGCCGGAATGTGGCCCGTGGTGGGAATGTGCGGCCCACGGCAAAGGTCGACAAAATCTTCGCCCTGCCAGTACACGCTGACGGTTTTGGCACCGGTGTCCTTAGCAATGTCGCGAATGATTTCTACTTTGTAGCTTTCGCCGATTTTCGCGAAGTAAGTGCAGGCCTTCTCGACGTCCCACTCTTCGCGACGTACGGGGTAGCGAGCCTTGATAATCTCTTCCATCTTCTTTTCGATGATGGGGAGCTCTTCTTCTTTGAACCCACCCTTGCGAACGAAGTCGTAGAAAAAACCGTTTTCAATAACGGGGCCGATGGTTACTTGCACATCGGGGTACAGCGCCTTCACGGCCTGCGCCATGACGTGTGCGGTGCTGTGGCGAATAACGTCCACGCCTTCGGCCGAATCGGCCGGAACAAATTCAACTTTGCCCGTTTTGGGGAGCGGCATCATGAGGTCGCGGAGTTCTCCGTCGACCTTCATGCCTACGTACAGTTTGGAGTCGCGCAGTGCCTTGACGGCATCTAAGCCCGTCACCGCTTGGGGGTCTAAAGTTACGGGTTTTCCCGCCGCCTGAGCTTCGATCATGACGCGAGGATAGCAGACACTAAAGCGCTACGCATCAGGTCGAAGTCGCTGTGCCAGAATTCGAGGCGCCGGCATTGGCCACCTCGGCCTGACGCTGATCGGCCTGCTTTTGGCCGATTTGGCGGAGGGCATGCACCGGGTCCACGCCGCGGTCTTTGGCGTCGTGATCCAGGTAGGTGTACGAGTTAAGACCGTCCTCGTAGTAGCGCATGAGCATGCGCGACTCTTCGAGGGAGATGGTCTTTTTGGAAAGCGCCGCTTCAATGGCCGTGCGAATTTGGCGAATGAGGCTAGCCCGGTCGTACTGCACGTAACTGAGCACTTCGTTGACCGTGTCGCCCTCAATGACGTGCTCGATGGCATAGCCCGAAGCCGTTAGGGACACGTGCACAGCGTCGGTGTCGCCAAAGAGGTTGTGGAAGTCGCCCAGAATCTCCTGGTAGGCGCCAATCAGGAACATGCCCACGTAGTAGTCCTCGCCGTCGCGGAGCGGATGCAGCTCGAGGGTTTCTTTTTCATCTTTAATGTCGATGAAGTGGTCGATCTTTCCGTCCGAATCGCAAGTGAGGTCGAGCAGAATCCCGCGGCGGGTGGGCTCTTCCTTGAGGCGGTGGATGGGCATAACCGGGAAGAGCTGCTTCACGGCCCAGGTGTCGGGGGCGGATTGGAACACCGAGAAGTTCGAGTAGTAAGAGTCCGAGAGGTAGCGCTTGAGCGTTACAATTTCCTCGGGCTTGCGGCCCATGGTTTCAGAAACTTCCAGGGCCCGAGTGCAGAAACACCAGAAGAGGCGCTCCACCAGGGCTTTTTGTTTGAGAGTGAGATAGCCCAAGTTAAACAAACTCATGGCATCGTCGCGCAAGCGGAAGGCATCTTGAATGTGTTCGTTGAGGTTTTTGGGGCTCAGCGATTTATAGAGCTCCAAGAGATCCTTGATGGACTCTTGTTTTTCGCTTTCGATGCCCTCCGGCAGTTCCGCCGAACGGATGGTGTGCGCACCGACGATGTCGAACACGAGCACGCTGTGGTGGGCGATGAGCGCGCGGCCAGCTTCGGTCACGATGTGCGGATGCGGAAGGCCACGGCTATCGCAGGCGGCTGCAATTTGCGCAACCACGTCGTTGGCGTATTCCTGCACCGTGTAGTTCATGGAGTTTTCGGAGTTGGTTTGCGAGCCATCGTAGTCGATGCCCAAACCACCGCCGACGTCGAGGTACTTCAGGCCGGCGCCCATGGACGCCAGCTCGACGTACACACGCGAGGCTTCGATGAGCGAGTCCTTAATGGCACGGAGCGCGGTGATCTGCGACCCGATGTGGAAATGCAAGAGTTCGAGCGAAGACAGGAGGCCTTCCCGCTCGAGAATTTCGATGCCCTTGACCATTTCCGATGCGGTCAAACCGAACTTCGATTTAGCGCCGCTCGACTCAACCCATTTGCCGGCGCCCTTGGCTTCGAGTTTTGCCCGGAAGCCGATGCGCGGACGAATGCCGAGCGTCTTGGCCGAGTTGATGATGGTTTCGAGTTCCGAGAAACGGTCGAGCACCACGATGGTGTTGCGACCGAGTTTTTGCGAGAGCAGCGCCGTTTCGATGTACTCGGCATCTTTGAAGCCGTTGCAAATCAAGAGTGCGTCCGGATTGTCCATCAGCGCTAGCGCCACGAGGAGCTCAGGTTTGGAACCGGCCTCTAGACCCAGGCAAGTTTCGCGGCCGAAGCGCATCATGTCCTCAACGAGGTAACGCTGTTGGTTCACCTTGATGGGGAACACGCCGCGGAATTTACCCTTGTAGTTGTAGGTATCGATGGCGGTTTGGAACGCGTTCGAAATTAACTTCACGCGCGAATGAACAATGTCGGGGAAGCGAATCAGAAGCGGCGGCCGTAGACCACGCTCTTCGAGATCGCTCACGAGTTCTTTGAGGTCGATGCCACCGTCGTAGGTCGCACCGTTGATGTTCACGACCGTGCCGTTGCCGTTGGAAGTCGCTTGCGCCGTAGCTGCGCCCGAAGTCCCGCGCGGCGACACTTCAACGTTACCCTTCTCATTGATCTTAAAGAAGCCGGCACCCCAGCTATCGATCAAATAGAGTTCAGCGCTTTTTTTAGTACTCCAAACTTCCAATTTCTTAGACCTCCGCGAGAGATTCCCCTTTAGCATAGGGGCTCGTCCTCACAAGGGTTTTCTGGTGTGGAAGCGGACTACAAATCGTCCGGACCGAAGGGGTGCGGAAGAAGCTCGCGAAGCTGGTATTTGGCGAGCAAGCCTTTGGTGTCCCCAATCCAAACTTCGAAGTCAGGCTCGCAGAACTCGGCCATCGTTTGCAGGCAAAAACCGCAGGGCGAAACCGGGCGACCGCCCTTGCCCTGCGCCACGACGACAATCCGCATGGGCTTGCGTAGGCCCTCACTGACGGCCTTCAAAAAAGCTACTCGCTCGGCGCACACGCAGCCCGGATAACTGGCATTCTCTACGTTGCAGCCCTGGACAATCTGTCCGCCCACCGACAGGGCCGCGCCCACCGCAAACTCCGAGTAGGGAGAATAGGAAGTCCGGCGCGCCGCCAGGGCCGCCGCCCACAGGGCCTGAACGTCTTCGGGCGCCCGGAGTTTAGGCCGGCGAACTTTTGCCGACCGGGCTTTGCGCTTGGTGGACTTCTTTTTCTTCTTCTTCAAATTCGTCCCTCTTTCAGGAGCCGTGCCGCTTCGGGGGCCCAGTAGGTGATCATAAATTGTGCGCCGGCTCGCTTCATGGCCGTCAGCGACTCCAGAAACACCGCTTCTTCGTTGATCCAGCCGGCACGTCCCGCCGCCTTGATCATAGAGTACTCTCCGCTCACTTGGTAGGTGCCAATCGGCAGATGCGTGCGATCAGCGGCGTCCCGGACAATGTCCAGGCACGGCATGCCGGGCTTAATGAGCAGCATGTCGGCCCCTTCGCGTACGTCCAGATCGATTTCGCGCAGGGCTTCGCGACGGTTCGCTACGTCCATTTGGTAGCTGCGGCGGTCACCGTGGCTCGGAGCATTTTCGGCGGCCTCGCGGAAGGGACCATAAAAATGCGAAGCGTACTTAACGGCGTAGGAGCAAATAGCTCGGTCGGTGAACTGGGCCGCATCGAGCTTCGAGCGGATTTGGGCCACCATGTCATCGACCATGCCCGAAGGCGCAATCACGTCGGCGCCCGCAGCAGCATAAACCTGGGCCATGCGCCCCAATCCCTCGAGAGTCTGAGCCTGGTGCCGAGCCACTTGGGCACTCGGCACGCCGCTCAGCGGGCCACAGTGACCGTGATCCGTGTACTCACAAAAGCAGGCGTCGGCGAAGAGCACCACGTCGCCGAAGGCCTGGCGGTAACGCCGGAGCGCTTGGGCCACTGGACCCTCGGCATCCCAAGCGGCGCGGCCATCGGCCGTTTTTTCGGCCTTCTCAACGATGCCAAAGAGAATGATGCTGCGGATACCTGCAGCCACTTGGGTCTCCACGAAGGGGAGCGAGGCCTCGACGGACCATTGCGACACCCCCGGCAAACTCTTGAGCTCAACGTGCCCCTTCTTCTGGGAATTTAAAAAAACCGGCAGAACTAAATCCTCCGGGCGCAGGTGATGCTCCCGCACGAGGTTCCGCAGGGCAGGACTTTTACGAAGGATTTCGGGGCGCGAGTTGGTCCGCATGCCTTTCATTTAGGCTGCGTCCCGGTCCAAAAGCAAGCGGGGTAACAACGCCGGTTGGCGTTGTTACCCCGCTTGCCCCGATACGATAGAGGTCTATCGTTCAGTGGCGGACTTCAGAGGGAGTCGGTTTGAAGGCTTGCACGTCGTCTTCCGACGCCGTTGAACGATTGCCACAGCTGCTGCTGCAAGCGCTCAGCCCTACCGTTACCAACATCAGTCCAAGAATTAGCAGAGAGTTTTTCATGTTCTTTATCCCCTTCCAATTCTTAGACCCGGCCCACGGGTCCAAGGGTTAATCTAACATTTGCTTTATCGGATTTTTGACGCCAAACTTGAGCTCCGATGGTGCCACGCGGAGTGGTCGCCAACTCGACTTTGTCCGCCTCGGAGACGTTCTATGAATTCGTTGCTGCGCCCCCTCCTGCCCCTGTTCCTTGCTGGCTTTACGTATGCCAGTCACGCGGGGCCCAGCAGTGGTCAACGCATCGGTGAACGGCAAAACTTTTCTAAAATCAATTTGCGCCGCTACATCTCCGAAGACGAAAAAGGAATTCACGCCGACATCAGCAACGTGAGCTTTGAAGTTCAGGGCATTTATCTTTCCACCTTCGAGCGGCGAGAATTGCTGATCGAATCGAAGCGCGATTTTTACTACCAGAGTGGCAGCGACGGCACGGGGGACAAGCAGCGCCTACGCGCCTTCAATGCCCTCAAGCCCGACAAAGTTCTATGGACCATCGAGGAAGATCCCGGCAGCAGTCACGCCGTGTGGGGCAGCAGTTTTCTCATGCTCACCACCTTCAACGGCTGCTGCGGTAGCCAGAATGGTCACCGGGCCTACAGTTTGGAGACCGGCAAACTCTTATTTCCCTTTAGCTTCGCCAACCGCTACGGAGTGCCCATCACTTTGCACGACGGTCCCCTCACCCCCGCGAACGTGCGCTTTTTGGGATACCACGACAACTACTGGCCTAGTCGCGACAAACGCCCACCGATTCTGACGCCCGCGGGATTGAAACTGGCTGGAGTCCTAACCTACGCGAGCGCCCTGGCGCCATTGCAGCAAATTGCTTTTTACTACGACGAAAAAGCTGCCAACGATCCTTCGACTGATCCCGACCACATCACCGTGAGTTCCCGCGACCACGAATGGACCTTCTCTCCCTCCGACTCGGGTTACGAAGCGTCGGGCTGGAAGTCCCGCGAGATGGGCGACTTCAACCCGAAGAAAACCTTTTCGCGTCTTTCGATCGAAATTAGTTTTTATCGCCAGCAGGACATCATTCGCATTCCCCTGGAGGAAGATCGTCTGAATGTGGAGCAAGCCACGGTGCATGGCAAGTTTGTGCGCGAAATCGCTCCCGTAGTGCCTTATCGGTAGTTTCGATCGCTACTCCGGCGCCGGAGTGGGGCTTCGGCGGCTTTCGGAAATAAAAAAGTTTTTTGGTAAAATTTCTCGTTCCCTATTCGATTTTTATTGATGCATTTTTTCGCTTCGTAGGCTGGGTGCTGCGCGTAGATTCCGCATTCGTTTTACAAAAATAATTTTTCGCTTCAAGAAATCTCAATGGCGAGGCGCTTGCGCGCTCCAGATGGGAGTCTAGTTTTCATCTGAATCATTGCAAAAAAGTGCTCCGAAAAACCCATGATATAGCCTTCTGCATGAACACGATTCGTGCCCTAAAAGACTCGGAACTCCTCTTGGCTACCAAAGCGCTTGCGCAAAAAGAACGCGCAGTAACGATGGATGTGCTGCGCCACCTGCAGGAGATTGAGCGGCGCAAGTTGTTTGCCGATCTCAAGTATCCGTCTCTTTGAATACGCCGTGCATGAGCTGAGTTATTCCGAAGCGGCGGCGGGCCGCAGAATTCAAGCTATGCGTTTGATGACGGAACTGCCCGAAGTCGCGCCCAAGATTGAATCGGGGGCCCTCAACCTTACGAACATATGTCAGGCGCAGAGTTTCTTTCGCGACCTCAAAAAGGCCCAGCCCGAAAGGGCCATGAGTCGCGAGCAGAAGACCGAAGTTCTTGCCAGGCTCGAAGACAAATCCTCGCGGGAGGGGCTCAAAGTCTTGCTTGCCATCAGTCCCGTGCAAGTGCTTCCGCGGGAACGGGAGCGAATCGTGAGTACCGAGCACACAGAAGTGAGCTTTGTCATAAACCAGGAACTTAAAAATGGACTCGACGAAATTCGATCCCTGCTCGGCCCCAAAGGTGCAACTCTGAACATGGCCGAGCTTGTGGAGGAAATGGCGCGCCTCAGCAAGGAGCGGCTCCTTGAAAA
>JAFEAR010000212.1 GCA_018266335.1 Bdellovibrionales bacterium
CAGCTGGGGCTGTCGCAGAATCGACGCGCATGTTACGCACCGCAATAAAGGTCGCGCATTTTATCTCAAATGGCTTGAAGAGCATCGTGGTACAGGCACAGTGTTTGGAGTCGAGCAGAGATTCTGACAGCAAACTCCCATGACGCCAAGTAGCTAAACGTCCTACTGTTCGCCGTGTATCAGGCCTGGTCTGAGACCAGAAGCTCTCCTTCGCGATATCCACTTGGTTGGGGCTTGCACGGTTATTGGACAAAGAAGCAGAACCATGACGCGCGAACCTCAATTCAAGACAAGGCATGGGAACATCAAACGTCTCAATTGACCTTCCTTGTAACTACGAGGGCGTCAATCGGGCGGAAGACGAAATCTCACTTTACAAACAGTAGCGCAGACGCCAACATTCGTTGCAGCACAGTGAGCCTCCGAGAGCTAGTGACTCGCCACCAACCTCAGTCATTGTGCATTGGAAAAGCCATGAAACTTAACATCCAGGCGTTTGTGCTGTTTCTCACTCTGACGGTTGGTGCCGCCCTTCTTCAAGGGCCCATTGCTGTCGAGGCCAACGACTCAACTACCACACATGTCAACGAGACAAGCGAGCGAGGGGACACTATTGCCCCCAACGATAGCTGTGTCCAATCGATAACGACCGACCTAGTTCAGAAGCTGAAGCCCATATCTAGCGTTGCCATTGCGCCAGACGAACCGAGTGATGCGGCCAACTCTGAAGTGCTTCGATACCTCAACGACATGACAGCAAAGATTGCTGCATCTCCTGCCTTGACCAGGCGTTCGTACGATGGGAAAGACAAACAGGTGGTTATTAGCTTCAGAATTCATGCACGAGGCGAATTATCTGATGTGAGGCTAGAGAGGACGTCAAGTCCTACCAATAAAATCCCCGATCCGTACGACCTCTCCGCTAAGGGCGCAGTAGAGCAAGCGGCTCCGTTTTCAGCATTTCCATCCGACATTAGTACGAGATGGCTGGATGCCACAGCAACGATTTCATACCCCAGCCGGGAATCACTCGTAGAAGAGCAACACGCGAAGGTGCGTGCTTACAGCATCTGCAAAGACCTTGCTCATATTGGCCTGTCTATTTACACAATGAAAGACAACGCAGCAGATTTAGAGAAACTAGAGGTCCTAGCTGATCAACTGCAAAAGTATAAACAAGAGTTGGGGGACGAATTTGAGGTCTCCAGACTTCAGGGCAACCTAACCGACAAGACGACAGAAATCAAAAAACAAATCGCACGCATTTCCAAACTGAACAAATTCGATACCGATTGTGAGAATAAACTGCACAAGCAACATTTCCCGTCACACCTTCGTGACGAACCGGTGAATTCTTCGCATCCAGACACCAGCACACTGGGGCGTGCATTCTGCACGGCTATTAACGGTGGTGGAACGGTCGAGTTTCTTGTGATGAATGAGAGAAGTCCAAGCGTCGGGATTGCTGTCAAAACAAGAAAGCGACGTTTCGTTGTGATTCTTCAGAAGAAAATGACTGGGGATTTGACCGAGGAATGGAGAGCCGTTGAGGTTCAGACTCCCTCTGATCGAAAAGCAATCCCTTTTCTCCTAGGGAATTCGTTTATGGCGAGCTTTCCGGAAATGGTTCAAGATGAATAGTACTCAGCAAACGAAAGTATCGACATACGGGCCTATGGTCTGTTCGCCGAATTAGGCCCTCTCGCACAGTCGTACAAAAGCCTGTCTCGAATCCTATTGAGGATGAACACCTATTCCAATGCCAAAATCGTTACTTCTTGACTTGTTTTCGGCCACGCAGTAGAAAAGCGAAACTTTCATCACTGAGAGGATAACAGCATGACAAAAGCGATGACGAAGGCCGGAATTGCGGAGTACCTCGCGGAAAAATCTCACCTGACAAAAAAAGCCGCCACGCAGATTCTCGATGACTTGGCCAAGCTGGCCTATAAAGAAAGTAAGAACGGGTTTAAGCTGCCGGGCTTAGGCATGTTGGTTCTCAAGAATCGGAAGGCCAGAATGGGGCGCAATCCCCAGACGGGCGAAGCCATCAAGATTCCTGCCAAGCGTGTCGTGAAGTTCCGAATCGCGAAAGCCGCGAAGGATGCCATTCTCGGGAAAAAATAACTTCGCGATCCCTCATTCGCATAAAGCACCTCGAACATTTCTTTCCGACTCACCTGGACCGCCATCTAGTCTTCAATGCTAGATGGCGGCATTTCTTGCTCAGCGATCGGATACCTCTCCAAGCTGGGATGACTCAGCACCATTGTATCGATTGAGATACACTCGTCACTCATAGTTTTTCATAATGCGCTGAATTTCTAACGTGTTGATCCGCGCAGAATCGGCATGGTCCATGCTTCATTCACTGTTCAGTAGCTCGTGGGACATGACCCATGATTCCCCTTATTCATCGTGAGGAACAGCCATGATAATCCTCTTCGCGCTCTTGTACGTGATTGTGACGACTTCAGAGGTCGGTGCCTGGGGAGAAGAAGGCCACCGAGGGATTGCCGAAGCTGTACAAGGACACC
>JAFEAR010000213.1 GCA_018266335.1 Bdellovibrionales bacterium
AGTACAGCGTGCCATCCGCCACCGGTGTGGTCGTGGGCACCGTCGCCGAGGCCACCACGAGCGGTGTCCCCAGCGGCGTCGTCGAGGCAAACGTGGCACGGGCGGGAAACAGCAGGCGGCTCTCGAGCACCTGGTTCGTGGCCTGGTCGCGCGTCACCAGATAGAGTGGAGCATTGCCGCCGATGCCCCCCGTATCGATCAGGTCCACCGCAAGGGTGCCAGTGGCCGCGGCGGCGGTGACGTCGATCGGCGCGATCGGCTGTTCGAGGCCGGTTGAATCAATCGGCTGCCCGATCGCCGGCGCCGGCATCCCCGAGACGAACACAAAGCCCACCGACACCTGGCCGTTCACCTTGATCCCATCATCCACCACCGGCCCCCGCAGGCCATCCGGGGTGGAAGCCAGCACAGCCGTCTGCCCGCTGCCGAGGCCCGGCACCATCGGCGTCCGGCTCAAGGGCTCGTCGATGCCAGGGCCGTGGGTATAGCGTGCTTACAGCACGTTGCTGCCATTATATTCCAGCAGAATGTCTTCGCCATCGGTAGCTATGGTTAGTATCCGCCGTGAGTTGATTCCCTGGGTTCACGACAACACCACCGGTGGTGCGATTCCCCACCGCGTCATAGGCAAACGCTTGCGAATCGAGTAGCAAGGGGTAGCTGGCTGAGGTGAGTCGGTCCAACCGGTCATAGCCAAACGTCTGCGCGCCCCGTCGATCCGTCAGACTGGTCCGATTGCCGACGGGATTATAGACATAGTCGGCCCTGTTGATCTGGCTGCTGGTGGTCGTGAGCTAATGGCTAATTGCGGTCTCCCGATTGGCGGGATCGTAGGAGGAGCCCAATTCACTATCAGACGGAGAACGCACATGGTTACCTCAAGGGTTTCGGGAAAACCAGCTTCTTTTCCTCGTGAAGAAGCCTGCTGATCATAAATTCTTTCGCATAGCGTTTCACATTACACTTAAAGCACCTCCCTAAACCTACAGAAGGGCTCGCCCATCTGCGAATGCTCGAAAAACCAGCGATCTCTAACTCTTCAGGTAAAACCTGGCGTCTCAAGTCTCTCGTTATCTTGCGCTTTACATGTGGGGAGTTAGCTAGTCGACCTGCGACTTCAAGAATATCTTTTTTGCCGTCATGCTCAACGAGCAGAGCTGCTTCAATTATTCTTCGCTTGAAGATTGGAGGCTTTTGAGAGCCGATAACATACACGGCATCAATAACGTAAGCACCCTTAGAGCTTCCCGAGAGTGCCTTCCTGATTCGAATTTCGTTCATCATCGGAAGAAGTGTCTTTTGTTTGATTCCCCATGTGCTCGTATATCCAAGTAGGGCTCCTGACTTTAATGGTCCACAGACATAATATGTATCGTAAAGCCCCAAATATTCGCAGCTCATTTTCGTATCAACAGCAATGCGATGGGACTCTCTTTTGCCTAGATTTACTGCGCGCTTCTTGAGGTCCCTAAGGGACCTCGCTGAAACAACATAATCATTCAACATCCCTAAAAGCGCACTCCTCGATCTACACTTAAAGAGAAGGGTTATTCCCGCTAGCATTGAAGTTCAGCTCCCTTAGTAATTGCCAGCAATCGTTGCACGATTATGGTCTCCGCTTATTGTCGTTGAATGGCTTCCAACCTGGTTGTTGCTTCTTCTTCTCTGTCGGTCGTCCAGGTCGAGGTTTAGTATGCTTATCGTAAGTCGATGGCCTCTTCTTTTTATGCGGACTGTACTGAAGTGGGTCAACTGGGCATGCAATCTCCGTATCGATGTCTATATAAGGGGGTAGAAGAATATCTGGTACAGTATCGTCTTCAGGAAGCAGAGTATCGGGATAGGTATCAGGAAGAGGAATTATGTCGGATCCCTCGCCAGCGGAGTCGGGAAATATAGTTACTCCAGTTATTGCACCAGCTACAGTTCCAAGACCTAGCCCGATGCCTTGTAAAGCTCCTTTCACACCAGCGCTTGTCCCCTGAGCCGCTGAACCAGCTGCAGTCCCAGGGAACACAGCTGTATTTTGCAAACCTACTGGATCGCTGAAATAGATAGGGTTGTTCGAAACATACCGGTAAAGGTTAACATCCCCTCCTCTGAAACCTATCGGATCGTTCTGCAGGAAACGCCCCGTCGCCGCATCATAATATCTAGCCCGGTAGTAGTAGAGACCCGTTTCCTGATCGAACTCCCTGCCCGTATACGTATAGGGCTGCTCCACCGTACCCGGTGACTCCAGAATATTCCCGTACGCATCATACGCATATGCTTTGGCGACGCTGCCGTTGATATCGGTGAGTTCTGTCACCGTACCGAGGCCGTCCTGGTGATAGTACAGCGTGCCATCCGCCACCGGTGTGGTCGTGGGCACCGTCGCCGAGGCCACCACGAGCGGTGTCCCCAGCGGCGTCGTCGAGGCAAACGTGGCACGGGCGGGAAAGAGCAGCCGGCTTTCGAGCACCTGGTTCGTGGCCTGGTCGCGCGTCACCAGATAGAGCGGAGCATTGCCCCCGATGCCCCCCGTATCGATCAGGTCCACCGCGAGGGTGCCAGTGGCCGCCGCGGCCGTAACATCGATCGGCGCGATCGGCTGTTCAAGACCGGTCGAGTCGATCGGCTGACCAATCGCCGGCGCCGGCATCCCGGAGACGAAGACAAAGCCTACCGACACCTGACCGTTCACTTTAATCCCATCATCCACCACCGGCCCCCGCAGGCCATCAGGAGTGGAAGCCAGCACCGCCGTCTGACCACTGCCGAGGCCCGGCGCCATCGGCGTCCGGCTCAAGGGCTCGTCGATACCGGGGCCGTGGGTGTAGCGGGCCTGGAGCACGTTGCTGCCATTATATTCCAGCAGAATATCTTCGCCGTCGTAGATGTAGCGTGTCGTCTGGCCGTTGGCCACCTTTTCGATCCGTCGCCCCAAGCCATCATACCGATAGCTGCTGGTCGTGATGGCAGTCGGATTCCCAGCCGCAAACTCCTCAACCTTGGTCAATCGGTTTTCCGCATCATACGTGTACTGGGTGTAGTTACCCGTGGCGAGCAGCGTTTTTCTAATGAGGTTCCCATTGTCGTCGTACTGGTAGGCGAAGTTCGCATCGGCCGTGAGTTGATTGCCGGCATTGTGGGTGCTGCCGCCCATCGTCCGATTCCCCACCGCATCATAGGCAAAGGCTTGTGGATCGAGTAACAACGGATGGCTCGCGCTAGTGAGCCGGTCAAGCTGATCATAGCCGAAGCTCTGAAGACCACGCCGATCCGTCAGGCTGGTCCGATTACCGACGGGATTATAGACATAGTCGGCCTTGTTGATTTGGCTGCCAGTCGCGGTGAGTTGATGCAGGATGCTGGTGACCTGACTGGCGGGATTGTAGCTGTAAGTCGTCTGGATCCCGTTCGGGAGCGTGAGGCTGGCCCGTCGCGAGAGGGCGTCATAGACATAGGTCGCCACGGGTTGGGTCTGCGCCCGGCTCTGCACCTCAGCCAGCGTAAGCGTCCGCCCATAGAGTCGCACTTCGTCAATCTCGCCCTTGAAATGGCCGCCCCCACCCGCCGTGTTCGGGTCTTGCCGTCGGCCGAGATACTGTTGGTTCACATTGAAGAGGGTCCCACTCAAGGTCGCCGGGCCGAAGACGGCGGTCAGGCTCACGGCCTGCCCCTTCACCCAGATCTGCGCCGTGCCCGCCACGGTATCCACGGCTGCGGCCACATGTTGCCATTGGTCGAAGGTGATCACGCTCGCGGTGGAGCGGAACGTGGAGCCGGACACGGTGGGGCTGGTGGTGGTCCGGACGGTCAACTGAATCCGGCCGTCTTGGAGGAGCGCCACGGAGAACCCTTCGCTCACGAAGGGATCGCGCCGGGCAAAAAGCCAGGCTTCGGCCCCGAGGGGGATCTCCGGCTTGATCCAGGCATCCAGGGTGGCGTTGGTGCTGAGGCTATCGAGCACCGCCGAATCCGGGATACTCACATAGTCATCCACCCCGTCGAAGACAAAGGCCTGCTGGCGGACACCCGGCCCGAAGGTGGTGCCCAATTGCACGGTGCCCGACTGGCCGCCCACCGGATCGGCCGCACTGCCATCCCCCGGCCAGGTAGCGAGCAGATTGGGGAGCCGAGTGGCCGGGGTCGTCGGCTGGGTCAAGGACTGCAGGCGATTCAACGCATCATAGCGGTAGCTGGCCACCTGAACCGGATCGGTCAGACTCAGCCGGTTCCCGGTGAGGTCATAGCTGTAGGCCAAGGTGACGGCGGGTTGATTCGGGGAGCCATCGGTCTTGACCGTGGTCAGGCGGTTCGCCAGATCATAGGTCATGGCCAGGACGCTATCGGGATCAGTGACAGTGGTCAAGTTACCGACAAGATCATAGTTGTATTGAGTGATCTGGCTGCCCGGCAGCGTCTTACTGAGCAATTGATTGACAGCGTCGTAGGCGAAGCTGATGGTCTCGTTCTTGGGCGTGAGTCTCGTGAGTAGGTTGTCGTTGCCGTCGTAGGTGTAGCGCTCGATCTTGCCGAGGGGGTCGGTGGTGCTGAGCAGCCGGTTTCGGCCATCGTAGGCAAAGGTGGACAAAGAAGAGGTTCCCAATCCCATCCTTCCCAGCTTCCCAGGTTCTAGCCCATAAACGCGTACCATTGTGTTTCAGAAGGAATTGGCAGTGAATAATCAAGATGGAGCCTTCCCACGTTCCCATCCGAGACAAATACATACCCTTGATCAGAGCCGATAGCTCCTCCGCCATGGGTGACGACCCACACGGCCCCCCTCGCTCTATC
>JAFEAR010000214.1 GCA_018266335.1 Bdellovibrionales bacterium
GAGGCCCCCGTTCCCGTAATCAGCGAAGTAGAGCGGGAACACTAGTACTACGAGCGGAGCCCACCATGAAATCGCACGTTCAGAGCATCGAGCGTGACGTTTGAAGGGAGGTGACGCTTTATGGCTTTTATCCAGTGGCTGGCTGCCCTTAGCGGTCTGTTGACCTGGAACTAAGTCGGGGCGGGGGCTCCCAGTCCTTTTCGGAAGTTCTTTCGACGAATTCTTAACTCAACCGCCACATGCGCGGCTGTTAGGCGCAGACGAGAGTTTGGTGCAACAACCGACGCAGCGACTTGAGCCACGGCCATGGAGTCGGCTCATCGAGAAGGTGGAGCCTTCTAATACGAGTGCTGATAGCACTCGTAGGGCTGTGCCCGTCGTTGTTCTCACCGTTGCACTCGCCGTCTTTCTGGTTGCACACTTTGCTCGCAATTATCTCAGCCTGTCTTCCAGCGGCGTGCTCTTGGCATCCACGCTCGCCGGCTTCGCCCTTGTCACCGAGTTCATGGCGTTCTACGCCCAGGGTCGAAGAGTCACGGGCTCAATCGCACTCATTCCATTTGCGTCCGCGGCACTTGTTGCACCTGACGCACGTGGGCTGGCTCTCATACTGACAGCGCAGACGATCTCTGAGCTGCTGAAGCGTCGTCGCGGGCTGAAGCTAGTCTTCAACGTAGCGCAGGTTACCGTTGGGTTCGGAGTCGGAATCGTAGCTTTTCGATCGTTAGGTGGTGAGACATTCTTGTCTCTCGCGTCACTCTCGTTTTGGAAAGCTGCCGAAATCACGATCGCCCCGACTGCCGCGCTGCTTGCATGCGTAATCTTAGTGAATACGCTAAGCCTCAGTGCAGTCGTCGCTGCTGTCTCTCGACAAAACGTTTTTCGAGTTTGGATTGATGGAAATCGCGCTACAGCTGCTTTTTCGCTTTTTCACGTTATTCTGACGTTTTACCTGACATGGCTGTGCGTGAACCTTGGGTTGCTTGGCTCGTTAGGCATGGTGATTCCACTAGTCGCATTTCGGCAACTGCTTCGCACAACCGCCGAGCTTACGACGGTAACCGAGGAGCTTCTTGACCTAATGGTGGCCGCGATCGAGGCCAGAGATCCTTACACGTCCGGTCACTCCAAGCGAGTATCTGAAGCAAGCACGATTATCGCGAAGGCCCTAGGTTTGCGGCCCGAAAAAGTGGAAAGAGTGAAAGTTGCGGCTCTGCTTCACGATGTCGGTAAGATCGATCAACAGTTCGCACGGGTTCTGGCAAAAGAAGGCAGGTTAACGCCGGAGGAGTGGGAGACGATGAAGCGCCATCCCATTCGCAGTGCGGAACTCGTCGGGATGCTTTCGAGTCTCAAGGACATCATACCCGACGTAAAGCATCATCACGAGAACTGGGATGGTACGGGTTATCCAGAAGGACTAAAGGGCGAGGCCATCCCACTCGCAAGTCGCATCATCATGTTCGCTGACACTCTTGATGCGATCACAACCGACCGGCCATACCGTAAGGCGCTCAGCGTTGAAGATGCGCGAGGCGAGTTTCTCAAGTTTCGAGGCAAACAATTTGACCCGATGATCTGCGACAGGGTCGTCTCCGCAGATGTGTGGGCGGAGTTGTACCTAGCGGTAGAGAAGGAAAAGCAGCCAGAAAAGGTTGGTGTCGCAGCACCTGTGCGATCGCGCGCTTCCTAAGGTTCGAATTCAGCTACCTGAAAGGCACGCTCGGCGGCCACACGAAGTACCCGAGGGTAAGGATGGAGTTCTCGCCTTCGTTGCCCCAAGAACGCTTCGAATTCGTTCGCCTCAGCAGTTCTTCCTCCGCGAAGGATTAGCCAAGTAGCCACCGAGGCGGAAAAGTCTTGATCGCCAAAACCTGCGCCGAGACGTTGAAGCTGGATTAGCCGAGCTGCTTCGGATTCGTCTCTAACACCGCCGAGCGCGAGAATCTCGACAGCAAGATGTGCGGCGAGTAGCGCCTGTTCCGTTTTCGGCAGCGGCGGATTTGTAATTCTCACGCTCCTGCAAAGGTGCTCTTGCGCGCCGTGTCGATCGCCCGTGACCCACAGAATCGCTGCGTCCGTTGCGTCAGAGATCGCCTGAACAAGAGCGGGATCGGCGTCGTTCCGCATGTGAATCTCAGCAGCGAAACGTTTCGCAGAATGCAAGTCATTGTCCCCTATTGCGAAGTGAACAAGGATCTCGAGACACGCAACCTCCTGAATCGGTAGTCTAAGTCTGGTTGAAAGACCGAGCGATGTCGCGAACAATTTCTGTGCCTTCTCGCGTTCATTTAGGCGAAACAACGCGCTGCCTGCACGACGAAGACCCTGAACGCGAATTGAATAGTCATTGGTTGTTTCCGCTATCGCGGCCAGTCGATCTGCCCACTTGCTAGCAAGACCACGGTCCCCGACTACAGTATGATAAACAACCATGAGCAACGCGTACTGCGGCGAGTTTTCCTGCGGCGTCGTTATATCGTTGATCGCTGACACAGCGTCTTCAAAAGCTTGTGCTTCAAATGCGTTGTCCCCCCAGATTGCCAGGATCGAAGCTGCTCGAACTCTTAGGGCGTCAGGTTGGGAGCGATCACTCGCGAGGGCATGGAGTCGCCCTCGTTCGGGTGCTTCGAAAAGTGTATACATTGATGCTTCGGCAGCAAGCAAAGCGTTCTGAGTGCTCGTGCGCAAGGTGCCTAACGAAGACTTCGAAACGGCGATTTTCTTTCGTTCGACTGCCTGAGCTTTGCTCCACTTTGCAGAGAGGTGGCAAGCGATCACGCCGCCCTCGAATGCGGCGATCGCTTCGGCGGGACCACCTGCGCTGAGGGCGGCACGCTCAAATGCCGCATCAGCCTCAATCCCCAGTCCGAGTTGCACAAGCCTATTGCCCAACTTCATCGACGCGAGAAACGCGCGCTGCGAAACTGCCGCCTTCTCCCAATGCTCCACAACATCGCCTAACAACTCAATTGACGCACTCTCGTCTGCCTCTTCTTCCAGCTGTTCCGCTATTCGTACGCGCACATACGATCTAACACTCTCCATCGCGACGTTAGTCGCCGTATCGGCGACAAACTCATGTTTGCAGCGAAGGTGACCTTCAACCACCGCGATCAATCCGGCCTGTTCGAGCTCCTCAAGCAGGGCCATAAACTGATCGGATCCGTAGCCGAGGTTTGATGTGATCCGCGGCAGCGTGGCGCGACCCTCGAATAGCGCGATCACGAGAAGGACTCGCTGCGCTTCCTTAGTCAATGCGACGCACTGAACTTCTATCAGTTCTCGAATCGACTTGGGACCAGTGTCCATGTCGCCGCCTCGAGCGGCGTGTGCAGTTAGCTCGCCCAGATAGAACGGATTGCCGGCAGCCGCGTTTGCGCATGACACTACTTCGTTAGGCACGAGATCCACGCCGTTCTTCGCCGACCAGCGCCTAACGAAGTCGAGGGAGTTCTCTCGCGAGAATGGCTCAACGCGAATGTGCTGGGTCAGCTGCCCGCATGAATCGCGACACACGGAACCGAACCACTC
>JAFEAR010000215.1 GCA_018266335.1 Bdellovibrionales bacterium
GAGGCCCCCGTTCCCGTAATCAGCGAAGTAGAGCGGGAACACTAGTACTACGAGCGGAGCCCACCATGAAATCGCACGTTCAGAGCATCGAGCGTGACGTTTGAAGGGAGGTGACGCTTTATGGCATTTATTGAGTGGCTGGCGGCGTTAGCAAGCGTCATTAGCTGGCACTAAACCCGGGGGCGGGGCCTCACCTTACACCACGACGGCGATTTCGAAAGATCGACTCGTAGTTTCCTAAAAGTGCGAAGCAGAGATGATCAAAGTTGCTCTTCGCGCAATTGCTAACGGTTGAACCACTTGAGCGCAAACGTAAGCGAGGCGCGGCTGAAGCCTAGGCCGTGGAGCCGATTGACAGAGCGCGTAGGAGCGAGCACCACGAATCGCGATGAGATTCGTCGCGCGGCTCCTGTCGTTCTGGTCACCGTGGTTATCGCAGGCGCCGCGGTCGCGGCGCATTTCGCGTTTCTTTCCGTCGTTGTCGGCTCGAACCTTCAGGTAGCTTGCCTGCTCGCTGCACTCAGCGTTGCCGCCGACTTCCTTGCTTTTTATCAGCAACAGCGAGAAGCAGTGGGGTCGGTGGCACTCATTCCGTTGGGTGCAACCGTACTTGTCCTGCCCGACTGGCGAGCGCTGGTAGCGATCGCGATCGCACAATCGATTTTGCAGGTATTGAATCGTCGCTCATTGATGAAGGGCGCGTTCAACATCGCCCAGATCGTACTTGCCTTCGCTGTGGGAACCGCGGCCTATCGTTCGCTAGGGGGAACGAGTTTCTCGCTTCTAAGCGACAAGTCATTCTTAGCTGCGCTCTTTCAGCTGTTTCTCCCGACCGTTGCCTTGATAGCGTCTTTCATCTTCGTGAATACGCTCTCAATAAGCGCGGTTCTGGGAGCAGTATCTCAGCAAAGTGTTTGGCAAATTTGGATCAGCACTAATCGCGGCGCGCTAATTCTCCCCGTGATGCACGTCATGCTCGCGTTTTACTTAGCGTGGCTCAGTGTAAACCTTGGTTTTTTTGGAGCCGCGGGACTGATTCTGCCGATAGTTGCGGTGCGACAACTAACGCGCACCACCATTGAGCTCACGAGTGTCACCGAAGAGCTTCTAGACCTGATGGTGGCAGCCATCGAGGCGCGCGATCCGTATACTTCGGGTCACTCGAAACGCGTCGCGCGTGCGTCGAAGACGATCGCAAAGGCGATCGGCCTCAAGCCTGAACAAGTAGAGCGCGTTGCAGTCGCGGCACTTCTGCATGACGTCGGAAAAATCGACGAGCAGTTTGCGCGGATTCTGGCGAAAGAGGGTCGATTAACGCCAGAGGAGTGGTCAACGATGAAGCGACATCCCATCAGAAGTGCAGAACTGGTGGGTATGCTCTCGAGCCTCAAGGATATCGTCCCCTCGGTCCGCCATCATCACGAAAACTATGACGGAACGGGCTATCCTGATGGCCTAAAAGGAGAAAACATCCCGCTCGCGAGTCGAATCATCATGTTCGCTGATACCTTGGATGCTATCACGACGGACCGTCCGTATCGAAAGGCCTTGAGCGTCGAAGACGCGCGAAGCGAGTTCTTGAAATTTCGAGGTAAACAGTTTGACCCGATGATTTGCGACCGAGTTGTTTCCGCGGACGTTTGGGCCGAGATCTATGCAGCCGTTGAAAAGGAGAAGGACGAGGCAGCGGCGGAGAATACAAACTTGCGATCTCGAGCGTCGTAACTTCGCTACCTAGTTCGTTGTCGGTTGAACCCTATCCGCAGCGTTTCGAAGCAGTGTCGGGTAGGGAAGTACGTCGCGGCGACGCTCCGCGATATACGAGTTCAGCGTTTCTTGAGCGGCCCCCAGATCGCCAATTGACCGCAGCGCCCCGACGACCACCGACGTTGCGAGATCTTGATGACCAAATCCCGCGCCCAATTCGTGGAGCTGCACAAGTCGCCGGACTTCCTGCTCTGAGCGAACGACGCCGTGCGCGACCAGCTGCATAGCGATCTTTGATGCAAGGACCGCCTGCTCCGATTTGTACATTCCAGGCGTGGCGAATGCGTCGGCTTCATCAAGAAGTTCTTTTGCCCTTTTCGGATCATTCTTGATCCAAACACTAGTCGCTTCTGAGATGTTCGCCTGTGCCCTCGCGACCTCCATCTCTGGATTAGCAAGTCTGCGTATTTCTCGAGCGTACAACTCGGCGCTCGTAAAGTCGTCCATAGAGATCGCCAGATTGAAAAGGGTTTCGAAGCAGGAAATCTCGTGAAGAGGCAGTCTGAGGTGGGTTGACAACTGTAGAGAGCAGGTAGTTGCGTGACTCGCTTCGGTAGTGGCGCCAACGCGCATGAATGCCTGTCCCGCACGACGTAAACCGTGTATTCGCACAGAATAGTC
The DNA here is from genome assembly GCA_018266335.1 of Bdellovibrionales bacterium. The sequence goes on from JAFEAR010000215.1 coordinate 2,389, forward strand.
CGCCGACCCTTCCGCCGCGCGCCTTAGATCCTCTGCTCGCTCTCGGGCGATGTCTCTGTCGCCGATCACTATGTGATAGACAATCTGTAGTAAGAGCGCGTGAGTATCTGCATCGTTAGGCACGTCTAGATCGCGTACAGCGCGGATTGCGTCCTCTATTGCTTCTCGCTCGAACGCGTTGTCTCCCCAAATAGCGAGAATTGACGCCGCGCGCATTCTCAGCGACTTCGGACGATTTCGATCACTCGCAACCGAATGTAGGTCTCTTCGATTTGGTGAAAAGAAGACGGCATACACTGCTGCTTCTGCCACCAACAAATCGTTTTGTGGAAGCGTATGCAGACCTCCTAATGACGACTTGGAGATCGCGATTCTCCTGCTATCAATTGTTTGGGCTTTGCGCCAATTTGCGGACAAGTGGCACGCCGCAATGCTGCTCTCAAGCGCGGCTATTTCGTCAGACGGGGATTGGGCAGATCTCGCGGCGCGTTCGAATGCCGATTCCGCTTCGGTCCCGAGCCCAATCTGTAGTAGTCGATTCCCCAACTTCATCGACGCCAGATAAGCGCGCTGTGACACAACCGCCCGCTCCCAATGCGCCACTGCATCGCCCAACAACTCGATCGACCCAGTCTCATCTGCTTCTGTCTCAAGCTGCTCAGCAATTCTCACCCGCACGAAGGATCGGACACTCTCCATCGCTACATTCGCCGCTGTTTCTGCGACAAACTCGTGCTTGCAGCGCAAGTGACCCTCAACCACGGCGATCAATCCGGCTTGCTCGAGCTCTTCCAGCACTGCTATAAACTGATCCGACTGATAGCCAAGGTTTGCACTGATACGCGGTATGGTCGCTCGTCCCTCGAACAATGCGATGACAAGCAGCACGCGCTGCGCCTCTTTCGTCAACGCCACACATTGCACCTCGATCAACTCGCGAATCGACTTCGGCCCCGCATGCATGTCGCCGCCACGAGCGGCGTGCGCGGTCAATTCTCCCAGATAAAACGGATTGCCAGCCGCCTCCTCGGCAAAGGACACGACATCGTGAGGCACCAAGTCCACGCCGTTCTTCGCCGACCAGCGCCTAACGAAGTCGAGGGAGTTCTCTCGCGAGAATGGCTCAACGCGAATGTGCTGGGTCAGCTGCCCGCATGAATCGCGACACACGGAACCGAACCACTC
>JAFEAR010000216.1 GCA_018266335.1 Bdellovibrionales bacterium
GGAAGAAGTGAAGGGGCTGCCGCTAGCGCTACAGCAAAAGACCGTGGGCAACGTGCAACTGTACCAGGAGATCGGCGGATTGGTGGGTCGCGTACTGCTGGCGTTCCTGGCGGTGCGTATCGTATCGCGGCGGAAGCTACTGCGGGTGTTTCAGGTGCCCGGGTTGATCATCGTACCGTTGGTGTTCCTCTTCCCTGCCCGCGACAATCTGGAATTGCTCAAATGGGGCGTCTTTTTCTGCGGAATGATGACGGTGGCGCAGTTCAGTTTCTGGGGCAACTATCTGCCCACGGTATATCCGCTGCATTTGCGCGGCACGGGTGAAAGCTTCGCGGCGAACGTGGGCGGCCGGATGATCGGCACATCGTTCGCGGCGGTGACGCAGCAATTGAGTACGCTGATGCCAGGAGGCGGGCCGCCGACGAAACTGGCGTATGCGGCGGCGATCGTGGGCGGGTTAGTGTATCTGGTGGGATTTCTGTGTAGCTTCGCGCTGCCGGAGCCGCCGGCAAAACTCGATAACGAGGCTTAATTGCGTTTCAGTTTGCTCCGGCTCGCTAAAGATTTGCTTTAATGAGAGCCGGAGCAATCATCATGTGGCGCAAAATATATCCGATCATTGGCCTTGCATGCCTCGCGGCCTGTGGTGGAAACACCAGCAAACAGACGGCTCAAACGGAAACCAAACCCAGACCGATTGGCGCGATGGTCGAAATCAAAGCGCCGCTCGGATTGCCGCCGGTTCCGCTGCCGGCCGATAATCCGCCGACGGCGGAAACAATCGCGCTAGGACGGCGGCTGTACTACGACACCATCCTTTCCAAGGACAACACGCTCTCTTGCGCGTCGTGCCATAGCCCCGTGATGGGCTTTTCCGACGGCAACCCTGTTTCGACCGGTATCGGCAAGCAGAAGGGCGGGCGGAACGCGCCCACGGTGGTCAATTCCGCCTACAGCACGGTGCAGTTCTGGGATGGGCGGGCGCCGAATCTCGAAGAACAGGCGGGCGGACCGATGCAGAATCCTATCGAGATGGGCCACACCATTGAGGGGATCAACAAAATGCTGGCCGAGAATCCGTCTTATAAGCCGGAGTTCGACAAAGCGTTTGGTCCGGGCCCGGTGACCTTTGAAAAGATCAAGCTGGCCATTGCGACCTTTGAACGTACCGTGCTCAACGGGAATTCTCCGTTCGATAAGTACATGTACGGGGGAGACAAGAAGGCGCTCAGCAAGGAAGCCATCCGCGGGTTAGAGGTCTTCAAGGATCCCAAGAAGGGCAATTGCGCGGTTTGCCACACCATCGAAAAAGATTATGCGCTGTTCACGGACAACAAGTTCCACAATCTGGGTGTGGGGGTCAACGGCAAGGGTGAATTGACGGACTTAGGGCGTTACGAAGTGACCAAGAAGGAAGAAGACAAGGGAGCTTTCAAGACGCCGACGCTCCGGAACATCGCCAAAAGCGGGCCCTACATGCATGACGGGAGCCTGAAGACGCTCAAAGAAGTGGTGGATTTCTATGTGGGCGGGGGCAACTCGAATCAGTACCGGGACAAAGAGATCAAGAGTCTGGATCACCTGACGAAGCAGGAACGGGAAGACCTGGTGGAATTCATGAAGTCACTGACTGGCGAGTTCCCGTATGAAGTAGGTCCGCCGCCGGCGCGCTCGGCAGTCTCCGGAACGCGGACGGAAATGGCAGGAGTTCGATAAAGTGCGCCGCGAATTAGGGCTCGCGGCTGCGGTTCTGCTTGGATTATCCGGTTGCGGGGGCGGTGAGAAATCCGCCTCCGCGCCGGGCGCGGCTGAAAAGAAAGCCGCAGTGACCTATTTCCGGCCTGATCCGGCCACGGCGGGAAAGATCAGCGGAAAGATCTCATTCACGGGTAAAAAGCCAAATTTACGCAAAATTGACATGGAAGCGGAAGCGGATTGCATGAAAGTGCAGAAGACCGCGCCAACAGATCCGTCCGTTATTGTGAACGACAACGGTACATTGAGGAACGTTTTCGTGTATATCAAGAGCGGGCTAGAAGGAAAGAATTTTGAGCCAGTGAAAGCTCCGGTCAAATTTGATCAGCATGGCTGCATGTTTATTCCGCGAGTACTTGGCATCATGACGGACCAGCCGATTGAAATTACCAATTCGGACTCTGTTTCGCACAATGTTCACCCACTGGCCAGAAACAACCGGGAGTGGAATCAAAGCCAACCTCCGGGCGCACCAAAACTCGAACGGGAGTTTGCCAAGCCAGAAATAATGATGCAAGTCAAGTGCAACGTGCATCCATGGATGAAAAGCTACATTGGCGTAGTTGCTCACCCGTACTTTTCAGTGAGTGATGAACAGGGTTCATTCGAGGTAAAAGACTTGCCGCCGGGTGAATATGTCATCGAAGCGTGGCATGAGCGGTATCCGCCGCAGCAGCAAAAGGTAACACTGGGGCCGGCAGGTAGCCTGACGGCGGACTTTACATTCAAAGGCGAATAAAAGGGACATGGAAATGAAGCGCTGGAACCGTGCAGTACTGATTGCCCTGTGGGCTCTGCCGGTGGCCCAACTGTCGGCGGATGTGAAACTTCCGGCGGTGATTGGGGATCACATGGTGCTGCAGCAGGGGATACCTGTGAAGATTTGGGGTTGGGCGCAGCCCGGGGAGAGCGTAACAGTCCAGTTCGCCGGGCAGACGGTGACGGGAATGACCGCGCCGGAGGGTAAGTGGGGGGTTTGGTTACGGCCTCTCAATGCAAGCGCTTCCGGCGAGATGACGATTGCCGGGCGAAACCGCTTGACGCTAAGTGACATTCTCGTGGGTGAAGTTTGGGTAGGATCCGGACAGTCAAATATGCAGTGGACTGTCAAATCCTCCAACAGCGCCGATGAAGAAATCCGCAATGCGAGCTATCCAAAGATCCGGCTGTTCCGAGTGCCGTTGAAGACAGCAGAGTCGCCGCAGGATGACGTGCAAGCAAAGTGGGAAGTATGTTCGCCGGAATCGATTGCACAGTTCTCCGCCGTTCTGTACTTCTTCGGCCGGTCACTTCATAAGAAAACGAACGTGCCGTTTGGACTGATTCAGACGGCATACGGCGGAACGCCGGCGCAGGCGTGGACCTCCAAAGAGGCCTTAGCGGCGGATCCGGCGCTGGCTCCGGTGCTCGGCGAATGGGCTAAAGCGCTGGATAATTTCCCGGCAGCGCTTGAAAAGTATCATGCAGCTACAGCGGCTTGGGAAGCAAACGGCAGTAAGGGAAACCGGCCGGGGCGTCCGATGGGACCCGGACATGCCCATCAACTGGCGGGGCTTTACAATGCCATGGTACATCCCTTGATACCGTACGGCATCAAAGGAGCTATATGGTACCAAGGCGAAAGTAATGCTAGTAAGGTACAGGCTCCGGTTTACCGCCGTTTGTTTGAAACTATGATCCAGGACTGGCGGTCACGCTGGGGCGTAGGGGATTTCCCGTTCCTATGGGTCCAATTGGCTAACTTCGCCAAGGCAGCGTCGCCGGAAGACTGGATTCTTGTACAAGAAGCGCAGACTGAAACGCTGGAATTGAAACGAACCGGCCAAGCCGTCATCAATGACATAGGAGCGCCGGACGACATACACCCCAAGAATAAACAAGACGTGGGGGAGAGACTGGCGCTGGCTGCGCGACATATTGCATATGGGGAAACGCTAGTGTACTCAGGTCCCCGGTTCCGCATGGTGACTGCGGAGAGCGCGACGACGGGGGATCGGGGCGCTAAGTTAAGAGTTTGGTTCGACAGTGTTGGCGGTGGATTGAAAACGCGTGGCGGTGGGCCGGTGAAGGGCTTTGAGGTAGCCGGCCGTGACGGAGTTTTTGAGCCAGCCGAAGCGCGTATTGAAGGTAACAGTATTACTGCCTGGGCTCCGACCGTGACAAGCCCTGTCTCAGTGCGGTACGCTTGGGCTAGTAACCCGGATTGTAATCTGATCAATGCGGAAGGGTTGCCCGCGGGGGTGTTCCGCGGGTCACTGAAGTAACGGCAGATTGTATCCGGAATCATTTAGTAACTTTTGTGGCTGAAAAGAGTTTAAAAGCCACGGTGAAGGAAAACAAATAAAATGAATGAAATCGGTACTATTATTTCGAGGTTGGAACGTCAACGCATAGCCATCGAAAGAGCGCTATCGGCGTTGCGCGAAGTAGCGGGTGAACGCGTGGTCGCGGCGACTGCCACGAAAGGCGCGGCGGTGGCTGCAGGCGCGGCTCCGCGGAAGCGCCGGTTGAGCGCGGAAGCGCGACGCCGGATGTCAGAAGCACAGCAACGCCGGTGGGCGGCTCAGCGTGCGGCGCAGTCAGGCAAGGCGGAAGCGTCAGCGTAGGACTGCAAAACCAGCTCCCAGGTTTGTGGAGCAATCCAATGATATTGTCCTCGACGCGCACTGAGTGTTGAGGCGAAGGGTTCGTACGACTCCATAACGAGCCGCTTCAGTAAGACACGCGTATAACAGCTACGTGTAGTCACTCATGAAGCGGTGAGCGAAGGGGTATTTCGTCCCACTTAGCGTCGGCATCTCGGTGCGCGATGCGCATCACAGCGCATACATACTATCAGTGTGTCTGCACTGTGGATATTGGGTATTGCCAGCCGGTTCCCTGCCCGTTTTTCTGCCCTCCAAAATCCCTTCTCCTTTTTTTCGCCTTTCAGAAAAAAGTCCATTCACAACTAATTGAAATTTATTTCTGCCTTGGTTTCATGGCGTTCCGGGCGCCTAAGAGCCAATTTTTCCGGCCTCGCGGCGGAAACTGACGACGGCTGGGGGGACTCCGTCCCCTCGGACCTTTGCGAGGTAGGAGTAATTTATGAATCCCGAACGGTTAGCAGATTTGCAGGAGTTCAACGGCCTGTACTTCGATCCGGAAACTGGAAAGACGTACCGTGAGGATGGTACCGAAACGGGGTATACCTTTGAGCGCGCCCGATGGACCGGCCCCTA
>JAFEAR010000217.1 GCA_018266335.1 Bdellovibrionales bacterium
CCACACCACACCACACCACACCCCTCAGATCAAAACACCAAATCAGGGGCGAAAAAACGATACGGCTCCAATGCGCACCATCAATATTGTGGCATGCCCGCAAAATTCTCGAAACGCGTGGATTCGCCAATGAAGGTCAGGCGCACGGTTCCGATGGGTCCGTTTCGGTGCTTGCCGACAATGATTTCAGCCGTCCCCTTGTCAGTCGAATCGGGGTTGTAAACTTCGTCGCGGTAGATGAACATGATGATATCTGCATCCTGCTCGATGGCGCCCGATTCGCGCAGGTCGGACATCACAGGGCGCTTGTTCGGGCGCTGTTCGAGGCTGCGGTTCAATTGCGACAGGGCAATGATCGGGACTTTCAATTCCTTGGCGAGCGATTTGACTGAACGGGAAATTTCCGACAACTCTGCAGCGCGGTTGTCAGCCTCACGGATCGAGGTCATCAACTGGAGATAGTCGATGACGATCAGCCCGAGCTTGCCGTACTGGCGCGCGAGGCGGCGGGAGCGGGCACGCAGGTCGATCGGGTTGATGGCTGGCGTCTCGTCGATATAAATCTTCGCTTCATGGAGCTTGCCAAGAGCGTAGGGGAGCCGCTGCCAGTCATCGTCGCTGAGCTTACCAGTCTTAAGGTGTTGCTGGTTGAGGCGACCCACAGACCCTATGAATCGCATGGCAAGCTGAGTGCCCGGCATTTCCATAGAGAATATGGCCACCGGCAGCCCCTGCTCGACCGCCACGTGCTCCGCAATATTCAGGGCGAAGGTCGTCTTGCCCATGGCAGGGCGCCCGGCAACGATCAGCATGTCGGTGGCCTGAAGACCGGAAAGGATCCCATCAAGATCCGCGAATCCGGTCGGAACCCCGGTGATGTCGGCGGGATTGTCGCGGTCGTAAAGTTCTTGAATGCGGTCGACGACTTCGCCCAATATCGGCTGAATGGGGACGAAGCCACTGGCGTGCCGCGCCCCGGCCTCGGCGATTTCAAAGACCTTGGCCTCTGCCTCGTCCAGCAAGGCCTTGGCATCCTTGCCGGAGGGGGTCAGGGCGCTCGCCGCGATCTCGTCGCCGACGCTGACTAGTTTCCGGAGGATGGCCCGCTCGTGGACGATCTCGGCGTAGCGGCGGATGTTGGCTGCCGAAGGAGTGTTGCTGGCGATTTCGCCGAGATAGGCGAGCCCTCCGGCCTGCTCGGCCTCCCCGCTCTTCTCCAGGGACTCGAAGACGGTCACGACGTCCGCGGGCTTGCCCATCTCGACCAGGCGGGCGATGTGGCGGTAGATGCGCCTGTGGTCGTCGCGGTAAAAGTCTGCCTCGCCGGCCAAGTCGGCCACCCGGTCCCAGGCGGCGTTGTCGAGAAGGAGGCCACCGATCAGGGATTGCTCCGCTTCCAGGGAATGGGGCGGCAGCTTGAGACCGGCCAGTTGCGGGTCCTGAGGAACGCCAGAAGAAGACTTGCGGGAATTCGCCATTGAATCCTACATCGAGCTGCGCGTCAAAAAACAAAAGGGCTGCCATGGCAGCCCTTTGGCCGATCCCGAAGGACCGATCACTGCTCGCCGAGCACGGAAACGGTAATCGTCACCACGACGTCGGAGTGCAGGGCAACTTCCAGAGGAAAGTCGCCGATGTGCTTGAGCGGGCCATCGGGCATGCGGATGGCGCTGCGCTCAATGGCGTGGCCCTGGGCGGACAGGGCCTCGGCCACGTCGGCGTTATTCACGGAGCCGAAGAGGCGACCGTCCATGCCGGCCTTGCGGGTAAGCTGAACCGTCAGACCTTCCAGTTTGGTGGCCAATCCCTGGGCATCGGCCAGCTTTGCGGCAAGGGCACGCTCCAATTCCGCACGACGGGCTTCGAACTCTGCCATGTTGGCTTCGGTGGCGCGCTTGGCCATGCCTTGGGGAATCAGGAAGTTACGGGCATAGCCGTCCTTGACCTTGACCACGTCGCCCAGGGTGCCGAGGTTGGCAACCTTTTCGAGAAGAATGATTTGCATGTTCGGATCCCCGCTTACTTGTGCAGGTCGGTATAGGGCATCAGCGCCAGGAAGCGGGCGCGCTTGATGGCCGTGGACAATTGACGCTGGTAATGCGTTTTGGTCCCGGTGATGCGCGCCGGCATGATCTTGGCGTTCTCGGTGATGAAATCCTTGAGGAGATCCACATCCTTGTAATCGATCTCTTCGATCTTCTCGGCGCTGAAGCGGCAGTACTTGCGACGCTTGAACAGACCCCGACCACCGCGGTCACCACCACTACGCTTCGGCTTATTTCCAAAGGCCATGATTCGTTCCTTCCAAAAATTCGACTGTATTCAGATGCAGCACGGGTGACCGGTTCTTCAGGCTACGCGCGGCAAGGAATCCTGCCACCCTCAACCGAGACCCCGGCGATGCCGCGGCCACCAGTCGGGCCGGATCTCCCAAGGCGACGGCCCTAAACTCGCAGGACACCTCGCGCTCACTGCCCGCCTCCTGCTGCCGGGAGCGATGCGCCAGCAGGCACTCCACCACTGGAACGCCCCCCGGCGTCATGCGCAAGGGCTGGGTCTCGACGAGTTGCGCGTCCAGGACGAGCCGGTTCTCGGTCACCCGATCAAGCGGACTGGGCTTCCCCGGCCTTCTCTTCGGCGGCTGGCGCCGGTGTCAGGGAGCGGGCCTTTTCTTCCTTCATCATCGGCGAAGGCGTATTGACCGCCTTCTTCATCTTGACGGTCAGGTGACGCAGCACCGCGTCGTTGAACTTGAAGGCGTGCTCCAGTTCGTCCAGGGATTCCTGGTCGCACTCGATATTCATCAGCACGTAATGGGCC
>JAFEAR010000218.1 GCA_018266335.1 Bdellovibrionales bacterium
ACTGTCTGGATCTTTGGCGACGAGTTTTCTCAGCGAGGTCCGTTGACCTTGCGCACATGCCGTTAAAACCTTTTTGACCAAGTGCGGTCCGCCCACATATGTTTCCAAGCATCCACGATTGCCGCAGTTGCAGAGCGGACCGTTTTCTTCGATGTTCATGTGTCCCACTTCACCGGCACTCCCGGTGGCGCCGCGCAGAAGCTTTCCATCAATGATGATTCCCCCGCCCACGCCAGTGCCGAGCGTCATCACAATCACGTGCCGCGCATGTTTAGGAGCCTGAGAATGATAAATACCCCACGCCGCCGCATTGGCATCGTTGTCAACGGTGATCGGACAACGAAAATATTTTTGTAGGTGAGATTTTAAGGGCAGACGCTTCCAGCCGAGATTGGGAGAAATACGAACGATTCCGCGCTCAGAATCGATATCTCCTGCCACGCCAACACCGATCGACTGAATCTTTTGAGATCCGGCCAATTCCTGAATCGACTCAGCGATCTTACGGAACAAAACGGACGGATTCGGGAACCCCGCACTGGGAACATTGGCCTCTTTCACAATTTTGTTTGCGGCTGAAACCAGTCCAATTTTGACCGATGTTCCTCCGAGATCGACACCCACACGAAAACTCATAACGTCTCCTTCTGAAGTCGGTCGCGCATGGCGCCGACCAAATAAAGCGAACCTGCAATCACGGCGAGATGTTTCCCCGCGGTATTTTTAATTCGACGATACCCTTCATCCAAGGAACCGACCGCCGTGGCTTTTCCTTTCCATTCCGGCATCGCGGCAACACGTTGGGGATCGGTGCTGCGCTCAGACTTTATCGGCACCACAAAACATTGTTTAACAACGGGCTCCAATACGCGAACCATTCCTGAAATATCTTTTCCTTTCAGCACTCCGAACATCAACGTCACCGGTGTCCGACGTAACTGTTTTAACGCCGTCACGAGCGCTCGGCATCCGGCCACGTTGTGCGCGCCATCCAAAATGAACGCGCCGATCTGCTCGAAACGGCCCGGCCAGCGCGCCGTCGCAAAACTTTTTCTGATCTCAGACGATGTCAGTTCGAAACGCGTTCCGCGGAGTTGTTCAAGCGCAGCCTGCGCCGTGGCCGCATTTTGTTGTTGATACGCCCCCTGAAGACTTAACTTAAAATGACTTGGTTTCGCGACAACAAATGGAGCTTGTTTCAAACGAGCAACGGATTGTATCACGCGACGCGCCGTGCCGCTCGTCGCCGTGACAACCGGAACGAAGGGTTTGATAATTCCCGCTTTCTCCCGAGCAATTTTCGCAACAGTGTTTCCCAACCATTCGGTGTGATCGTAGTCGATGGTGGTGATCACACTCACCAAAACGCGGCGCATCACATTGGTGGCGTCCAACCGACCGCCCAGTCCGACCTCGACCACGGCAATATCAACCGCTTGTTCGGAAAACCACAAGAACGCGACGGCCGTTAGCACTTCAAATTGGGTGAGATGCGGAAACACGCGTCGCACACGGCCGAGCCATCGGTCCAAATCTTTTTCAGAAATGAGCCGACCATTGACCTGAAACCGTTCTGTCATGCTCACAAGATGTGGTGATGTATAGGTTCCGACCCGATGCCCAGCGTCGATCAAAGCCTTCGACGTCAGCGCAACGACGGAGCCTTTTCCGTTGGTTCCAGCAATATGGATCGAGGGAAAGTTGTCTTGCGGCAAATCGAAGTGGCGCATGACGGCTGCCATGCGGGCCAAATCGAAACGCATTTTGATCGACGGGGGTAGGAATGTCCGGTCAGCGTTTGCCAAGCGAGGCTTCAAAGAACCCAAGGGTGCGTCGTAATTCTTTTTTCAACTCGGCACGCGGGATTATGCGATCAACCATCCCGTGTTTCAGGAGAAACTCCGATCGCTGAAACCCTTCCGGCAACGTTTGACGAATTGTCTGCTCGATCACGCGCGGACCCGCGAAACCGATCAAGGCTCCAGGTTCTGCAATGATCACATCGCCGAGCATGGCGTAGCTCGCGGTGACACCCCCGGTGGTTGGATCCGTCAAAATGGAAATATAAGGAAGGTGCGCTTCCTTGAGGCGAGCCAAAACCGCGCTCACTTTGGCCATCTGCATCAGAGAAAGAATGCCCTCATGCATGCGAGCCCCCCCAGAGGTTGAAACAATAATCAACGGAGTGCGTTCAGACAAGGCGACTTCGCCGGCTCGCGCTAGTTTTTCTCCGACGACACTGCCCATGCTACCACCCATAAAACTGAAATCCATAACGCCCAACACCACGTCCAGTCCTTCTATCTTTCCGCGACCGGTCCAGACGTCATCTTTCAAGCCGGTTTTCTTTTTACTGGCCGCCGCTTTTTCCTTGTAAATTTTACCGTCTAAGAAATCCAAAGGGTCTGCCGACTCCATTTCTGCATCCAACTCGACAATAGATCCTTCATCCAATAATAAGGCCACACGTTCGGCCGCGCGCAAGGGAAACGAATAGCCGCACTTCGAACACACCCGTAACGCTGTTTCCAGTTCTTTGTTGTAAATAATCTGGTCACACTTCGGGCATTTGGTCCACAATCCTTCGGGAATATTGGTTTTTGCATCGTTCTTTTCAACGGCCATTGCATGCCTCCGATAATTTCTCGACAAATTTCTTAGCGTTCGCCGCCCGTTCATTTTTCTTGGATTTGCGGATTACATCGATTAACGCGGAGCCGACAATGAATCCATCGACGTGTTGGCGAAGTTCGCGAATTTGATCCGGTCCTGAAATACCAAATCCGACGCACACCGGAGATGGACTCGAATCACGAAGATCGCTCAGCCACGCCTTGGTTTGTGTGGGCAGTGCCCGACGCGCTCCCGTGACACCGGCAACTGATACCGCGTAGAGAAAACCCTGTGTCTGTTTTGCGATCGCGCCCTGGCGCAGGGGTGGTGTCGTTGGCGCGACCAAATGAATCAACGCAATACCATGAGCTCCCAATTGCCGACGGAGATCGGCTGATTCTTCCGGAACCAAATCTGGAACAATCAATCCACTGACGCCCGCTTTTGCTGCGTCGCGCGCGAAATGAGGCCCATATGCCAGCATCGGGTTCATGTATCCCATCAAAATAATCGGAACATCCACGCGCTGTTGGAGCTTGGGCAACCACGCAAGGAGCTTTTTTAACGTCATGCCATTTTTCAACGCTTCTTGGGACGCAAATTGAATCGTGGGTCCGTCGGCGATCGGATCTGAAAAAGGAATTCCGACTTCGAGCGCGTCAATTCCCCCATCAACTATTGCCTGAATAATTTTCTCTTCCTCTCCCAGCGGCGGATAACCGGCGGCCAAATAAGCGATCAACGCTTTCCGTTCCGTTAACGCCAACCGTTCAAACAACAAATTGATTTTGTTCATGAGGTCATTCCCAGAACGCGCTGCACTTCGTTCACATCCTTATCACCGCGACCCGACAATCCCACCACGACAACGTCTTTCTTTGAGAATTGGCGAGCGTGCCGGACCAAATAACCGAGTGCATGCGAGGTCTCAAGCGCGGGAATAATTCCTTCCAGCTCCGATAGCATTTTGAATCCGGCCAGTGCATCTTTGTCAGTGGCGGCAACATAATCAGCGCGTCGACTCCACTTATAGAACGCATGCTCAGGTCCGACACCGGGATAATCGAGCCCCGCCGAAACCGAATGGGTTTCGGCGACTTGCCCGTCGGCGTCTTGCATCACGTACGTGCGCGCGCCGTGAAGAACACCAACCTTCCCTGCTGTTATTGACGCGGCGTGCTTTCCAGTCAGCAAACCTTCTCCTCCAGCTTCGACGCCGATCATTTTCACCGTACGATCGTTATAAAACGGCTGAAACAACCCAATGGCGTTCGATCCTCCCCCAACACAAGCGATCACCGCAGTGGGCAAACGTCCGAGCAATTTTTTGGTCTGGGCCTTCACTTCATTTCCAATGACCGCTTGGAACGTTCGAACCATTTCGGGATACGGATGCGGTCCAATCACCGAACCAATACAATAAAACGTGTCGCGAACATTGGTGACCCAATCACGCATCGCTTCGTTCACCGCATCTTTTAAGGTGCGACTGCCCGAATCAACGCCTTTCACGGTCGCTCCCATCAATTTCATTCTAAAGACATTGAGCGCTTGGCGACGAATGTCTTCGGTTCCCATGTAGACTACGCAGGTTTGTCCAAGCAACGCAGTTGCGGAAGCGGTCCCAACGCCATGTTGACCGGCCCCTGTTTCGGCGATAACCCGTTTCTTGCCAAGATATTTCGCGAGCAAGCATTGTCCGAGCGTGTTATTAACTTTGTGCGCTCCCGTGTGAAGCAAATCTTCTCGCTTTAAAAATATTCTCGGTCCTTTTAAAGCAGCCGCCAAACGCTTGGCTTCAAACAACTGCGTTGGCCGACCGGCGTACGATGATAGATAGCTCGACAACTCTTTTTTAAATTCAGATGAACGCATTGCTTCCCGAAATCCACGTTCCACTTCTTTGAGTGGCGCGTACAAGGTTTCCGGAACATACATGCCGCCGAACGGACCGAAATATCCGCGAGCGTCGGGAAGTTTTGACGACGATAAATTCTTACTTTTTTGCATATTGAATGAAGTCTCTCATTTTTTCGGCACTTTTCTTACGCGGGCCGTTTTCCACGCCTGACGCCACATCGACGCCGAACGGCCCCACCAACTTAACGGCCTCTTTAACGTTTCCGGGGACTAACCCACCGGCAAGGAAAAACGGTTTGGGCAACGTGACCCCTTTGAGCAAATTCCAATCAAACTGTTGCCCCGTGCCTCCCTGTTCACCGGTGACGTAAGCGTCCAACAAGAAGTAATCCACCGCATCCACGAATTGTTGGGCCTGTGTTAGCGACACTGCATTTTCAATCCGGAGTGCCTTGATGATAAAAGGATTGAAACCGGCTCCGTTCAGCGCGACACGAAGTGCCACCACATCTGACAACGTCTCATTGCCGTGGAGCTGCACTCCTTTTAATTTCGCCTCTTTGACGGCACGCACCACATCCTCAACCACCGGATTAACAAACACGCCAACCAGTGTGGCAAAGCTCGGTAGCTCGGCGGCGAGCGACGCCGCGGTCTTTATCGACATATGGCGCTTGCTCTCTTTCCAGAAATTGATGCCAATGTAATCAGCGCCGTAATTCAACGCCCACACGGCATCGTCTTTATTGGTCACTCCACAAATTTTCACTTTCGTCATCGTTGTTTTCCTATCTAATTAAACTAGAAGTTGTCGTACCGCTTGGGCCACATCGGGCTGTTTCAATAAACTCTCTCCCACCAACACGGCGCTCACACCCAATGCTTTTAAGCGCACCATGTCTGTCGCAGTTTTAATCCCACTCTCGGCCACGATCAATCGATCTTTGGGGATCCGAGGCGCCAAACGCTCAATTCGATCGGGATGCATTGTCAGCGTTCGCAAATTACGAGCGTTAACGCCAATAATACCCGAATCGGTATCGAGCGCAGCTGGTAATGCTTCGTCGGTAAACACTTCGACCAGCGTTGCCAAATTGTATTGAC
>JAFEAR010000219.1 GCA_018266335.1 Bdellovibrionales bacterium
CACCTTCGTACCCGCCGCCTTGGGAAAACGCTTTTGGATGTGCGGAACGAAAAAAGCTTTTTGAGAATCGTTGAACTGGTCCACGGACTTCGCCATGGAAGCATCCACGCCGGCGACTTCGCACTGATTCACAAAACTTTTCACGTCCTTCGGAAAACAGGATCCGCCGTAGCCAATGCCGGCGTAAAGGTACTTGGGACCAATGCGCGGATCCGAGCGCATGATGGATTCAATTTGACGAATATCCGCCCCCAAGGCATCGGACAGGCGACTCACTTGGTTGATGAGCGAAATACGACTGGCAAGCATAAGGTTAGACGCCAGTTTAGAGAGCTCGGCGGTTTCGTGATCCGTCACGAAAAGAGGATGTCCATTATTGAGAAGCGACTCGTAGAGCGCCTTCACTTTTTCGCCCGCCCAACTTTCGGAAGCGCCAATGACCACGCGGGCCGGACGCATAAAGTCCGCCACGGCGTTGCCTTCGGTCAAGAATTCCGGATTGTTTACTACCGCAATTTTTTTATTAGGAAGCTCGGCGCGAATGGTGGTGAGCAAAGCGCGGGCGGTGCCCGCGGGGACGGTGGACTTCAAAACCAACACCACCTCGCGAGTAGCTCCGCGCGCAACATCCAAGGCCGCCGTACGCACGTAATCCAGATTGCAGGAGCCGTCGGGCCTCTGGGGCGTACCAACAGCAATGAAAACCACATCTACTTGCGACGCGGAGAACATCTCTTTGACGGAGGAAACAAAGTGCAAGCGGCCAGCTTCCACGCCTTCTTCAACGAGTTCAGTGAGTCCGGGTTCGTAAATCGGCACCCGGTTCGCTCGCAGGGCCTGCAACTTGGTTGCGTCCGCTTCTACGATAGTGACATCAAAGCCCAGAGCGGCAAAGCAAGCTCCACTTACAAGGCCTACGTAACCGCCGCCAATAACTCCAATCGATGATTCTGCCGAGGACATGCTTAACTCCTACCGTATGCGTCGGAATAACGAACAATGTCGTCTTCTCCAAAATAAGTTCCCGTCTGCACTTCAATGAACTCCAGCACGACCGAGCCGGGATTAGCCATGCGATGTTTTGCCCCGAGGGGAATATGAATATGTTCGCCCGCACGCAGGCGATGCACTTGATCGTTGAGCGTGACTTCGGCCTCGCCCTTCACCACAATCCAATGCTCCGCACGCTTTGCATGACTCTGGTAAGAGAGCTTCTGCTGCGGCAAAACCGTGATGCGTTTAGATTTAAAATTTTCCGTATCCAGGAGCACTTCAAAGCGCCCCCAGGGACGCTCTTCAAACACGTGCTGCTGGAGCGTTGAACTGTGTTCCGCCTTTAGTGCGCCCACCGCATCCCGTAATTCTTGCCCGTGCCCACGCTTAACGAGCAGCAGGGCGTCCGGAGTATCGACCACCACGGTGTCCGAGACTCCCACGCACACCACTCGTTTGTGCGAGGGTAAAAGACTGAGGTAAAAATTGCTCTCGCCTCCCACCTGCAAAGGACGCTCCACACTGCGCGTGCGCTTAGCCACTTCCTCCCAAGAACCAATGTCCGACCAACCAATGTTAGCCGGAAAACAAACCAGGGACGAAAGTTTTTCCATGATGCCCACGTCGACACTTTCGGACTTCAGCGCGGCATAAAGCTCGGGAAGATTCGAAAGGTCCGGCTTGAGCTTGCTCAGGAGCGCATAGGTTTCGGGCAAATGCTGCGCGAACAATTGCAGCATGACATCGGCGCGAAACAAAAACATGCCCGCATTCCAAACCACTTTGCCCGTAGCAATCAGAGCCTGCGCCTTATCGCGGCTAGGTTTTTCGAGAAAGCGCTTCACCGGAATCGCCGCAATTTTCGAATGATCGGCGTCTCCTGCCAACTCCATGTACCCGTAGGCCGTAGAAGGCTGATCGGGACACAAGCCTAAAGTCACCACGTGCCCTTCTTCGGCCTTGCGGTAAGCCGCGTCGATGATGCGACGGAATTGCGGCACATCCTGAATATCGTGGTCGGCCGGAAAAACACCCACCACCGCTCGCGGATCGCGCCACGAACAAATGAGGGCCGCCAGCAAAACGGCGGGCGCCGTGTTGCGCGGTTGCGGTTCACCCACAACCTGAGCTTGGAGGCCAGCCTTGTTGAGCAATCCCTGCGTGCCGGGCTTAAGGGCTTCCGTCGTGATGATCGTCAACGGACCAAAGTCCTCGAAGCGACGAAGAGTCGTGGCCAACATGGGCTCACCCGAACCCAAAAGATCAAAGAATTGTTTGGGATAGGCCTCGCGCGACAGGGGCCAAAGACGAGTACCAGCTCCCCCAGACAGAATCACGACGTGACGCGACGACATTGCGGCCGATCCTACATCAAGTTAGTCTGATCGGCGATTTATGAGTCGTGTCACGGTGCTTCTTTCTACTTACAACGGAGCCGCGTTTTTACCGCGGCAATGGGAAAGCCTGTGCGAACAAACTTTTACGGACTGGACCCTCCTCGTCCGCGACGACGGGTCGACCGACGGTACACTAGATTTGATTCGCAGTTTTGCGGCCCGGGATTCCCGCGTTCGTCTGGTGCCTCCGGACGGGGAACGCATGGGCCCCGCACAAAGCTTTGGCCGCCTCCTGGTGCTCGCCAACGAATCGCCCTATATCGCGCTCTGTGACCAAGACGATGTGTGGCTTCCCCACAAACTCGAAGGAAGCTTGGCGCGAATTCAGCAGAAAGAAGCGGAGTTTGGCACCCACACACCCTGCTTGATTCACACCGACTTAACGCTCGTAGACGCAGACCTTCACCTTCTAGCTACGTCCGCCAAGCGGCACCTGGGCTTCGACCATTCGGGCCATACAACCTTCGCTCAACTCCTGGCCCAAAACGTGGTGACGGGCTGCACGGTGCTATGCAATCGCAGTCTTTTACAGGCGGCCCTTCCACTCCCCGCGGCCGTCCTGATGCACGATTGGTGGCTTGCCCTCATCGCGGCCGCACGGGGGCAGATCATTTACTGGGACGAAGCGACCGTGCTCTACCGTCAGCACGGACGCAACGCTTCGGGGTCCGCCCGTCGGAAGAGCCTCGCTTCAGCTTTCAGCGAATTCGTTGCTCAATTCGCTCAGTTCCAGGAGCTTATGCGGCGACGTTTTCGGCAGAACGAGGCTCTGCGCGATCGCCTCGCGTCGGGGCCGGCCTGCGCCGCCCGCGATCTGCTCGAAAGCTGGCTCAGCGCCCAGGCCGAAGGGCGCATCAGCGGGGCCAGCGAGGCCTGGAAGCGGGGAGTCCGCATGCAAGGCATGGCCCGGACCCTGGCTTTCTACGCTCTCCTCTTGAAAGACGGCTATCCGAACCACGACTCTGGGTGTAAAAGTTAGCCATGCTTTTGCGCCGGGCTGCCCTTGGCATCGCTGTATCCCTTGGCACCCTTGCGGGGCCAGCGAGTTCTGCCCGAAGCTTTCAGGACCTCGTTACCGAACTCCAAAATCGCACACGCCAAAAGTCTCCCGAAATTAAAAGTGCCGAGAGCCTAGATCGTCAGCGTTCGTACCAAACCTACACGGCCTGGACACGCTGGATGCCGCGCCTCACCTTTCAGACCTCCAAAACCCGGTCCAAGGACTATTCCCTCCTTACGAGCGGATCGCTGCCGGATGTTTTCGGAGCAAATTTTACGCCGGAAGATGCGGACCTCGTACGTTGGTCGCTCAATGCAACTCTGCCCATTTACAGTCGCAGCGCGCACCTGGCTATTGCCCAGTCGCGCGCCGAAGGCGCCGTAGCCACGCAGCAACTGGAAACCAAAATTTCCGAGACCACCTGGCGCCTACGCGCCTACTTGGGCCAATGGTTGCTCGCAGCCTACCGCGAAGCCACTTCGCGGGAAGCGCTCGAGGCAGCTCGCACGAGCGATCGCGAAACCAAGCTCCGTTTTTCCCTGGGACAAAAAACTAAAATCGATGTTCTCAAAGCCGAATCCAACCTAACCGCCCTCGAGGCCAAGCGGGTCACCTACGAACAACAGCAGGTCGCCGAACGCAATAATTTGCTCGATTATTCCGGCTTAGCCCTGGAAGATCTTCAATCCCTCGGTCTCTTGGATTTGGTGGGTAGCGAAGAAAAATTAAATGCCCTCATTGCCGATCTAGCGGCCGAATCGCAGCGCACCACGGCGGCCCTCAAGCCCTTCCTCGATCAAAACTCCGACCAGCGCAACGCGCACGTCATCGCCCACAGCCCCGCTTTCCAAACTGTTCGCCTCGAAGAAGATCTCTCGCTAGAACGCGCGGCCTCGCTCATGGCTTCCGAGTGGCCCGAACTAAACTTGCAGGGCAGCGCGAGCAAGCAAAGCCCCTCCTTCAAAGAAACTTACCGTGGCGGACAAAGCTCCTACTCGGTAGGCGTAGTACTCACCGTACCCCTCTTTTCGGGCGGCAGTCTCTTTAGTTCGGCCGGAGAGCAGTCGGCCGCCCGCGAGACGGCGCGCATCAAAGCCGTGCGCGACCAGCGCGCACTCTTCAACGACGTAGAAAACGAAACCACCCGCATCAAAGCCCTGCTTATTTCGCTCGAAGCCAATCGCACCCGCGTAGAACGGGACGAAGAAATTTTGCGCCTTTCCCGCAAGAGCTACCAACTCGGTAAAACGAGCAGCCTGGAGCTCCTCACCGCGCAAAATGATCTCCTCACGTCCAAAGCGGACCTGGCCGAAACTCGCATTCAACTGGCGGTCACCGCCAAACAACTTGCCTGGCACCTCGGAGTTAATTCGCCATGAAAAAAATCCACCTTGGTCTTGTCACCCTTTTGCTCGCGTTGGGAGCCTGCACCAAGCACACCACCCTGAAAGCCGTGCAGGCCAAAAAAACCGAGGTCGAAGCAACCGTGTCCACCATTACCTCGGGCACCGTGGATGCCGAGCAACAGGCCGTGCTGGGATTTAGCACCTCGGGCCGCGTGCGCAGCATCAACGTAAAACTGGGGGACAAAGTAGAAAAAGGCCAAGTGCTCGCCGAAACCGAAAATGCCGATCTCCAAACCACCAGCCAGGATGCCGACAGCGAATGGAAGCGCTCACAAACGTTGTTCAAAGAAGGCCTTATTTCGAAGGCAGGTCTGGACGATGCTCGCCGAGCTTTTGAAGTGGCGCGATCCAACTACGACAAGAGCGTTATTCGCGCCCCCTTCGCCGGCATGGTGACCGAGCTTAATTTGGAAGTTGGCGAGCTCGCACAAACAACTACGAACACCAAGGCTCCGCTGCGCCTAGTAGATCTCAAGCCGCGCATCGTGAAGGGCGACATCGACGAAGTTGAGTTGTCGAAAGTAAAAGTCGGCGCGGCCGCTCGCCTTAAAATTCTCGCCGTGCGCTCCCAGCCCTTTGCCGGCACGGTCACCAAGGTCGTGCCCTTCGTGGAGAGTGTTAAGGAACAAGACCGCAGCGCCCACATTGAACTCATGTTCACCGAGTCGTCCGAAAACATTCCCGTCGGTGCATCCACCGACATCGAAATTGTGGTGGCCGCCAAATCGGGCGCCCTCGCCATTCCCTCGCGCGCGGTGCTGGGCTCCGGCACGAATCGTCACGTATTCAAAGTACAGAATGGCTCCCTCAAGGAAGTCGCCGTTAAGTTAGGTGTGGGCAACTACGACCGCACGGAAGTCATCGAAGGAGTGAACGAAGGCGACGTTATTGCCCTCCCCACTCCCGACCTCGAGCTCAAAGACGGACAGAAGACGAAGGTCGACATACAACCATGGCCCTGATCGAACTCGACCGCCTCACCAAATCATTCCTCATGGGCAAAGAAACCATTCACGCCTTAGCCGGCGTGAGCGCAACCATTCAGGAAGGTGAGCTGCTGTCGATTATTGGGGCGTCGGGCAGTGGTAAATCCACGCTCATGAACATTCTGGGTTTGCTGGACGTGCCTGACACCGGCGAATACCGCCTGGAAGGCCGGGCTATTTCCGGACTCAGCGATGACGAGCGTGCGCGCCTGCGTAACCAAAAGATTGGTTTCGTTTTTCAAAGTTTCAATTTGCTCGCACGCGCATCCGCTCTACGCAACGTAGAAATGCCGCTGGTCTACTCGGCGAGCTACGACCAATCCTATTCCGAAGCCAAACAAAAGGAGCTCGCCCAGGAAGCTCTCGACCGCGTGAAGTTGGCCGATCGTATGCACCATCGCCCGAATGAACTTTCCGGCGGTCAGCGGCAGCGGGTGGCCATTGCCCGCGCCATCGTGAATAAACCCAAAATCTTATTGGCGGACGAACCTACGGGCGCGCTGGACTCCAAGACGGGCCTCGAAATTCTAAGTCTCTTTGAACAGCTCAACACCGAAGGCGTCACCATCATTCTGGTAACGCACGACCCCAAGGTGGCGGCCCGCGCCCACCGCGTGATTTCGATGTCCGACGGGCACGTCACGGAGGACCGCCGTGCCGATTCGTGAAATTTTTCGCCTCGCTCTGGAGGCCCTGCTCGCCAACAAATTGCGCTCCGGCCTGACCATGCTCGGCCTCATCATCGGCGTCGGCGCCGTGGTGTTGTTGGTGTCCATTGGCAATGGCGCCAAGAACTACGTTACGGGTCAATTCGAGGGCCTGGGCACGAACCTCATTTTGATTCAGCCCGGACGCACGGACCGCAAGTCCGCCATGGGCACCCCCATCGGTAACGTGAAAAAGAAAATGACTTTGGGCGATGTCGAAGCTCTGCAGCGCAAAGCTTTCAACCTCGATGCCGTCACGGGCATCCTGCTCGGCAACGGTTCCGTGGACTACCAGGGCAACAAGAACAACGTGCAAGTGCTCGGCACCAACGAGCAGTTCGTGAACATTTTTAACATCCACGTGGCCACGGGCTCGTTCTACACCCGCGAGGACGAAGACAGCGGCCGCCGCATCGTCACCCTTGGTCATAACGTGGCCAAAAATCTTTTCGGCGACGACAGTGCCGTCGGGAAGCTGGTGAAAATCAACAGCAGCGAATTTCGTGTCGTGGGTGTGTTCGAAAAGGTGGGCGACAAAGTCGGCCTCAACATGGATGAGTTCGCCTTTATTCCCACCAAGTCTGCGCTCCGCCTCTTTAATGAGGACAAACTCTTCGGAATTCGCGCGAAGGCCCGCACCAAAGTGGGCATTCAGGATGCACTCGACGAAATTTCCACCATCCTCAAAGAACGGCGCAACGGTGAAGAGGACTTTACGCTCGTCACCCAGGAGTCCATGTTGAAAACCATGAACACGATTCTGGGTATGCTCACCTACGTGCTGGGCGGCATTGCGATGATCTCCATGATCGTAGGTGGCATTGGCATCATGAACATCATGCTCGTGAGCGTTACCGAACGAACGCGCGAAATTGGTATTCGCCGCGCCGTGGGGGCGCGACGCTCCGACATCATGCGCCAGTTCCTGGCCGAAGCCGTTGCGCTCGCCATCATTGGCGGCCTTATTGGCCTTACGACCTCGGTGGGTTTTACCTATCTGGTTTCGGCCTTCGCGAAGGGCTTCGACATGCGGGCGCCCGGCTGGATTCTGGCGCCGTCCTTCATTCTTTCGAGCATCACGGGCATTGTGTTTGGAGTTTGGCCCGCCCGCAAAGCGGCGCGCATTGAAACCATCGAAGCCTTGCGCTTCGAGTAGTTCCCATATAAATCTTGGATCATGAATAAAATTCTCTGCACCCTGACTCTCGCTGTATCCGCCGTTAGTTACGCAGCCCGCGCCGAATCGCAACTCAACGAAATTGAAGCCAGCAGCACACTCGCTAGCTTTTATCTGTCCGGCGATTATTCGCACGCGCAAGTGTCGGCCGGCTACAACTACCTCATCACCGAAAGCGTACAAATCGGCGGCAAATTCGGCTGGGAATACATTTCGGCGAAAGATTCGACCGATAAAACAACCACGGGATCCGTGTTCTCGCTACTCCTTGGTCCCACCATCAACTATCCCTTCGGCGAAAATCTGAACGAATCATTCTTCACCATGATCGCGTTGGGATTCATGAAGGCCGACGACGCGCTCACGCGCAACGGCTCCCAAGTGAACATCGGTTCGGGCACCAAGTTTGCGTTCTACGTGGACTTCGGCAAGCGTTTCCTCATTTGGAACAATTGCATTACGCTGAAGCCGTCCGTTGCGATCCAAAAGGTCGAAGGTCTGGATGTGGCGTTCATCCTGACGCCCTTCGCTCTTTCCTATTTGTTCTAAGCTTGCTTCGGCCCGCGGAGGCGATTGTAGAGCCAGCGCGAACCTTCGTAGTCTTCAATGTTTCCAACCGCTCGCGACACGCTCTCGTGGTGAATACCCACGGCAAAGGGCGTGTACAGCGAAACGTAACCCAGCGCCTTGAGCTTGGCGGCCAAATCGGTATCACTGAAAGCAATGGGGTACCAAATTTCGTCAAAGCCCCCCACCTGATTGAACAGCGCCCGCTTCATCATGGCGCAAGCCGCCGTCACGGCATCGGCAGTGTGAATGACGGCCGCAAAAGCCAGGGCCATTTCGGGCGCGTTTTTATCTTCGTGTCGCCAGGGCATCCGCTCGTGAGCCAACATGCCGTCCAGAATAACGCCTCCATGCTGTAAATTTCCGTTGGGATAATTCAAGCGCGCACCCACGAGGCCAATTTTAGGTTGGTCCACCCAACGCACCATTTCGAGCACCGCCCCGGCATTCAGAATAACGTCGTTATTGAGGAACAAAATATTTTGGATTTCGCGGTAGCGCGTGCGCGCAATCGCCAAATTATTCAAACGCGAAAAATTAAAGGGCTCATCGATACGCAGAACTTCGGCGCCCATGGCCGTTAATTCCTGCGCAATGCTGAGATCCTGACTGCCGTTATCTACGGCCACCACCCGCACCCGCACCCCTTTTTGATCCAGCGCATGGCGCACGGCCTGAAGGGTGAGTTCTTTTTGTTCCTTAAAGGGAACCACCGCTAAAACCTCGGGTTCTCCCTGAATCTGGGGAATCGCCCGGTAGGTGGTGGGCCGCATGCCGGCCTCGATTTTCCACGGGAGTCCCTTGGCCGCCACGTAGTCCGTCAGGGCCCGAACGCCCGCGGGGGTTGCATAATCTTTTTGATTCACGGTCTGCGCAGTGCTCGCAGCGTGGGCGCGCCAGGCGTAAAGCGGCACGGGCACATTCACAAACTCGGCCCCCGCTACATCTAAACGTAGGG
>JAFEAR010000021.1 GCA_018266335.1 Bdellovibrionales bacterium
CGGCACCTGCAAGAAATTGAACGGCGCAAGCTCTATGCGTTTCAGTTTACCTCGCTCTTTGACTACGCCGTTCGCGAGCTTGGCTATTCGGAAGCCGCGGCCAGCAGGCGCATTCAAGCGATGCGCCTCATGACCGAGATTCCGGAGATCGCTCCTAAAATTGAATCAGGCGCTTTGAATTTGAGTAACATCTGCCAGGCGCAGAGCTTCTTTCGGGATCTCAAGCGAGCACATCCAGAAATGGCTTTAAGCAAGGAGCAAAAGACTGAGGTCTTGGCGCAGATGGAGGATAAGTCCGCACGTGAAGGACAAGAGGTTATTCTTTCGATCTGCCCACCCACGGTTCTCCCCCGCGAGCGGGAGCGTATGGTGAGTGCCGAGCATACAGAAGTAAAATTTTTAATTGATCAGAAGCTGCGCGAGAGTTTGGAGCAGGTTCGCGCACTACTCGGGCCTAAAGGCGCGGGACTGAGCCTGGCCGAGCTGGTGGCCGAAATGGCTCGTTTAAGTGCCGAGCGCCTCAGTGAAAAACGCTTTGGCAAAGCTCGCGTGCGGGCGGAGCACGAGGCTCCGGCCCAAAACCCCGACGTCGGGGTTGCCAAACGGACTCGCTATATTTCTAAGGCTGTAAAGCACCGGGTTTGGCGCGCGGCGGGTGGAAAATGCACCGGCTGCGGATCAAAGCATCGACTTCAATTCGATCACATCCAACCTTTCGCCCTTGGCGGCGACTCCACGGTGGAGAACATCCAACTTCTGTGCAGCTCGTGCAACCTTCGTCGGGGGATTGAATCTTATGGAATACAAACGATGCGCAGACCCCGGTAAATCGGGGGTGCCAACCTGAGTTGGTGGACCAGACAGGGATCGAACCTGCGACCCCCACAATGCCATTGTGGTGCTCTCCCAGCTGAGCTACTGGCCCTTAAGAACTCAAATTCCTATACTTAGCCGTGCGCGCTGTCTACTTTTTGGGCACTGCGAATGCGCGAATTGTTCCATTTTCGGGCGGCCCATTTAGGCCTCCAGGCGGCTAAAAGATAACACCATACAACATATTGATTTTTAAGTATTTTTGTAATTTCCGAACTTGGCCCGCTTTGGCCTCCTGGTTGCACCCTTAGTAAGTATGAGCGCACAGTGGGATAGCAAACAAGGAATCGCTTTTTACTACGGCAACGCAGCCCGCGACTTGAAGGATACGCTGCCGATGGAAGAGCACACGCAGGATGCCGAAAGCATCCACGCTGATTTGCACGCGATTCTGCACAGTGCAGAACAGCACATCGCCCATATTCTCGAAAAACAGAACGAACTTTCGTTCTTGGTTTCGGACCTCAAGCGGATGATCCGCAAATAGATACTGGTTTCAATTTTCGCCACAACCCCCCGGATCCCCCTCCGAGTGGCGAAATGTCCTCCCCCCTCCCCCCGGGCCCACGGATTGGGCCCACTTTTTTCAGAAAATTTTTACTAGGAATTTAGAGTGAGCAACGCACGTAGGTGACTGCGCGCGAACCATCGCTCTTCAGCGCGAGCCTCACATCCCATACCGCGCGAAAACCCAGATGGCGCCGCAGGGTTTCGTGGGCAGACAAATATTCCGCAAAGAGCGGCGGCCACTCCACAAACCACGCCCGGGCTTCACCGTAAGATTCTAAGCTGAGTCGCTCGAGCTCTTCGCGCTCCTGCATGCGATAAGCATCGATGTGCACGCACAAACCAAAATTCGGGACCGGATGCTCGAGGAGCTTAAGAAAGGTGGGACTCTGCACACGCTCGGCCGGGTAACCGAGTTCGGCCAGGCACGCCTTCACGAAGCTGGTTTTGCCCGCACCCAAATCACCGTGCAAAAAAACTAAAAGGGGATTGTCCGGGCGCGCGGCCCGCAAAAAATCGTGCGCCTCGGCAGCAAAGTGCACGGGCTGATCCATTTTTAGGCGAGCACGCGTTTGATGTGGCCCACGATGTCGTCGGCAAGTTGCGCAATCAGCGCGGCGTCTTCGCCTTCCACCATCACGCGGCAGAGCGGCTCCGTGCCCGAGTAGCGCACCAGCAAACGGCCCGAATCACCGAGCGTGGTTTTGGCCAGTTCAATAGCGGCCGTGACTTCTTTAAGATCTTCGAGTGGCAACTTGCGCGCCACTTTTACGTTGCGCAGAATTTGCGGCACGATTGTCATGATATTGCGCAACTCCGACAGCGGTTTGCCAGTACGGCGCATAACGGAAATCACGCTGAGTGCGGCAACTACGCCATCGCCCGTCGTGCCCTTGTCCAAAAAGATAATGTGGCCGGACTGTTCGCCGCCCAAATTAAATCCGCGCTTGACCATGGTTTCCACCACGGCTCGGTCGCCGATGCCCGCCTGCACCACGGTCACTCCGCGGCGGCGCAGCGCAATCTCTAGACCCATGTTACTCATGGGCGTCGTTACGAGAGTATTTTTGTGGAGCAAACCACGCTCCGCCAAATCGGCCGCCAGAATGGCCATAACCTGGTCACCATCGACCACTTGGCCCTCGCCATCGGCAAGAATCAAACGATCCGCATCGCCGTCCAGAGCGATGCCCAAATCGGCGCGGTATTTTTTAACGGCCTCCGCCATGAGGTGCGGATACAGCGCGCCCACATCGCGATTGATGTTCACGCCGTCGGGTTGATTACCCAGCACAATGACTTCGGCGCCGAGCTCTTCGAACACGAGCGGCGCAGTTTTGTACGCCGCACCGTTCGCGCAATCCAAGACAATGCGCATGCCGCGCAGATCATCGTTCTGCGGAAACACGGATTTTGCGTGCACCACGTAACGGCCCATGGCGTCGTCAATGCGCTTGGCGCGGCCCAGTTCAGAGCCAGTGGGCAAACAGTCTTGTAACTCCGTACTCAGCACGAGCCGTTCAATTTCGACTTCTACTTCGTCTGGCAATTTAAAGCCGTCGTGACCGAAAAGTTTAATGCCGTTGTATTCGTAGGTGTTGTGCGAAGCACTCACCATAATGCCCGCATCGGCGCGCATGCTCTTGGTAAGGAACGACACGCCCGGCGTAGGCATGGGGCCCACCAGCAACGCGTGCGCGCCCTGGCTGGTAACGCCAGCCGCAAGGGCCTGTTCAATCATGTACGAGCTGCGCCGCGTGTCTTTACCAATGAGAATGACGGAGCGTTTGTCCGTGCGCTCGCCCTTGCCCCGAAAATGGTGCGCCACCGCGCGGCCCACTTGCAGCGCAACTTCGGCGGTCATGGGATAACGGTTAGCAATGCCACGAATGCCGTCGGTTCCAAAAAGACGATTATGTGCGCTCATGAGTTCTCCTTTGCCTCACTGCAGAGGCGGAACGACCACATCGACCCAGTCGCTGGTACGTTTTACTACGCGCACGTCGGGCGAGAGACGCCAATCCAGGCGCGACCGCACGGTGCCCGCTTTGAGTTCGGGAATTTCGGCCCAGACTTCAACGTCCGAGCTCTTTAATTTAGAAACAACTTTATCGGCGCCCTCGAGCAAAAAGTTCACCACCGAGGGACGCAGACGAATGCCCAGACTGCCGGGGTCCTGCACCACGCGCGTGCTTCCCCCACTGCGTACACGCAGAGTAATGGGCACGTTCTTTAGCCATTTGCGAGACAAACTACCCTCGAGCTCGGCCACTAGGTGCACCACCCGAAAAGGTTCTTCCACCGACACACCCGACAAATCATCGAGGTTCAATTTGACTTCGAACTCCTGACGGAGCGAGTTAGCACTTAGGGAAATCGGCTCGGTAGGAACCGCATCAATCCCCACCACTTTTTGGCTAGCGCCGTGAATCTCCACGGTGCTCGGCTTGAAGGTTAAGCTCACCACTTTGAGTCCTACCGGAAGCTGCCCCGCAAAAACGGGGCGCATGGGCACCCGTTTGGTGGCCATGCGATCGAGTCGCAGCGGGATAGAAGACTGCGAAACGGAAACCACTTTGAGCCCCAGCGGAAGTTCCAACATTTCCTCCCGAATAACCACTTCGTAGTCGCCTACTTTGGCGGCGCTGAGATCGATGGGAATGGACTTGGCGCGATCCTCCACCTCGCGAATCAATGCGCGCGGACCCGTCACCCGAAAAGTCACCTCGTGTGGTGCTTGGTTGGCAATCACCAGTTCTTTAGGAAGCTGGTAATCGAGCACCACCTTCTTAGTGATTTCCATTTTTTTGCCGCCCAGCACGGTGATCCACAGGAGCAGCGAAATAACCGCAGCAATACCGCGCAGGAGCCAGGTGTCGCGACGACTGCGGAGCAGTAGATTTTTGTAACTCATGTGCTCACCTCGGGATTCGTGGGAGCGTTGATCTCTTTTTGCAAATCAAAGGCTTCGTACAAACGTTGGCGCAAATCCGAAAGCGTCAGCCCGCGGTGAATCTCGCCAAATTCAACGAGCGAAATTTCGCCACGCTCCTCGCTGAGCACCACCACCAGGGCGTCGGTCTCTTGGGTAAGAGCAATGGCTGCGCGGTGACGCGTGCCCAAGTTGCGATCCATCTCGGCCTCGAGCGTGAGCGGAAAGAAACACCCCGCCGCTAGGACCTTGCCGCCCTGGATAATGACGGCGCCGTCGTGAATGGGCGAACTAACGTGAAAAATCGACAGCAGCAGCTCAGCACTGACCTCAGCGTTGAGCAGCGTAGACCCCTCGGTGTAGTTCTTCAGACCGTGCTGACGCTCGAGCGCAATGAGCGCACCGATACGCTTAGCCGCCAGGATGTGCGAGGCCTTGCAGATTTCCTCGAGCACCACCACGGCCTTCTTGGCCGCGGCCGGACCCGTCTGGAATGGGTTGCGCCCCATATTGGCCAGCGCCCGCCGAATTTCGTCCTGGAACAAAATAATGAGCACCAGAAAGAAGTAATCGAAGAATTGCTTGAGCAGGTAATTAAGTACGTAAAGTTTGAGCCGGTCGCTCACGATGAACGAAACCGATACGATTCCAAGACCGGTGAGAATTTGCACCGCGCGGGTTCCGCGCACGAGAAGCAAAAGGCGATAGACCAGGACGTAGACGAGCACGATATCGAGCACGTCTTGCCAGGAATGGGCCGCCAGGCTGCTCAGGAACTCCAACACTCTCCCACCTTCTCATAGGAGGGAGCGCTTGTCGCGCCAACTTGCTAGGCTTTAACGGGCTTCGACAAATCAATGACGCCGGGCGAAGAAGCCGCGTCCTTGAGTCCTTCGCCAGAGCTAGAGACTTTTCCCTCTAACGGCTTTTTGACGATCGGACGTCCGGCCAAAACGGAGTCTACGTCGGCCATATCGATGGTCTCGTACTCAAGCAGAGCGGCCGACATCGCGTGAAGTTTGTCGAGGTTCTCCATAAGAACGCGCTTCGCACGCTCATTGTTGCGCTCCACGATGGCGCGAATTTCTTCGTCGATCATGCGATTGGTGTCTTCGCTGAAGTGCACGGCGCTGTGACCAAACTCACGGCCCAAGAAAACGTTGTCGTTCTTGGCACCAAAGTTAAGGGGCCCGAGTTTTTCACTCATGCCCCACTCCGTCACCATTTTACGGGCCAAATCTGTAGCCCGCTCAATATCGTTGCTGGCTCCCGTGGTGAATTGCCCGAAGACAACTTCCTCGGCTGCGCGGCCACCCATCATGAAAGAAATCAGAGCCTCGGCCTTTACTTTCGTGAGCGAGAAGCGGTCTTCCGTAGGCAGGGTCATCGTAACGCCCATAGCGGGGCCACGGGGCACAATCGTCACCTTGTGCACGGGATCATTGCCCGGAACCAAACGCCCCACCAGCGCGTGGCCCGACTCATGGTACGCGGTGTGGCGTTTTTCTTCGTCCGACACCACCAGGCTATGACGGGGCGACCCCATAGAGACTTTGTCCTTCGCATATTCAAAGTCAGCGTTGGTAATGAGATCGCGATTAGCGCGAGCCGCCGTAAGCGCCGCTTCGTTAACCAGGTTCTCCAGGTCTGCGCCCACAAAACCGGGCGTGCCACGCGCAATCAGGCTGAGGTCAATTTCTTTATCGAGGGGCACTTTACGGGCATGCACCTTGAGAATCGCCAAGCGACCCTGAAGATCAGGCTTCGGCACCATTACCCGGCGATCAAAGCGACCAGGACGCAGCAGAGCCGGATCCAGCACATCCACACGGTTCGTAGCGGCAATAATGATAATGCCCTCGGTGCCCTCAAAGCCGTCCATTTCCACCAGCAATTGGTTGAGGGTTTGCTCGCGTTCATCGTGTCCACCACCGAGGCCTGCCCCCCGCTGGCGACCAACAGCGTCGATTTCGTCGATGAAGATCAAACAGGGAGCGGCCTTCTTGGCGCTATCGAAGAGCGAACGCACGCGACTTGCGCCCACGCCCACGAACATCTCCACAAAATCCGAACCAGAGATCGAGAAAAAGGGCACCGAAGCTTCACCAGCCACGGCCTTCGCAAGCAGGGTCTTACCGGTGCCGGGAGGACCCACGAGCAGAACGCCCTTAGGAATACGGCCACCAAGCTTGGTAAACTTTTTAGGGTTCTTGAGGAATTCTACGATTTCTTCGAGCTCGGCCTTAGATTCTTCGCAGCCCGCCACGTCAGGGAAGCGCACCTTGCTCTGATTTTCGTTGTAGAGTTTGGCGCGACTCTGCCCGAAGCTCATCGCTTTGTTAGAGCCCGACTGCAACTGCCGCATGAACAGGAAGAAAATGAAAAGGATGGCGAGAATCGGTAACCACGAAATAAGCGCCGTCTGCAGGAAACTCGGCTTCGGCTCTTTTTCGTAATTCGCCGTGATGCCGTTGTCCTTAAGCACCTTCAGATAAGTTTCCGACCGGGTGTCGCCGTAGGAACTGAAGGCCGCGCCTTCTTTGTAACTCGGTTTGAATTTGCCAACGATGTCACCTTCGCTACGAAAAGTAACGGATTCAACTTTTTTGTCTTCCACCAGGTGGATGAACTCATTGAACGAAATGACATTCTCTTTTTTGGTCATCACTTGGCTTTGACCGACGATCCAGAGAATGGCTCCGATAACGACGAGCCATACGACGAGAAAACGAGCGTTTGATTTCATCCCACCATGGTATCACGGATGAGAAAGTGCATTCAAACGCTCTTCGAAGAAGGATTCGAAGGCCACGGGGCGTCCAGCACCGACCAGACGAAACTCCTCGAGTACCTCCAGGCCCGCAACCGCAACAATTCTTTCAGGATTCTCGGCCGACACCAACAGGGGCCAGTGTTTCCAGTAGGGTTTGGGGATGCCAGCGAGCCGCAAAATTTTGTCGATTTTTTCTTCACCCGCGCGTTTCGCGCGCAGGGTCAAAGGCCAGGGGCTGCGATTCCAATCGAGCACCAAACCTTTACCTAAAATCGCCGTGCGCGGATCGCGAAACACGAGCATGCAACCAAGTTCGTAGTGTTTCAATCGGGCCGGCGCCGAGGGCAAAAAGCTCCAGGCCATCGAGGAACCGAGCGAAACCCGGCGGCCCAGTTCTAAGGGAATCGGATTCTGCCACGCGTCGCCAAAGTCACGCTCGGGCGTAAACACCAGCGCATCGGAGCGCCGTAAAAAACTGCCGGCCGGATGAATGATTTCTTCACCCTTAAGCAAACTTTCAATCAAAAGCGGATCGTAATCCACGCCAATCCGGCGAAACCAAACGGCCAGTGCGCGGCGACGCAGCGGTGTGGGCCACCGCTCTAACCATCCGAGCGAAAGCCACCCACCCTTGTCCTCGAGCAAAGTGTCGAGCCATGTATCGAGTTCGCGTTCTTCGTCTTCGAGTCGCTCGGCTATACGCGACAGGTTGCGCACCGAGCCAGCCCGCACACTCTCTAAAAGAGGCAAGGCTTCTAGACGCAATCGGTTACGTAAGTAGGCGCCACGGGAGTTAGACGGATCCTCGACCCAAGCGAGTCCCTTTTCGCGCGCGTAGTTTTCCAGTTCGGCCCGAGTCGCCCACAAAAGCGGACGAATCCACCGCCCTTCCTTCGGCGGAATGCCCCGCAGCCCACGCGAGCCCGTGCCGGACATAGCGCGCATAAGAAAAGTTTCGGCATTGTCGTCGGCGTGGTGGCCGGTGGCGATCACGTCCGCACCGATGTCGGCAGCCAATTGCAACAGAGCTTGGCGGCGCAAATCGCGAAACTCCGCTTGCGCAGCCCCTTCGCGTGGCAACACACTCAGGGCGTGCGAGGGCACCAGCAAACGTTCGGCAAGCACGCGCACCCAGGTGCCCTCGCGCTCGGAGCTCTGTCCCCGAGTGCGATGATCCACGTGAGCAATTTCGATTTCAATTTCGAGCAAGCGGGCCACGCTCGCCAGCAGATCAGCAAGCACGGACGAATCGAGTCCGCCGGATGATGCCACGAGCACTTTTTGGCCGGGCTGCACCAACTGCTTGTCCCGCAAGTACCGCAAACTATCCTGAATAAATTTGTCGGCCGCCCCCATAGAATTTACTGAACCGCCGCTTCACCCGAAGGCATTTGGAGCTGTTGCTGATCGGCGCCCGGCATGGGCGGAAATCCCTCCGGCGGCATGGGGGGAGGAGGAACTCCCTCAGCTTGGAAGCGTTCTTTCCAAGCGGCAAAGTTAGGATCGCTGGCCGGATCGACCGGGGGGCTCACCACCGAGGCATTAGCATCCATCAACGGTGCCGGTTGCGGTTCGGGCGCCGGCAGGGGGGCCGCGTTGTCCTCGACGGGTTGAGGGGCAGACGCTCCAGCGCCAGCGGGCAAAGTACGCGCCCGCTCATCAGGAACTTCGGGAATCTTAAGCAAGCGCGGCGCCGAGCGCGAAGCCGCCTTACGACTGTTGTCTTGAGGCTCCGCCGATTGGCCCGGCAGCGGAGCCGCGCCCTTTTTATCGGCACTCGCCAACGGCGGAGCCGAGGTGCCCGAAGGCAAGCGCGTCCAACCGAACACGGCTAAGCCCACAAGGGCCACGCCGACCACCAAGCGAGTAGGAAAAGCACGACCAGAAACTGAACTCGGCAAAGTAGGAAGATCCGGCTTGGTTTCGGTCGTAGGGCTCGCCACCCGCGGTTCGACGGGAGGATGAGTTACGAGAGGAGCGATTTTTTTACGCGTCGATTCCGCGCGCGTGACGGGAACTAAATCCTCCAAATGCAGCGAGTTCACGTCGATGGCCGGGTCAGTAACTTCAGCACCCTGCCCTCGGGGGGCGGGCGGCCGCGGAGGAATGGCCAAAGAGTCGCGCCGAACTTCTTGCGTAGCCGAAGATTTCATCTGCGAAACGGGCCCCGGCGTGGTTGCAGCGGGCGCCACGTTTACCGGAACATCGGGCAGCTTAATGGCTTTTTTGAGGGGAATGTAATTGATATCGCCGGATTCGGAAGCGGCCACCGTAATGACGTAGTCGTCGGGCGACAACCGGCCCTCCGCCACGGACGCTTTAAGTGCGCTTTCCGTGAAGGGCCCCTCGTGGCGCCTGTTCCTTAGGACCAGCCATTCCATTGGCAATTTATTCTAGCTCCTTTTGCGGAGCTTCCCCAGAGAAAAGATCCTGCACCTGCTTCTGTCCGCGCTCACGCGCGCGGCGAATATCGAGCTTCTTAAGGGCCAACCGCTTCATTCTTTCCCGCAGCTTAGCCTGGGTCGCCAAGGATTCGACAACGAGCTTACGGGCATCCTTAAAGAGCTTAGGCGCCACTTTGCTGAGGTGTTCGTGCAGGCTCGCATCGCCGGAGTGAATGGCCTGCATTTGAAAGCCTCCACCCTGCTTGGGGTTGAGCGTCTGAATTTTTTGGAACTGACACAGCTGGGTCATGATGAGCCGGTCCAGGGGGCTTTCC
>JAFEAR010000220.1 GCA_018266335.1 Bdellovibrionales bacterium
ATTGCTTGCGAAGTTTGGACTTAAGGTCTGCGTCGTCATACGCTATGGGCCATGGTTCGCGTACGAATTCTTTAAATAGATTTTCAGGGATTCCTCTGTCCACAAAGTGAGATTCATCCCCATGCAGCTCCACTTGGCTAGCTCGTTGACTTATATCGCTTGGTTTTAAAGTGCTCAGATAGTGGCAGGTGGCGGCTTCGGCCGAAAACTCCAAGTGTTCGCCAGATTTTCGGTAAGCGAATGACTCCAGCAAGCTAACAAAACTGTGGCTGTAGCAGGTGTTCCATTTCCCTTGGTCTTTAGGTTTTGGCGGGAACTGAGCTGCCGTTGAAATCGGCCAAGAAGCCCGTCGGCAAGATTCGAAATCAAGCACGGGTGGTTCTGTTAGCTGTTCATCAGAAGGGACGGCTGAAAATGCTGCTTCCATTTGCCAAATGCAAAACATCAGCTTGCATAAAATTGATCGCGACTTCAGGCACCCACTCGACATACTATCGGTATCTGGGATCAATTCTCGAGATTGGATCGATATGCCGCTGAGTCATTACTCTCCGGCTCTGATGGATCCGGTAAAATCCAAATACAGTTCGCTCTTCCAGGCCTTCAAGGTAACCACTTGACCCTTGGCATAGCCACCGACCTGTCCGGTTACGCAGTTCACGATAGCGATGCCAAATTCAGACGTGCCAACCTTCACGTCAATAAGGTCTATGTCGCTACCGGCCATGGCGAGATACTTGTAGTCGGGGCTGTAGAGGTACCGTTCTTGAATTCCGTCGCTCGTGGGCGCAAAAACTTTTCGGCCGTCGATTGAGACGGTGAAAAAATTGTAGGATGCCTCGCCGGTTCCCGATGTTGTTTTTCCTACCACGCAACCTAACGGCCTCATTTCCCGGTCTAGATTTGCGTCGGCCGTTGCGGTGCCATCGCCCTTGCGAATCTGAATGGAAAATAGACGCGGTGAAGTGTTGGGGTCTCCCTGGCAAGCCCCACCGTGCTTCTCCCGCACATCGAAGGTAAAGCTGTCGTTCGTTTCCTGGTTGCGATCCCAAATCATGCAGCTAGAGGGAAGTGAAGATAATTTAAAAGTTTTTGCTTGGCGGATGGCCACCGGAAGGGCTTCGCTCCAAGTATTCACTGCGAACGATCCAGGCGCGGCCATCGCCGAAGAAACCAAGCCAAGTCCGAGAAGAAATGTGAACTGTTTGTTCATGTGAAGTCCTCCTTTTTTTGTATAAGTATGAGGTAGCCCAGGGGGCCGCGCAATTATACTGAGCGAACGTATATAAAAAGTGGGGCAAGTTATTTTGCCACAGTTACAAAATTTCGTTCCCGCTGGGCAACATCTGCAAAGCCATTGTTCTCTAGAGTACTCAAAAATTCTTCCCGAGCCGTGCTCGGACGGCCGCTAAGGCGAAATAACGATCCCACCACCTGTCGAACGGAGTAAGAGGTTTGCACCTCGGGATGGCGACGTCGATACATGGAATAGAAGGCTTCATGCAGCACTAGTGCGGCTTCGTTGGGACCACTCATGATGGGAAAAAACGTCTCCGGGGAATACGCGATAAGAAAGTTTACATTACGGGCACACCCGATGCGGTCATTCCAACCCAGCTCTACGACGGGGTCGGTGTCGGGGTTGGGGGCTAGGTCTTCCGATTTGGGAGCCCACTGAAAAAGCTCTGCTTCAGACAAAATTTCATCGGTCAGTACAGGAAACTGGCGTTTCAGCACCGTTAGAATTTGTAACAGAGCTCTTCGGACAGGAGTCCAGATTGGTCTTGATTGCGAACTCGAATAAGTCCAGTTGGGTAAAGGCAAACGTCGTATTTTTTGCTTCAGGTCAGCGAGAGGCAAAGCGTAGGGAGAGACTTTAAAATTTTCAACGGCATCGTCGGCGTCCACGCGAGCTTCATAGAGATCGTAGAGTACGATTCGTTCCCCCTGCATTCGGACTCCATCGCCACCATTTCCCCACTCGTGCCCACTAAACCAAAGGGGAGTTAGGGGCTCGGTTGCATTCACAATTGGAGTGTAGAGAAACCACAGAGCAACGCAGATTCTTAACGAAGTCATTTACTGGTCTCACAATTCGAGGTGAGTGGAAAAAATTGAACCGAAAGTTGCCATACCTCTCGTCGGGAACCTTGTTCTACGAGCGAAGCGAATTCGGTACGAAATTTTCGAATGAGTGTTCTGGCGGCATCTAGCTGATCAAGGTTGACTGCGCATACGAGTCCGGAGAAGTCGCGCATTTCGGGACCGAGAGATTTAAGTTTAGCTTGGGCCCGAAGAAGCGAGTTGGAATGAGCTTGTTGGAGGGCGCGCGATGCCACATCTTCGCTCGTTGTAAGGCGAAGTCCGGTGGACCGATAGCGTTCTCCTCGACGTTGGACGAGGCCGGCGGCTTCGAGTCGCCCGAAAATTTGTTGCGTTCGGCTTGGCGAAAGGCCGAGAGCATTCGAAGCCCACGATATGGTTCCGGGCGGGCGATATGTTTGAAGTAACGAGAGAATAGCGTAATGTTCCCACTCCGCAATAATTTGGAAATGCTCGTTTTCGTCGAGTCGGTAGAGGCTCTCCACTTGTTTTAGCTGGCGGAGGTCGGCCGTGGCATGGCTTTGCAAAAAATTGTGTGATTGCTGGCTATTCAGCCTTAGCGCCTCTGCCACCGTCAGCAGTGATTTCTTAGGAATTTTCCGTTTGGTACGTAATACCGCGGATAATGCGGACGGATCCAAGCGCAAATCTCGTGCAAAGGAGCGAATCGAGTATTTTGGGTTGCGCTGGTGTCGCGCCACATATTCGCTGCGCAATTTAGCTAAATAGAAAGGAATTGCCGGTTCGAGAGCTGCACTTCTTCTAGATAAAGCCCGGGCCATTGGGTTCCCCTTTCCTGAGCCCTGTTTTATAGGGCGTATTGTTTTGGGGAACAAGCAGGCTTCGAGCGTAAGCGGGCGACCAAACTACGAATGCCTGGAGCTTGGCATTTAGCTCGCGCGACATTCTCCACACGAGGCCGCGGCGCTCGGTACGTCGTGTTCTCCTTCTACTCCCTGTTTAACGGCGGCAGAGGAGAATTCATGGTTAATTGATGTAAAAATATAATTAAATCAAATATTTATGTTGTCGGTCGGGCAGCGCTACTTGTCTGCCTTATACGTTTTAATTCCAAAAGGAATGTAAAGAGGGCACCAATTCATAAGACCCGTGGCGAGCGGAACCAAACCAATAAATCCCCAAGGAGACTGATACCAATAGC
Source organism: Bdellovibrionales bacterium (assembly GCA_018266335.1). The sequence continues at coordinate 3,266 of JAFEAR010000220.1, forward strand.
CTGCACCTAGCAGCAAAAATCCCAGCACCAAACGAGCAGAACGGTCGAGTGAGCCAACATTCTTCTTCATGTGAACCTCCGCCTACCATTCTAAGAGTGGGGTCCAAAGCAAGCTATGATTTCGGTCATGATTTAAGGAACGATTTTGATGTCGGTTCCTTCGTAACTCACCGTTTGTCCTGCGCGAATTTTAAAACTCTTACGCAGTTCCTGGGCGCCATCGACCAAAACTTCACCCATCTCGATGGCCATTTTCGCTTGTCCACCGCTGGCACTCAACCCAGTTACCTTGAGCAGGTTTTTAAGTTCGATGTTGTCCTGACCGTTCAATTGAAACTCCAGTTGTTTGTTCATACTAAGTTCCTTTTAACTTATAGCCCGATAGCTTTAAGCCAGGCGGGCGAAGGAGGAATAATTTTGCGGGCCTTAAGGTCAAAAAAGGCCATCGTAAACACGGCCTCGGCATGCACTTCTCCGGCTGGATTTTCAATCCACTGGCGCACTTTACCGATTTTTCCTTCGTACCCGATGGTTTCGGATTTAACCACGACCCGTTCGCGCAGGCGCATTTCTTTTTTGAATTTAAGAGTAACTTCCAGCACCACGGGCCCTTCACCGCTGCTCATAATTTGCCGGTGGCCATATCCGTTACGCTCGATAAAGTCCCAACGGGCTTCCTCAAAAATTTCTAGATAGGTGGCGTTGTTGACGTGACCGAAAGTGTCCAGGTGTCGTTCGAGAATCACCAATGGGTAATCAAAAACCATACAGGTTTCTATATTAACGTGATTACGGCGAAACGCGAATGCCGCCATTGCAAGGAACTCCATATATTCCGTACGCTGCCCCGGTATTTTTAATGGTGAGGTCGGTGCTGGGAGCAGCCGAAACACTCCGACTTAGGCGGCTTTTAGCGTCTGATCTGCTTGGTCGACTTGCGGCGAGGCTTCATCGAGTCTACGTATTAACTCTTGAAGGGGAAGCATCTTGCTGACTTCGTTCAGATCGCAAGAAAAAACTCCTAAATCACTTTGAGCTTCGACGAGAGCATTACGATTCAGCTCTTGCACGCCTTCCCGATACAGTATCTCGGGCATTTGCACACCCTTCGATATGCGCATAATTTCTTCTTTAGAAAATTCTCGCTTAGTGTTGGTTTCGGTGGTGATGCGCATAATTTGAGTCAGAATTGCGGTGGCCGCCGATTGAAGCATTAAAAACCTGCCGCTCTGAATTTCGATATTCAGGCGAAGAAACAAGGCTTGATATTTGGCTTCATCTAAGTGCACGGGGGGAGTTTGTTTTCGTTCTGCATCGCCGTAGCTAACAATTCCGACCTCACACAGAAAAGACCATACCCGAGTAAAATTTACTAGCTGAGGTCCTACCATTTCCATAACGCGCAGACGGAATTCGTGGGGACTTAGCGCTTCTTTCTGCTGTGTGCAGTCGCGGAGTAAAACATGAATGAGAGATAAAATTCTATGTGACTCCATATAAAGCGTTCGAGAGAATAGATCCACCCGTTGTGTTTTCTTTTGGAATTCAGCAATCGATCGTAGCCCCAAAATTTGATTGTCGGCCTCCCGAATGCGATTGGCTAAGGTTCGCATCATAGCTTGTGCCCAATCCGGAAGTTGAGTCATTTGGCTACTGCCTTTGCCTTCGCCGACCATGATAACCGTAAGATCAGTAAGCGCTTCGACCGAAGCCGAACGGGGACGTGAATCTAACAGCGAGAGTTCTCCACAAACGTCACCCGCACCAATATGAGCGATGATAATTTTTGTATCTTGGTATTTTTTATAGACTCGGGCGCGACCCGACTTAATAATGCACATAACTCGGGAGGCTTCGCCTTCTTGCATGAAGACGGTTCCTGCCGTTATTCGCTTTTCTTGCACGTCGGTGTTCATGGTCATGCGAAACTCTAGTAAAGCATGCTGAGCGCTTCCAAAATATGAAATATTCAGGATATGTTTGTAGGTGCGAATGCCGACTCAAGGTGGCATTCGGAGAGCAGGAGGCGTTACGAACCCAAATTTATTGCTTGTTTTTGTTTGTTTGGGCGTGGGTGCTTGTCTGCGTTGGACGGGCAGATTTCCTAAGAATTTTCCTCACTCAATCAATTCCTTTGTCATCTGGGTATCGCTGCCAGCATTAATTTTGAATCAGATTCCTCCGCTCTGGGCGACTATGCATTGGGGCCCCGATTTATTTGTACCGGTGTCGATGGCGTGGTTGCTGTTTCCTCTTTCGTTCTTTTTTTTCTCTTTGATCGGGAAAATATTCCGCTGGGACCGAGCCGAAATTGGCGCGCTTGTTCTCACGGCTGGACTGAGCAACACTTCCTTCGTGGGTTACCCTCTGTTAGAGGCCTTTGCGGGATCGGGAGCGGTGCGAATTGGCTTGCTGGTCGACCAGCCCGGAACTTTTTTAGTACTCTCTACGTTGGGGCTGATTACGGCGTCAGCAATGAGCCCGCACGAGGCGGGGCGGATCACCGTTACGCGAATCGTAAAAAATATCCTAACCTTTCCGCCGTTCATTGCCCTGCTGTTGGCGTTGGCCTGGGTGTGGTGGGGAATTTTTCCGGCGGGTTCCTTAGTGAGCGTTTTAGACCGACTTTCCGGAACGCTCATTCCCTTGGCGCTAGTCGCGGTTGGATTTCAGCTTCGTCTTTCTCGGGTTGTTATTCGTCGCCATTGGCGCCCCCTTTTTTTGGGACTGTCTTTTAAACTAATTCTGGTTCCGGTTTTTTTCTGGATTCTATACACCAAGATTTTTCTTGAACATGGATTTTCCGTTCAAGTCACAATTTTGGAATCGGCCATGGCCCCTATGATAACGGCAGGTATTGTGGCGGAGGAATTTGGGTTCAATCCCGAATTGGCCAATTTAATGATAGGAGTCGGCATTCCTATTTCCATTGTGACTGTGTTTCTGTGGAGTCGATGGTTACCGCTTCACTGAGTTTCTGGTAGAGTTGTTCGCAGGGAGACATCATGAAATTTATTTTGGCTAGTTTAATGATGATGTTAGTGAACAGGGCCGTGACTGCTCATACCAGTCAGGAAAATTGCGCCATTTCGGTCGATGAAGCGTTAGAAATTATTCAAAAGTACTCGCCAATTTTTTCGGCGATGAAGGATGTAGACGGCGTCAGTGTTGGAGAGTGCAGGACATTTGGTCCCGGATGCTGCTTTTCGGTGGGAATGAGCGACCAAAAAACAGTCGAAACGGCGCGCTCGTTATTCCCTAATGGCTTGGTGTTGGACACCGTAGCGTTAGAATTCTACCCGAGCTCGCCGACTCTTCCCCAGCGCGCCAGATAAAAAGTAGATCGCAAAAACCTTTAGAAAGCGCCAATATTTAAGCTGAAGTGAATGAGATCCTCCTGGCGAACTCCATTTTGATAAAGTGGATTCGTATTGTACGCGGCATCTACGGCGATGGGGCCCACGGGAGTTTTGTAGCGCAGTCCCACTCCCAAGCCGGTACGCATGCGCGTTGATAGTTCGATGGGAGCGCCGGTAGTTAAGTCGTTACCGCTGGCGTCGATTTCTCCCATGTCTATAAAATAAGCCAGGCCAATGTCGTTGAAGAGCGGTACTCGATACTCGACGCGAGCCTCGTAAACGTTGTGGGCTCCGAGTCCGGGCTGTTCAAAGAAGAGCTTGCCTTCGCCAATGGCTCGAATAGAGCTGCCACCACCAAGCGTGGGGCGGCTGGCCACGGGAATACCCTTGTTTCCGAAAGCCCAGAGGTGAGTATAGGCAGCGGAGAAGGCCACTACGTTGCCTCCTCCTATACTCAAATAGGTGGAAGCCTCCTGGCGATACTTTGCGAAGTTTAGCTCCTGGTTGATAGCGTCAAAAGAGCGACTACCAATTTGGGGGGCAGAGTAATCAAAGGAGCCCGACAACATCCAGCCCCGAGTTGGGTTAAAGACATTGTCTCGGTTGTCGTAAAGAAGCGCAGCTCCGACCGTGGCAATACGATTTTTTTCCGGGGTATCGATGTCAAAAGTACGCCGGAAGGCTAGGGAGTAAAGCTTAGGAATAAGGCGTAAGTTGCGTGCAATTTCTGCTTCGGCGCTCAGAGTGAAGGAAACCTCCTCCTTGCTGTAACCCGAGAGGCCGCCATCGCTGCGAGTGGCGGTTAAATCGGCTTTGTCGTACTGGGTGTTGAAACGCATACGTATGCGCTGATCCAGCGCGAAGGGTTCTAAATAAGTAAAGGAGTAGTTCTGTTCCACGAAACGTTCGTGGTCGAGTTTGCGCGACACCTGCGTGCGTACTTGCGCGCTTCGGTTCCAGCCCCCGAGGTTACGGTAATTAAGCTCGGCAAATCCAATGAGTCCACGGTCATCCCTAAATCCGGGGCCGAACTCAATGGATCCTGAAGGGCGTTCGTTAAGAGAAATCTTTAAATCTTTTTCCTGCACTTCCACCTGCGAACCATCGCTGGAAGCCCGTTGCACAATGTGTCCACCAATTGGTTCAAAAGTGAGGCCGCCGAAAATACTTAAATTGAGCAGCTGTTGCTCCAGACGGTCGGTTCCGCTGGGGGTCCACAGGGTGCCGGGTGCCAGAGTTTCTTTGCGCAGCTCACGCAGAACAACCTGCTCTTTAGTGCGAACGAGGCCCTCAACGACCACGGAGCCTACGCGAATTTGGGGACCCTGGTTGACGTCGAAGTTAATGTCCACCTGCTGAGTTTCCGGCACGCGTTTGAGCAACTGCGATTCGTCTTCGGTCACGCGTGCGCTTAGGAAACCCAGCTCGCGGTATCGATTTTGCAATTGGCGACGGATATCGACAATTTTTATGGGGTCTACGGGATCGCCCGTTTTGAGATCGATTGTTTCGGCCAGGTCGTTGCCGCTCAGGGACAGATTGCCGTTAATATTAATCGTGCGAACAAAGTAACGTTCCCCTAATTGTAAGGGAATGTCTACGTGCATAAGGGGAAGTCGAGCGTCTTCGAAGGATCGAAGCTCTAAAATTCTGGCGTCTAGATATCCTTGCGAACGTACGCGAATTAATATTTTAGGTAGTTCCGATCGCAAAAACTTTTCGTCGTAGGGCATGCGCTTGGTCGGGTCACGATAGGCCCGAAGCCATTCGATAATTTGAGGTTCTAGTTCCTGACGTTCGGCTTCGGTAATGCCCGCAAAATGGATTGGGCCCTGAAAGTATTTTTTTCCTTCAGTAATTTCGAAATGAACTCGACGGCGATCCAATTTATCTTCGATATGTGAGTGAACCGTGACGTCGGAGTAACCTTCTTTTTCGTATTCACGAGTGAGCAAAGACTCGGTTTCCTGGAGGTTGAGCGGAACTCCCAACCGTTTCGGTCGGTCGATAACTTTTTCTCTCAACGTTCGTCCCCAAAAAGCTACGTTGCCATGAAATTTGATGTCGTACTTTGGCCCCCGAGTGAGCTCGAAGAGCATTTTGCTCTCTAGGTTTTCCGTTGTCTCGGTGCTTTTGAGTTGGAAGTCGAAGTAGCCCTTTTCGCGAACTTGCTGGTTCCACTCGTTCATTGCCTCGTTGATTTCAATGGTATCGAGTGGCTTTTGTAGAAACACGACAACATCTTCGTTCGTTGAGGCTTTAGGTAAGCCCCGACGGCTTAGGTTCATGAGTCCATAGAACTCGGTTATGTCCTGCTGAGTAAATCCACGCAGCCGGATTTCATGCAGTATGGTGCGCTTGGAGAGTGATGCTGAGATGAGAACACGCACTTGGGCGCTTTGGGGCACTTGTTCGAGAGAGATAACTACTTGGGCACTGCGGTAGCCGCGGTCGTGGAGACGGTTCAATACCCGCTCGCGAATGCCGGTAATCTGTTCCGGAAGAATAGCGTCGCCAACGGATAAACCAACAACTTCGTTAACATCGGTATCGAGGTCCGAGGCGACATCATCGTTGTCTTCCGAATTTAAGTGGACTTCGACCGCAGCCACGCGGGGAACCAAAGTTAGCTGAATTCGCAACTCGCCCGAATTAGAATCGTAGTTACTGCTGACTCCCAGAAATTTCCCGGTATCGGCTAGTCGCAGTAACCCACGCTCGGCAGCAGGCTCCGAGTAAGAATCCCCTTCGCGCAGCCCAATGAGTTCAAGCACGCGGGGGATATCGGTGGCGCCATCCACCGCGACACTAATTTTTTGGACGGACTCATTGGCCGCACGAACAGAGGGAACTCCCAGAAGTGCAGACGTTGCAAGCCAACTCCAGAATCTCATTTCAGATCAAACTTAAACCGGACATCGACGCCGGTTGAGCTCCTTTGACGATCTTCGGCCGTGGCCGACGTTCCTGTGGTGTTCTTTGTTTCCCATACGCCCGTCAGGTTTAGGTTGCGCAGGAGGCGGTAGTCCACCTGAACGTTTGACTCCGGACGCACGTCTAGGCTGCGTCCGTAAGTAGCTGTTACTTTATCCGAAAGTTTCTTAACAGCGGTTACCTTAGGAACAGTCTTACCTGGGTCCTTGGAATCCGCGGATTGAGTAGCAAGTGTTTCCATTCGCACCTGCACGCCGGTAGATTTGCTGATGCTGGATCCTAAGAGCGTGCCAAAAAGAGCTTGGAATGCACCCGATTGGGCTGCGCCTACTCCTGTTTCGCCTGTGGACTTACTCACACCGAAAGCGAGGAGGTTTACAATTTCAGGTTGAGTCAGAGTGGGCTCACTGGAGAGGTCGATGCTGAGTTGGTCGCCGGGACCGCGGGCCTGGAGTTGAATGCGGTAGTCTTGCGTTGGGTCTTTTACGGTGGTCGACGCCATGAGGTTCACGTTCGGCACCTTAACCGTGCCCCCCGGAAAACTCGCGCGTCCTTGGCTAATTCGGAATTCGTTGTCCTTCGCAAATACGGATCCGCTGAGAATATCGATGGTGCCCTGAATTTCAGGATCGAGGTCTGTGCCCTGAATACCTAGCTTGCCCGAAATGACAGCAGAGCTCATGCTGTTGCGAACTCGGGAGTTGGGTCCAATTTCGAGATCCATGGCAAATTGCAGAGTGGGTTCGGGACTTGTGACCACGGAGGTGATGTCTTTTCCTCCAAACTCTTTCGTGTAAAGCGTATTGGCGGCTAGAAGGTGTCCGGCCAGTAGGTAGGGCGGGTGTTCCCCCTTGAGCGATATTTCTCCGGTGGCGTCCACAGAAATGTCATCGAGCAGAGTAAGCTGGGCGCGATTGAGGCGCGCTTCCAGAAAAAGTCCGGGGCGTGAGAAGTCAATGCGGTAGACACCCGTTGCACTTATGTCGCCGCTTCCGAGCTTTCCATGCAAATTGTGAAAGTTGAGGCGTCCTTCGGCAAGTTCTACATCGGCCTCGGTACGAGTAACGGGTTGGCCGATACCCGGAATGGTGAACGACATGCTCCTTGTGCGGAGGGCGGCCGTGATGGTTGCTAAATCGAGTGGCAGGGGAATGCGGCCATCCACAGCAATGACCCCATCGCGTAGTTTAAAAGTAGGAATGAAGAGATCCACTAGGGCGGCGGGGAGATTCCCCTTAACTAGAATCTCACTGGCGCCGGGATCGGCTCTAAATTCGAGACGTTCGGGAGCGGTGATAGCGAAATTGTTTTTTACAACGCGATTGTTTTGCCAAGTTAAGGCGTGCTCGCCTTCAATTTTGAGGAGCGTTTGTACTTTAGGATTGAGGGAATAGGGGCCGATAATTTCGAGCCCGTGGGTGCTAACGCTTGCACTCGCCGGGCCCCAGTCCAAGTGTAAATTTCCTTTTGCGATGACCGGATTCTCCGAGTTCCAACGTTTTAGCCATGAAAAGAACGTGTAGAATCCTTCGTCTTTGACGTCGGCCTCGAAGCGCATGTTGTTGGACTCACCAGGCGTGAGGTCGGATTCCCAATTCACTTTAATCATTTCGCTGAATTTGGACGTGACTTTGATGTGATTGTCGTCACCGTATACGTTGAATTTTCCGTCCGGGAGTTTTTGGCCGGCGATGCGCACGCGATCCAAATCTCCGCCAATCTTCCACCCTTTGGTGGGAGACCAATAACCTTCGTTGATTTGCACCACTCCGTCCTGAAGAAGGTCCAGACTTGAAATAGCTCCCAAATTTTTGAGCGGAATTTCGTCCGATGTGAAAAAGATTTCGGTGCCTTTGTCGGGATAAAGTTTGCCCGCGAGTGAAACCGAGCCCGTTCCCTTACGTGTGGTCGCTTCGGTGACGTCGAGAATTCGGTGGTGGTAGCGTGCCTTGAGCGTGCCCGACTGAAACGGAATTTGAAAAGCAGTTAGGGTTTCGACATTCAAATTTAGCGGCCCGTTGATAAAAGTATCGGGGTGGGCAGCAAAGTCAGTATGTCCATCTAGATTCACTGTGCCGCTTACAAATCCGTGAAACAGTGAGGAGCCACTTTTAGGTGCTTTTCCGGTGACCTCAAGTCGTTCTAGATTCGAGTTAAACCTTAACATCGTTCCCGTGGGCGTGTTGCGTAGCCAGCCGGTAAGCATGGCCCGACCTCCACCGTTGGTCAGCTTAAGTGGACCAATGAACATTTCCTTGTTCAGGTAAGTGACCGGTCCCGATACAAAGCCGAAGGTCTGGCCCTCGATGCCGAAGGCGTCGATAGAGGCTTCGGCACTTACACGGGTGCGCTCTTTACGGGAGGGGGCCTGTTCGTCGTACACAACTTTCGCTGTAATTTTAGGACTGCCGGTGACATTGAGGTCGAGGAAATGCGTTAGCATGCCTTCGAGGTGGCTGTTATCTGTGGAAAATTCAAGTTCGGCAAGGATGGGTTTGTAAATAATTTTTCCTTTGGCATGGACTTGGGAGGTGTCTGGCCAAGTCGCATCAACGGAGTCGAGCGTTATGTACTTATCGCGGATGGTGACCTCTCCCGCTACGGACGCCGGATTCAGGGCCAATAAGGGCGACTCAATGTCTTTGAGTGTGAGCATGTCGGTAGCTACGCCAATGGGACTCGTGTGCAAATGAGTTTTGGCTTTTATTTCTAACGGCTCCAGAGTGCCTTCGAAGGCGGCGTCACCGTCGATATGCAGATTCGCGTAACACACATCGCGGGCATCGGCTCCTACGAGAATAGCGCACAAACCAGCTTTAGAAATTTTTCCGCTACCTTTGAGATTTTGATCGTTTTCAATTTGGATGCGGGGAATGTCGATGGTGGCCACGTGGTCGAGTTTGTCGCCCACTCCCAACGGGAGAGTGACCTTAAGGTGAGTGATGTCCGTATTCTTTCCGACACGTTTCAATTCACCTTCTACGTTGTTCGGTAGGTATCCGTCGTAGCTCAATCCTTTGGTTTTGAAGGAGGCGGAAATAGATTCGAGGCTACGTTTTCGTACAAAGGCACGAATGTTGGCTTCGATGGTTCCGGCCACGGGCTCCGCTGGCGCGGCTTCTGCTGCCAGAGGGCTGCGTTGGAGCCACCCTACGAGCAACCCCAGATCGATTTTTGCAGACGCTTCAAATTCACCGGGCCAACGGCCGGCAATTTCAACCTTGGCTACATCGGAATTATTGTCGCCTGCAAGTTCGAGTTTAAAATCGCGAAGCGACATAAAAAACTGACTCTTGGTTTCGCGCAGCAGAGTAATGGCTCCACTGCATTCTCGTACTGTCTCTAGGCGTTTAGGCATTTTTAAATCTGCCAACGACCATTCGGCACGCACCTGTCCACCCGTTAGATTTTCTAAATCGATAGTTCCCTTGCCGAGTTGAAGGTCGCGAATTTGTACGCGCGCGTTTGTTATACGTAGGGTGTCGAAGGCAACTCGCTGTCGGTCAAGTTGACTGAATGCGGTGGCAATCTTGGTGCCTAGCCATGTAGGGATGTCGCTGGAGTCAATTTTGGTGGGCTTCCCGTCATCTTCGAGCCAATGCGGGGGTACGTTGCCATAGAGAAAGGGGGAATCGATACGCATTTCGCGCAAGCTGACGCGTCCGATTAGAAGGGCGAGAGGAGAAATTTGCACGGTGATTTCTGGTGCCCGTAAATTTAATTGCTCGGCACCAACGCTCACTTCTCGCAGCGAAGCGGAAAAAGAAAGGGGTTGTACGTCCCATGCTTGGGTTTCGATGCGAAGGCCCGTGCGGAAGCGCGCGATTTTGAGTGCAATTTTTAATGCGAGATCAGACACGGCCGGAGTTTCCAAAACGGCGAGCGAGGCCGCGACCGGTAACAAAAGAAAAAGAAGACCGATGAGGGTCTTCTGCTTGGCAAAATGCATCTCTATTTATTCTAGTCCCACGCCGGCGCGGAGTTGAGTCGCCCGGGCGATAAAAGCCTGACGCCAAAGGGATTTTTCATTTAGGTGCGAAAAGAAATATCCCGGTAGTGTGGATTTTGACGCCGTACAGCTTCGAAGCGAATTTGTGCTTGTTCGCGCAGTCCGAGCGATTCAAAGGCCTGACCCGTCAGGTAGTTGACGTGAATCATTGCCGAGCTTTCCCAGTTCACCGTTTGGCTGAGCGCCAGGGCTTCGGCGTAGCGATGACACTCGACGAGACAACGTAATTTCCACATTTTGGCCGGAGTAGAATCGACTCCGTCATTAGTTAGTCGGGTCACCAGTTCGAGCGCCAAAGTCCAGTCACCCGATACGCCGACGACCACGGACAAATCCAAACCGACGCGCGCGAAGGCCGCGGCTTCGAGTTGCAACGCTCCCCGAAAATCTTCCGTCAGGGTGCGGCTATCTTGGGCCACAAGATTGTCGCCCAGTCCCAAATCCTTGATCAGAGTTTGGGCGAGCGAGTGAGCTTCCGAAGATTCGTCGCCGGCGACGGGATCGTCGAATCCGCCAATCGTATCTTCGTCGCCCTTGCCCATCATGCGGGTTTCTTAGCGAGGAGTACTTCCTCGATCCACTTCGTGTAGAAGTTGGCCGTTTTGAAGTCTTCGCTTTCGAGCATACGGAGGTGCAGCGGAATGTTCGTTTTGATGCCCTGAATATCGAATTCCCGTAGAGCGCGCAGCATGGTGATGCGTGCTTCTTCGCGGGTGTCTCCCCAGGTAATGAGTTTGCCGATCATGGAATCGTAGAAGGGCGGAACTTTGTAGCCGGAGTACACAAAAGAATCTACGCGCACGCGGCGACCGCCGGGCGGGAAGTAGCCGGTGATCAAGCCCGGACACGGAACGAAGGTTTGCGGATCTTCGGCGTTGATGCGGCACTCGATGGAGTGGCCCTGAAACTTAATGTCGGATTGTTTGAACGGAAGTTTTTCGCCCCGCGCGACTTTGATTTGCTCGCGAATGAGATCCAGTCCCGTGACTTCTTCGGTGACCGGGTGTTCAACTTGAACGCGCGTGTTCATTTCCATGAAGTAGAAGTTGAGGTCTTCATCGACCAAAAACTCTACGGTGCCCAGGCCTTCGTAGTTGGCGGCGCGCGCGGCATCGCAGGCAGCTTTGCCCATCTGCGCACGCTTCTCGGGCGTCATGACGGGCGAGAGCGCCTCTTCGACAATCTTCTGGTACCGGCGCTGCAAGCTGCATTCGCGCTCGCCTAGGTGAATGACGTTGCCGTGGGCATCGGCCAAAACCTGAATTTCAATGTGCCGGGGCTTGGCGACGTACTTCTCTAAGAAAACGTCGGGCGAGCCGAAGGCCGTTTGCGATTCGCTACGGGCCGAGTGAAAAGTTTGTTCGAGCTCGTGTTCGGCGCGAATGATGCGCATGCCGCGTCCGCCCCCTCCGTTGCTCGCTTTAAGGAGCACGGGGTAGCCGATTTCTTTGGCAGCTTTGCGGGCCGCGGCGGCGTCGGGCAGTACGCCCGTGCCGGGCAACATGGGTACGCCGGCTTTGGCCATCGCGGCGCGGGCGCCCACTTTGGAACCCATCAGGCGCATGCTCTCGACGGAAGGACCGATGAGCTTAATGCCGCACTTGGTGACAATTTCGTTGAACTCAGCGCGCTCGCTCAAAAAACCGTAGCCGGGGTGAACAGCGTCGGCGCCCACGAGTTCGCAGGCCGAAAGCAAAGACACCATGTTGAGGTAGGAATGTTTTGCTTGGTCGGCGCCAATGCACACGCTCTCGTCGGCGAGTTTTACATGCATGCTGGCAGCGTCCACCTGGCTGTGGACGGCCACGGTGCGAATGCCCATCTCGCGCGCGGTGCGGATAATGCGGACGGCGATCTCGCCGCGGTTGGCGATGAGGATTTTTTTCATAGTCTCACTCCACCCTTAATTAGAGGGGATCGATTTCGAACAGCGGCTCGCCGAATTCAACCGGCGTAGCATTGTTCACGAGAATTTTTACGATGCGACCTTTGGTGTCGCTCTCGATTTCGTTCATGAGCTTCATCGCTTCGATGATGCACAGGGCATCGCCCACGTTCACGACCTTGCCGACTTCCACGAAGGAGTCTTGGTTGGGGCCGGGCGCGCGGTAAAAAGTGCCCACGAAGGGCGAAGTCACAACGTAGTATTTAGATTTTTCGGCGTCCTTGGCGGGAGCGGCGAGAGTCGTGGTTACGGGCGCACTGGCGGCCGTAGCGGTGGTGGTCATGTTGCGCATGTCCATCACCATGGGTGCGTTCGGCTGCGCGTGCAGCGAACCGCGCCGAAGTTTGATTTCGTGCACACCCGAATTTACTTCGAGCTCGAGAATATCGTTCTCGCGCATGACATCAGAAATTTGTTTAATGAGGTCGAGATCCACCACCCCATTGGTCGCCTTCGGCGCTTTGGCCTTACTTGTTGATTTTTTCAACGTACTCGCCCGTCCTTGTGTCGATCTTGAGGATGTCACCCTCTTTGAGGTGCAGGGGAACGGCAACTTGGTGGCCGCCTTGGAGTTTGGCCGGTTTGGTGCCGCCCGTAGCGGTGTCACCCTTGAAGCCGGGTTCGGTGTAGAGAATGGGGAGTTCGACGAAGATGGGGAGTTCCACGGTGAGCGGTTTTTCGTCGAAGAAGAGAACGTTTACTTCCATGTTTTCCTTGAGGAACATGGACTGGTCGCCGAGCAAAGCTTTGCCGATGACGAGTTGTTCGTAGTTCTCGTTGTCCATGAGGGTGTACATGTCACCGTCCGGATAGAGGTACTGCATGACGCGATGTTCGAGGTTGGGTTCGGGGAAGCGCTCGCCTGACTTAAACGTACGCTCCAAAAGTTGGCCGGTCTTGAGGTTTTTGAGTCGGCAGCGCGAAAAGGCCGATCCTTTGCCCGGTTTTACGTGTTCAAACTCAACGACGGAAAAGGGG
>JAFEAR010000221.1 GCA_018266335.1 Bdellovibrionales bacterium
AGGACACTTAGCTTTATTGACTCTGGCGCAAGGGATACCATGATTGCTGTATGAGCGATTCACGCCACGACATTAAAATCCCAGAATCCACCCTCGTGCTTCCGCTGAGGAATGCGGTTCTGTTTCCCATGATGAAAATGCCTATTTCGGTGGGCAGGCCGCGTTCGGTGGCCTCGGTCCTCCGCGTGGGCGAGGCAGGGCTCCTTACGATCGTCACCCAAAAGGACAAGACGATGGACGAGCCCAAGCTCCCCGATTTGTTCCCTACGGGCGTTCTGGCCCGCATCGAAAAAATTCAACGCATGCCCGACGGAACTTTGACGGTGCTCGTGCACGGTCTAGCGCGCGTGCTCCTGGACGGCCCCGCCGTTGACGAAGCCCCCGAAGGCAGCGAGCCGGCGCTCCGTGCGCAGCTCCTACCCGTGCCCAACGGCCTGCCGGCGGGCAACGACATGCCCATCGAGATCGAAGCCCTCGTTAAGAATGTGAAGACCCTTGGCCGGCGCATCATTTCGCTGTCGCCCAGCATTCCCGACGAAGCGGCCATCTTTGTGGAGAGCATCACGGATCCCGACTACCTCGCGGATCTCATCGCTTCGTACATGAACATCAACGAGGCCGAGAAGCAGGACATCCTCGCCACGGGCGACGTCAAAACGCGCCTCGAAAAAGTCACGCGTCTGCTCAATAAAGAAATCGACATCCTGGAACTCTCCAAAAAAATCCAGGGCGACATCAAGGACGAAGTCCTGAAGAATCAACGCGAGTTCTACCTGAAAGAGCAAATCAAAGTGCTCCAGAAAGAACTCGGCCAGAAGGACGACGAAGACGAAGTCGAAGAGCTCCGCACGAAGGTTAAAGAAGCCAAAATGCCGGAGGCGATCGACAAGATCGCCACCAAAGAGCTCGACCGCATGTCGCGCATGTCCCCCAACTCGGCTGAACACAGCGTGATCCGCACCTACGTGGAATGGCTCGTGGACGTGCCCTGGAGCAAGTCGACGCCCGACAACATGTCCATCGACAACGCCGAAGCGGTTCTGAACAAAGAGCACTACGGCCTAGAAAAAGTTAAAAAACGGATCGTTGAGTTCTTAGCGGTGCTCAAACTGAAATCCGACATGAAGGGGCCCATCCTGTGCCTCGCGGGTCCTCCGGGTGTAGGTAAAACTTCGCTCGGAAAATCCGTCGCCAACGCGCTCGGACGTGAGTTCGTGCGCATCTCGCTGGGCGGCGTGCGCGATGACGCGGAAATCCGCGGTCACCGTCGCACGTACGTCGGCGCGATGCCCGGACGCATGATCCAAGCGTTGAAGCGTGCCAAGACCAACAACCCCGTCGTCGTGCTAGACGAAATCGACAAACTCGCTAACGACTTCCGCGGCGACCCCGCGGCAGCGCTGCTCGAGGTGCTCGACCCCGAACAGAACTACGCGTTCACGGATCATTACTTGGACGTGCCTTTCGATTTGTCGAAGGTGCTGTTCATCGCTACGGCCAACATGCTCGAGTCCATCCCGGCTCCGCTGCGTGACCGTCTCGAGATCATCAACATCCCCGGCTACACCGAGGAAGAAAAACTCCACATCGCCAAGGATTACCTGGTGAAGGAGCAGAAAGACGCACACGGAGTGAAGGACGAGCAACTTTCCTTCACCGACAACGCGCTCCGCAAACTGATTCGCGCTTACACCCGCGAGGCCGGCGTGCGGAATCTGAAGCGCGAAATCGCGAACGTGGTGCGGAGTGTGGCTAAAGACTTAGCCCGCGGCAAGACCGAGACCACCGTGCTCGACGAAGCAGATGTAGAAAAAATTCTCGGCGCCGAAAAACACAGCGCCGAAGTGGCCGAACGCGCCGGAAAAACGGGCGTCGTGACGGGTCTGGCGTGGACGCCGGTGGGCGGAGACATTCTGTTCATCGAAGCCACCCGCTTCAAAGGTAAGGGTGGACTCACTCTGACCGGTCAGCTCGGCGACGTTATGAAAGAATCGGCGAAGGCGGCGGAATCCTGGATTCGCAGCATGGCGGGTCCGCTGGGAATTCCCGACAATGCCTTCACCGACTACGACTACCACATTCACGTACCGAGCGGTGCGATTCCTAAGGACGGTCCGAGCGCGGGCATAACGATGCTCACCGCCCTTACCTCGCTCATCACGGGACGAGTGCTGGATCCGACGATCGCGATGACCGGCGAAATCACTCTGCGCGGAGCCGTGCTCCCCGTAGGTGGCATTAAGGAAAAGGTCCTGGCGGCCCGTCGCGCCGGAATCAACACGATCATCATGTGCGAAAAGAACAAAAAAGATTTGGAAGACATCCCCGAGGAACTCAAATCTTCGATGAAGTTCTTGTTCGTGAAGGACATGATGGAAGTGCTCAAGCTGGGACTCGGTATTGAGCCCAATTTGACGCTTCCACTGGCCAAGGACGATCACCCACCCACCGCGCAAAAGCGCTAAGTTCTTTTAAAAACCCCTATTTGCGACATAGTTCACTATGACGTAAATAGGGGTTTCATTTTATTCATAATGTTCATAATGTTATGAACATTATGACAATCAAAAAATCTCTGAACGCCGATGACTTTGACGATCTAGACGTTCCCCTCGAGCCCGCCGAACTCGAATTCGGCCCCGGCAATGAGGAGGCCATTCGCCACACCTGCGAGGCCATTGGCCAGATTATCGAAGCCTGGGGCTTCAAAAAGGTCATGGGCATGACCTGGGCCTTTTTGTACCTCTGCCCCGAACCCGCCTCGGCCAAGGACATCTGCAAAGCCCTCAGCATTTCCCCCGCCCTGGTGTCTATTACCCTCCAGGACCTCATTCGCTGGCAGGTGGTGCGTAAACTCTCCCCGGTAGGCAAGCGCCGCGACTACTACGTGGCCGAGCATGACGTTTGGAAAATGCTGCGCAAAGTGCTGCGAGAGCGCGAACGAATGCGCATGGAAGAGGTCCGTTTTAAGCTACGCTCGGCCGTCGAGGCCCTCGATACCGAACGCGCGCAACGGCCAGATTTAAAGAGCAAACGCACCTGTCAGTTTCAGAAGGTGCGCGTAGAAGACCTCCTCACCATGACCGACACCGCCCTCACCATCCTCGACGGCCTCGTGGATGAAGGGCGCATGAGCGTGGGCCCCCTTTTTTCGCTCCTCAAGCCCTATCAACAGCTCGCCAAGGCCGTGAAAGTTAACTAGAGAACGAGGTCTCCATGGTTTTGAAAGCACTGAGTCAAATCTCAGAAAATGAACGGGCCGAAATTGTCGACGCCTGCGGTCAGGACCTCCAAGCCGTGGAAGCGTTGCTGAGCCGTGGAGTGCGCTCGGCCTCTGCCCTTTCCGAACAACTCGCAGCCCGCCTCGTTGCGGCCGGCGGCAAACGCATCCGCCCCTACCTGCTTTGTTTGAGCTACCACAGCTTCCGCGCCGACCAGACTCAGGCGGCGCGCGCCAGCCGCGAAGATTTGCAAACCCTCGCGGCCGTGGCCGAGTGGGTGCACACCGCAACCCTTTTCCACGACGACGTGCTCGATGCTTCGCCCGTGCGGCGCGATCAAGCTTCGGCGCACATGCTGCA
>JAFEAR010000222.1 GCA_018266335.1 Bdellovibrionales bacterium
AGCAGGTTGATCTGCCATGGCATGCGCGCGGCGGAGTGTTATTTTGTCCCGGTAACGTCGCGCCGCTCTTGAGTCTTCTTGCCGGTCGGGTCGTAGTTACAATTCATGATCTTTCGTCACACTACTTTCCCCAAGCCTATGATTGGAAGTTCCGGCTGTTCTATCGCCTCATGACACCGATGATAATTCGTTTTTCGTCGCGCATTATCGTGATCTCGAACAGCGAAGCATCGGCGATCGCCCAAGTCTATCCCGGCATCCGCCGCAATATGAGCCCAATCATTCAGAACGGCGGGTTTGGAGCGGATATTTTGCAGAAAATACCTGCGATAGAACCCAAAAAGATCGACCGTCCCTATGGACTATATGTTGGCTCCTTAAGTAGGCGCAAGAATTTCCCGGCACTCTTCATTGCCGCGCTGGATTTCGTACGGGCCACTGACTTTAATTTCGTTTTCATTGGCGGCACCAGCGAGGCGCTAAGACAGACCGGTGCATTCATCCCTGAAGAATTGTTGGGCCGGATTATTTTCGTCGGCCAGATGAACGACACGGCAGAACTTGTTTCATGGTATAAGGGCGCAAGCCTTTTCGTCTTCCCATCTTTATACGAAGCATCGCCGTTTCCACCGCTTGAGGCCATGGCTTGCGGCTGTCCAGCTTTATGTTCGTGTATCCCGTCGTTGAAGGAACGGTGCGGCGACGCCGTATTGTACTGCGATCCGTATAGCGCCGCGGATATCTCCCGCGAGATGGTCCGGCTGGCGACCGATTCCGGCCTGCGGCTGATGCTACTCCGCAGTGCAGAGGAAAGGCTCAGGCTTTTCACTTGGGATGCGTGTGCTGCTGCGACGTTGAATGTTCTTGAAGAGGTCACTGCCGCGCCCTAGTCCCCGTAAGGCGCGGCCAACCGATCCTCAATGGTATGGCATTGGATAATATCTATATTGCGAATACGCTAATCTGTGGACTGTAGGGAGGCAATGTGAAAGAGACTGCAATAGTTACGGGTGCGTCCGGCCAAGACGGCGCTTACCTGGCGGAACTGCTGCTCGCCCAGGGCATTAAGGTTTATGGTGCCGCACGCCGTGCATCCACTAAGAACTACTGGCGCATGCAGGAGCTCGGCATTGCCGACCTGGTCGAATTTGTGGACTTCGACCTGCATGAATATTCCAATATTCTTGAACTCATCCGTGCCCTGAAGCCAACCTACCTCTTCAACCTTGGTGCCCAGAGTTTTGTCGGAACCTCATTCCGCCAACCACTGCTTACCACCGATGTGGACGCGGTCGGAGTTACTCGTATTCTGGAGGCGCTTCGGCTGTTTTCTCCGGAGACGCGCTTCTACCAGGCTTCCACTTCCGAAATGTTCGGGAAGGTGCAAACTGTGCCGCAAAGCGAAGGCACACCCTTCTACCCCCGCAGCCCCTACGGCGTTGCCAAACTTTATAGCCACTGGATAACGGTGAACTACCGCGAGGCTTATGGAATACACGGTTCTTCGGGGATTCTTTTCAACCATGAATCGCCATTTCGCGGGCTGGAATTTGTCACGCGCAAGATCACGTCCACATTTGCCCGCATCAAGAACGGCTCGGGGGAAATCCTCGAACTCGGTAATCTCGATGCCAAACGAGACTGGGGCCATGCCCGAGATTATGTACAGGGCATGTTCGCGATGACGCAGGCCAAGCACGGCAACGATTATGTCCTAGCAACAGGCGTCACACGCACGGTGCGTGAATTCGTCGGCTATGCCGCCGAGGCACTTGGAATGACTTTGGAATTCTCCGGCAGTGGCGTCGAGGAAACTGCCCGTGAAAAGAGCAACGGAAAACTGCTGCTGCGCATAAATCCCAAGCATTTCCGTCCTTCGGAAGTGGAATTGCTTGTTGGAGATGCCTCCAAGGCGGAGCAGGAACTTGGCTGGAAAGCGTCCACGACGCTGGACAAATTGGTCGAGGAAATGGCCCGCACCGACTTTGACCGGCTTCGACGTGGAATAACGCTCGTCTGACCAAACTTCGGAGTGCCAATGAGTTCGGAAGCAAACGTGCTGCGCGCACAATCCTTGCGCGTTGCTATTGTCCATGACTGGGTTGAAAGCTATGCAGGATCGGAGCGCGTTCTCGAGCAATTCTTAGAAATTTTACCACATGCAGATCTTTTTACGCTAGTTGACTTCGTCCCGGCCGACAATCGTTTCTTTCTGAGTGGGCACACACCCCGGACAAGCTTTATTCAGAAGCTCCCTTTCGCGCGGCGTCATTTCCGGTACTATCTCCCGCTTTTTCCGCTTGCGGTGGAGAGTTGGTCGTTTGCCGACTATGATTTAATCCTTACTAGTTCCCATTCAGTGGCTAAGGGTATCATCGCCGGGCCGGATCAGTTGCATATCTGCTATTGCTATTCGCCGATGCGCTATGCTTG
Source organism: Bdellovibrionales bacterium (assembly GCA_018266335.1). The sequence continues at coordinate 2,434 of JAFEAR010000222.1, forward strand.
GGATCATCAGGAGGCTTATCTAGCGGATCGCAAGAACTCCGCCGGTATCATGGGCTGGCTTACTCGCTATATGTTGCACCGACTAAGGGTGTGGGACCGGGTCTCAAGTGTGGGGGTAGACCACTTTATTGGTATTTCGGAATTCATAAGCCGCCGCATCTGGCGTTGCTATCGTCGTGAGAGTTCCGTCATATACCCCCCAGTTGATACAGAATCCTTTCCGCTGCTCGAGAACAAATCGGATTTCTATCTCGTGCTCGGGCGAATGGTTCCCTACAAGAAGGTCGACCTGATCGCGCGCGCCTTCAAGCGCATGCCGAACCGCAAGTTGGTGCTTGCAGGCAACGGCCCGGACTATGCCCGTATCGCAGATATGGTGAAGGATGCGCCAAATATAGTCATGACAGGCTTTATACCCCACACCCAAGCTGTTGACTTGATGCAACGTGCGAAGGCGTTTGTTTTTGCTGCGGAGGAAGATTTTGGCATCGCGCCGCTTGAGGCAAGCGCTTGCGGCACGCCGGTGATCGCTTATCGAAGCGGCGGCGCGTCCGAGACCATCCGCGATATTGCGCTTCCTGAACCATCCGGACTTTTCTTCGACCGGCAGACCGAAGACAGCCTCATCGCGGCAGTGAAGAAATTCGAAATCGAAGGGCATGCGATCAAGCCAGCCTATTGCCGTAAACAAGCCATGCGATTCAGCCGCGTCGTTTTCAGGGAGAAAATAGAGGAATATCTGGAAGCAGCGATCCGAGCCTATCAAGAAGATAAAGCCGGGTGACA
>JAFEAR010000223.1 GCA_018266335.1 Bdellovibrionales bacterium
CACCACGGCCGCGCGCGTGGCAAAAACCATCAACGCGGAACTCGGCGGGCTCTTCGCTCGCGCCCGTGACTCCACCACGGTGGACGTGGTGGTTCCCTACGATTTTGAGGGGGGGGTAGTGGAACTCGTGGCCGCGATTGAGCGTTTGCCCATTGAGCAGGATACGCGCGCGAAAATCATCATCAACGAGCGCACGGGCACCATCGTGATGGGTCACGCCGTGCGGTTGTCGTCCGTGGCCATCGCGCACGGCAACCTGACTCTGGAGATCAAGACCAAAGACAGCACCAAAGAAACGACGCCCGTGGTGGCAGCGCCAGGAACTTTGCCGGGGGCCGTCAATAAAGTTACGGAAAATGTCAAGGAAACGACGGTTCAAGTCAACGAAGCGGGTGATAAACTAATATCTGTGAATGAGGGTGCAACCCTCGGGGATGTCGTCAAGGGACTGAATGCCTTAGGCGTGACACCCCGAGACCTCATTGGAATATTGCAGTCGCTCAAAGCTCAGGGCGCGCTGCAAGCGGAGTTGGAACTGTTGTGAGGGGACTGAGCAAGGGAAGGGAGCTTAGGCGTGCCTTGCGCACGTTTATGCAGCAGATCGGGGGGTTCTTGGACGTGGAAATCCTAGGATGGGATTTCGAGAGTCTAAGAAGGTTTAAATTCCTCCCAGGGAATACCGGACGGACACGATTGCAGCAACGCAGGAAGCGTCACGAAACCGGGAACTTCTCGATCTGCGTCTTTGGGTTAGCGATGGTCCTGGGGACCGCGGCGATGGCGCAGGCCACCGCACCGGCCGCCCCGAGGCGGGACGCTTACCAGGAGGCCGGCGACGAATTCGAGGCGCTCATGCTACAGCATCTATATAACCAGATGCAGAACGCAGGGAGCTTCGTGAGCGAAGGTGAGGACAATCCCTTCGCTCCTTCACCGGCGGAAAAGATTTTTCGCGGTATGCGCGACGAAGTGGTTATGAAGCGGCTCGCCACCCAACGGCCCTTGGGATTTGGCGACATGGTAACGAGACAGTTAAAGGGCCAGGGCGGGATAGGACGGGCGCAGGCACTAGCCAGACCGAAACTACCCCCCACGACGCGGCAGGAAGCCACGGCGGAAGTTCCCGGAACGGAAACTTCCAAGCCAGGAGGGTGAGAGAATGGATATTTCGAAGCTGAAATCAGACCAGGCAACGGATCGGGTTCAGGAAGGTCGCGTTCGCGGCAATTCTGCAACCTCTAAGACGGGACGCACCCAGAAGACGGGCGAAAGTCGCGATGCTTTGGCTACCGAGCGCGCGGCGCCCTCGGGTCCCGACCAAGTTAAACTCTCGAGCGATGCGCACGGCCTCAAGGAGGGCGTAGAAATTGCTCGTAACGCTAGTGATGTGCGCGGCGATAAAGTTGCGGCCCTGAAGGCGCAAATCAAAAATGGAACCTACAAAGTCGACGACAAAGCCGTCGCCGAAAAAATGCTGCAGTCCTCGATCGAAGAAGGTCTTCTCGCCCGCAACGAATAACGGAAAGGTGACTTGTGGATTCGAAACTCCAAACGCTCACTCTGATCCTCGACCGTATGGATGTTCTGTACGGCCGCGTGATGGGTTTGCTCTCGCGCGAGCGCTCGGCGCTCATCGCGATGGATTTCGACGGACTGCTGATGGAAATGCGCGAGAAGGACGAAATCATTTCGGCCCTGCGCGCGCTCGATAAAGATCGCCTGCGGATTCAAGATCAGTTCGCCATTCTCATGGGCAAGGCCCCCGAGGAAGTTTCCCTGCGCACCTTGGCGGAAGCCCTTATCGAGCAAGGCGCATCGGCCCGCGAAGTGGGCATGCGGCTGATGGACCAGCGCGAGCGCCTCGGGCGCACGGTCGACCAGCTACGCGAAAAAATCACCTCTAACTCTACGTTCATTGAACGAAGCATTGAAAACCTCCAGGGCATCGCGGCCCACTACACGGCGGCCGTGCAGGGTCGCGCGAACAAGGCCGGTGGCAAAGGTCCCGGCACCTACAACGGCAAGGCTAAGTACCAGCAAGTTCCCGGCGTAACGGGATCGCTCGTCGAGAAACGTCTCTAAAATTTTTTAGCGACGGGAAAGGGGGAACACCATGTCGATTAACAAGATCATGAGCCAGGGCAAGGCATCGCTTGCGGCCTCGCAGATTGGCTTGTCGACTGTTTCCCACAACATCTCGAACGTGAACACGGAAGGTTATTCTCGGCAGCGCGTAGATTTCCAGACGGCCGAACCTACGAACTTCGGCAACCTGCGTTTGGGCGGTGGCGTGAAGGTTGGCAACGTTACACGTTCTTCCTCTGAATTTGTGAACCGTCGCTTCGAAGAAGAAACCAGCAAGCTCGGCCAGTACGAAGGCATGGGCGACATTCTCAACCAATTGCAAACCGTGCTCGCCGATAACGGCGACAAGGGTATCTCGAAAGCGGTGAGCCGCTTCTTTAACGACGTGCGCACACTGTCTACCCAACCCGAATCGCAACCGCTGCGTGCCGCCGTTCGCGAGAGTGGCGCGGCCGTGTCCTCGCGTTTTCAATCGGTCATTAGTGGCATTGACCAGGTTCGCTCCGACGTTGACCGGCGCATCGAAGGATCGGTTACCGACCTGAACATGCTCACGGGTCGTATCAGCGAGCTGAACCGCCGAATCATGGAAGTTGAAGTCTCGGGCGTTGTGGCTAACGACGAGCGCGATTCGCGTGACTTAGCTTTGCAAAAACTTTCGCATATCGTCGACGTGCAGGTCACTCCCATCGAGAACGGGGGGATCAACGTCTCGGCCGGTCGACTCGGAGTTCTCGTGAACGGTGTAGAACCCACCGAACTCCGCACCGCGCGCAGCTCGGGAACGGGCGATGCGGCCCCGTCGGCCCATATTTATCAGCTGGCCCATGACGGCTCGCTAGGTAAGGATGTGACCGAGTTTATCGAGGGCGGAAGTTTGGGCGGTTACATTTCGGTGCGCGACCGGACCATGCCGGAAGTGGTGAACAACGTGAACTCGGCCGCATTGAACCTGGTGAAGAGTGTAAACTCGGTGCACCAACAGGCCTATGGCCCCAAGGGCGAAACCGGCAAATCTTTCTTCGCGGATATTACGGATCCGGCGAGCGCGGCGAGTCTCATCAAAGTCTCTAAGGACGTTGAGTCCGATTTGAACAACATTGCGGCCGCCTACAAACCTATGGCCTCGGGTGATAACCGCGCGTTGCTCGATATTGCGGACATTCAGGACCACAAAGTTTTCGGTGGCGGCACGGCCACCTTCACCGACCATATTGCCAGTACGGTGGGGCAAGTGGGTATTGAACTCAAGGGCGTCAACGACAACATGGAGACGCAATCGGGGCTCATTGAGCAACTCGATACCGTACGCCAAAAACTCTCGGGCGTTTCGCTCGATGAAGAAGCCATTAACCTTGTTCAATTCCAGCGGGCATTCGATGCGAGTGCCAAAATGATTCAAGTTGCGGATAGCCTCATGGAAACCGTAATGAATCTGAAGAGGTTTTGATCATGACGCGCGTGCCTGAGTTTCTCATGTACAACCAAAGCCAAAACTCTATGTCGCGCGTGCGCGACAAGCTCATTACGAACCAGGAACAGGGAATCTCCGGTAAGCGTGTGAACCGTACTTCGGACGATCCGGTTTCTGCCATGCGCGCCATTGGCCTGCGCACGCAGTTTCAGCGCGATGATCAGGTGTCGCAGAACATGGAACTTGCGGTGAGCATCGCCAACATCACCGACGCTTCGCTCGGCGAACTCGGCGATATCATCGTGCGTGCGAAGGAATTGGCGGTGCAGATGAGCTCCTCGTCGAACACCACCGAAGATGCTCGTTCCGCCGTGGCGAACGAAATTGATCAGCTCCGCTTGCGGGCCGTGCAGGTGGGCAATGCCCGCTTGGGTGATCGTTACGTGTTCGGCGGCTACACCACCGATCGTCCGCCCTTTGATGAGCACGGCAATTATTTTGGTGACGATGGCGTAGCCCAACTTGAGATCGATCGGGGTCAGCGCCTTTCGCTTAACCTGCCGGGCCTCATGCCCTTCTTTGGCATGCATACTTTGCCACAGGGGGCAGCTGCCGACCCTCAGGATGGTGGGCCCAAGTCCGTTGGAAATCCTTCGGTGCCGGGAACCGTCCGCTCGCCGGCGTCCTTCGTGGCGGAACAAAATGGAGTTATTCAGGATCCGAAAAATCCGCAGTTCCAAGAGATTCAGCGCTCCACCGGAGCGAACGTATTTTATGTTTTGCAAAACTTCGCCGATAGTTTGCGCTCGGGCGATCTGCACGGTGTGCAGAATTCGATCGATGGCCTCGACACCGGTTTCCGGCAAGTTCTGCAATCGCGCGCCATGATGGGGGCACGTCAGAACGCGTTGAAGTTAAGTCAAGAGTCGATCGAGGGTGCGAAGGAGAGTGACCAAACGATGCTCTCGTCCGCGGAGGATGCCGACGTCATCAAGGTCTACTCCGACATGACTAAAAACCAAAACTCCCTCCAGGCTGCCCTAGAAATGAACAAAAAGATTCTCACGCCCTCGCTGATTGAATTTCTTAAGTGAGGGGCTATGATGGTCCCGTGGAGGGGCTTTTTGCGGGTAGACCCGCGCGTAGCAATCTCGTTGAGAGTGAGCTAGCCGGTGAACCCACTCATCTCGAAGTCCAGGAGGAGCTCAGCGGGGCTGCTTTGTCTTCGTCGAATCGTCCTGCCGACGCCACGCCTGCCGAAGAAACGAACTCTTTTACTCGTACCTCCACTAAACGGACTCCCGTGCTCTGGGCCGTCGGTGGCGGCAAGGGCGGGGTAGGCAAGAGTCTCATCAGCGCGAATTTTGCCGTAACCCTGGGACGTAAGGGTCATAAGGTGATCGCCGTGGATCTGGACCTGGGTGGAGCCAATCTGCACACCTGTCTGGGAATGGAGCCCCCCGTTTCGGGATTGGGTGATTGGGCTTCCGGACGTAATTCCGATTTTGATAGTCTTTTGGTTCCCGCGGATCAGGGAGTGCAGCTGCTAAGCGGCTCGCAGGACCCCCTAGCGATCGCGGACATTATGGAAAAACGCCGGGACGAGTTGCTGGCCCATCTGCGCAGCTTAGATGCCGACGATGTCATTCTGGATTTGGGTGCCGGCACGCACAATCTGACCGTTGATTTTTTTAGTGCCGCGGACCGCGGTATTCTCTCGGTGCTTCCGGAGCCGACGAGCGTAGAAAACGCCTACCGGTTTATTCGGGCCGTTCTCTTTCGTCGTTTGCTGCAGCTCGACATTACGGACGGCATTCACGAAATCGTGGATGCGGCGTCGGATCCTAAGAATGCTCTGGGCATTAAAACCCCGGGCGACTTGCTGGCGGTGGTGGATCGCCTAGAACCCAGTGCGGGGCTGCACCTTCGTGAAGCGCTGCATAAGATGGACCTGAGCATCGTGATTAACCAGGTGCGTTCGCCCATCGACGTGGATGTGGGCCGGGCGATTTGCAGCGTTTGTCGGCGCTACTTTGGCCTCGACGTGAAATACGCGGGCTACCTTGATTATGACAACTCCGTCTGGAAATCTGTACGCTCCCGTAAGGCCGTGATTAAGGAATACCCACATTCGGTGCTCGCAAACCGAATCGAACGTATGACCCGCACGCTGCTCGGGGAAGAAAGAGGACTGTTCCCATGACCGGGAAAACTTCGCAAGAGCGTCGCACCCTGCCGAATTATTACTTGGCCCTAGATATTACCCCGGGCGTTTCGCACAACGAAATTCTGCACGCATACAATCGCTCTAAAAATACCTACGCCAATGGTTCCCTCGCTTCGTACGGATTGCTCGAGGGCGATTCGGCGCAATCTATTTTGTCCGAAATTGAAGAAGCCTTTAGCATTCTCGGCAATCCGGCACGTCGCCGCGATTACGACATGAAAATGGGCTTTCATCAGTGGACGGGCGACGATGAAGAGCCTGCTCGTTCTTCCGACGGTCCGTCGATCGTTACGCAGGTGGGCCGCCAGAGTCGCGGCTCTAATTTTGTTTCCGACGATGCGTCGCCTGCGACGGTGGCCGCCAAGCCTGCTCCGATCATGAGCGTTACGCCCACGGCGAAAGTGAGTGCCCCCGTCAGCTTTGCGAACGAAACCAGCTACGAGCGTAATCCCGAGTTTGAGCAACAAATTCGCGACTGCAAAGAAGTTGATGGTGCTTTCCTAAAAGCGGTGCGCATTTATCGCGGTCTTACGGTGGATCAACTCGCGCAACGTTGCAAACTCTCTTCATCGCATATTGATGCGATCGAAAATGAAAATGCCAATGCACTCCCGCAGGCCGTGTACCTGCGGGGCCATGCTTACCTTATGAGCCAGGCGCTGGAATTGCCCGATCCCGAGACTCTCGCGACCGGCTTTATTCAGCGTATGCGTCAGCTCGGCAAGTTGCCGCGCGCGGCGTTCTGAGATTCGGCCGGCGTGTCGAACGATTTTGATTTTTCACCCTGCGAAGTTCCTCCAGAATCCGAAGGCATGCGCTTGGATCAATTCTTGGCGTCGCGCTTTGCGCGCTTGTCCCGCAGTCGGTGGACCAAGCTCATCGATAGCGGTGCGGTCTTCGTGGATGGTCACGAGGCTTCTCCGGCGCAAAAGCTAAAGGTGGGGCAAAAAATCGGTTGGGCCAAACCCAATGCCGGTACGCCGCCGCCCATTGCGCCCTCGGTGCATGCCCCCGAGTTTCATGGAGTTGAACCCACCGTGATATTCGAGGACAACGATCTCGCCGTGTTGAACAAGCCCTGCGGACTCACGGTGCATCCTGGGAATGGCATTGTCTTTGAAGAAACTCTGGCGGCCTGGCTGGCGGCTACGGGGCGGGTGCAGGGACTGACTCGTCCGGTGAGTTCGGGACACGCCGACGCCGATATCGAGGAAGAAGATGCGCTCGAAGTTTGGGGCGAAGGCGTGCTCGGCGAGCAACGTGCGGGCATCGTGCATCGGCTCGATCGGGGCACTTCGGGCGCCATCGTAGTGGCTAAGAATCCCTTTACGCATGCAGCGCTGTCGCGCCAATTCGCTACACGCGAAGCGGGACGTTTGTACTGGGCCGTGGTGCGCGGCAATTTATTTGCGCTGAAGCATCAGCGTCCCTCTAAATTAGAAGATCTGTTGGGTTTGGCGCCGTCGCCGGTGGCGCTGCGGGTGCAAGAATTGGGCGAGGGCGGTGGTCCGGAGTCCTGCGTGCTTTCCTTTGCGAGTCGTTTGGATCGGGATCCGCGCGAGCGTACCCGTTTTCGGGTAAGTCCGGGATCTACGGGTAAGCGCGCGGTCACTCACGTGGCAGAAATTTCTCGCTCCCCCAAAGGGCGCACTTTGCTCGAGTGCAAATTGGAGACGGGGCGTACGCACCAAATTAGGGTGCATTTGTCTTTTCTGGGTCTGGCGATTTTGGGTGATGGTCTCTACGGTGGCGAGCACTCGTCGCGTCTGTGGCTCCACGCTCATGCCCTTACTTTTGATCATCCGCGCACGGGTGCGCGCTGTGTTTTTGAAGCGCCCTTGCCGGAAGCTGATCTGGCTTGGTTGGCTGCGGAAGGCCTAACGACCGGAAGCCGAGGTGATTTATGGACCGCATTGAAATCCCGCTCGCTCAGGGATGGACAAGAGGACTAACGGTGTCGTTCGAGACGGTCGTCTCGAGCGCGCAGATTGATCTCGCTTCAACCTCCCACGTTAAGCAGGTGCATGGTCGCAAGGTGCTGGAGCTCGAGTCTCGTCACGCGCAGCAAACGGAAGCCCTGGCCGAAGCCGATGGGCTCATGCTGCGTAACGGTGCCATCTTGGATTATCCCAAGGCGCTCGCGATTAAGTCGGCCGATTGTGCCCCGCTAATTTATATTGATCGCGAGCGGCAGCATGTGGCCGCTATTCATGCCGGCTGGCGCGGGCTAGCGCAGGGCATTCATCGCGTGCCCTTTGAAAATGGATTTAATCCGAAAACAACTTGGGTTTGGATTGGCCCCTGTCTCAATGGGCATAATTTTGAAGTGGGCGAAGATTTGTGGGCGCAGTTTCCGCGCTATTGCGCCGACGCTACGGTCTTTGCTCCCGGCGCCGCGGTCGATAAAAAATATTTTTTTACTTGGGAGTATTTACGAAGAGAATTCGGTGAGTTGGGCGTAGAACTTATATATAATGTTGAAGTGGATACTTTCGATGCCCGCGGCTTTGCTTCTTTTCGTCGGTATAAGAAGCAAGGCGGCGATCCCGCGAAGGGAGTTCCGCGCAACAACATCAGTTGGGTTGGATTTCGACGTCCAGTGAGCCGACCTTCTGGGTAAGCCATTCCAGTCGCTTCTGTAGTACCTTCGGAAAGCCTTCGGCAATGATGCGCGATTGCTCAACGTTGCTGAGGTTCCGCAAAAGATTTTGGATGACTTCGAGCACATCCGCCCAAAACCCACCCACCATGGGCGCCAGCTTGGGGTCGTTGATCTCGGCGACTTTGTAACCCAGGCGCTTGCAGAGCTCGCACAGATGCGAAAGCGCAGCGAGACCCTGGTGGTCGGGTTCGACCATGGCGAGCGTCTTGGCGGCCCCCATAATGCGATCAATTTTTTGGGCGAATTCGGAGAAGAGGGCGGGATCGGTTTCGTCGTCCTCGATTTTTTCCACAATATTTAGGAGCTCGCCGAGCACGGCCTGAGATTCGTTCCGGAACTCGATTATGATATCTTCATCAAGTGACAAGTGCTGCTCCTCCCGCTGGCTTCATTCACGTGCGTCTGGGTACCCTGCGGCCCGGCGATGCCCTGGGATTCG
>JAFEAR010000224.1 GCA_018266335.1 Bdellovibrionales bacterium
TCGCGAACGGCGTAGTCAAAGAGCGAGGTAAACTGAAACGCATAGAGCTTGCGCCGTTCAATTTCTTGCAGGTGCCGCAAGACTTCCATCGTGACGGCGCGCTCTTTTTGTACGAGCGCTTTGGTCGTCGAGAGCAATTCCGAGTCTTTGAGTGCGCGAATCGTGTTCATGCAAAATGCTATACCATAGGTTTTTAAGAGCACTTTTTTGCAACGATTCAGACGGAAATTGCCTACGCGTTTAAAACGCGTACAGGCCTTGCTGCTGAGATTTTCGGATGTAAAAACTTGTTTTTAGAAAACTAGGGAACGATATGCGCGCAGCGAGAGGCCTGCGATGTACAAAAAGGCGTCAATAAAAATCTAAAAAATCATCGCTCAGTAAAAAATCAACTTCGACGTCGGAGTTGGCGATTTATTCAAAAAATAGGGATGAAACTAAAGCCCCTTGATCAAATCAAAGTAGCCTTTCCAGTTCCAGTACTGGCCGGGATCGTGGTGGGTGTTGCAGTTGCCGATGGCTTGCACCGGGCTACCTTGGAATTCGGGTTTGGACCAAAAGTCGTGGCCAAAAACGTGGTCCCCGTCGAGAGGGATATTGTGGCGTGCGGCAATGGCTTTCACGAGCGTCACGGAACTTTTGTATAGCTCGGGTGTAAGGCCATCGGGCGAATCGGCAAAACCTTCGTGCTCGAGACCAAACGAGTAAGGGTTCCAGCACTTCACGTGCCAGGCCTTGTCGGTTTCACGGACGAGCTGCTTGGTGTACCCATCGCGGGCGCGCAAAATATAGTGGGAGCTGGACTGGCTCTTCGGATTTTTTAGCCACGACACGGATCCGGCAAAACTTCCCTCCGTGGTATGAATCACAATGAAGCGCGGACGCAGCGCTCCCGGGTTTTGGTTGGGACTGGGGTCCCAATCCACACCCGCTTGATCTGCGCCCGAGGCCGAACGAGCGTTGTGTTTGGAACCCACGGCTTCGTTCAACGTGTGGGATTGAAGCACGATGCCGCGCGCGGATTGGCCGTCGCGCAGGGCTTGATACACATCTTCGGCGTAAAGATGTGCATCGTCCGCAGCGGGAATGCCGCTATAGGTGGCGACAACGTTGAACCAGGATTCGAGCGAATTCGAGGTTACGACGCTCGTTGCGCGCAGATGAGCGAGGAATTTAGCAGCGCCCAGGATGTTGAGGGCTGGATTTTTCAGTAGCTCTTCGGGTGTGCGACCCACCAGGCGCGCAGCCTGGGGCAGACTGTGGCCAAACCAATCGTCGTCGCGCAGGCCCATAAGTCCATAGCTGCGTTGGTGAGTGGCGTCGTCATCGCCCTGGGGCAAATGGTGTCGCCAGCGGGTTTCTACCCACGAAATGGCCTTCAGCAGATCTTCCGGTACTCCGGTGCTCTTGGCTGCGCCCGCAAAGGCGGCTTCGAGTGCCGATCCCGAAAAATCGAGCGATTGGGCAGAAGCATTAACGGTGTAGGTTAGGCAGGCCGCTACGGCCATGAGCATGTATGTTTTGGTCCCCATCTCCCTTAAGGTAGCCGGCAGGAGCTAGGTGACGGTAATCGGTATTTTGACACCTCTTTTGCTGCGCGTAGTCAGTTTGCCCGTTTGGACAACTGAAGCTAGAAGAACGTGCGTGTCGTCGTTGCTCAGTAAACTTCTTCCTAGCCTGCATCCCGATTTGGGGAGCGATCAAATTCGAGCGATGGAATTACTTGGGGGCGATCAAAATGTTTTTATCACCGGCAATGCGGGAACGGGGAAGAGCTACGTCATTAATAAGTTCCTCTCCAAATTAGATCGCAATTTGTTTCCCGTGCTTGCGAGCACGGGGGCGGCGGCGGTGCTCATTGGGGGTCGAACTTTTCACAGCTTTTTTGGTCTGGGCATAATGGAGGGCGGCATCGAAGCCACCGTGCAGCGCGCCCTCGAAAACAAGCGCGTAGTAAAACGCCTTAACAAGGCACGGGGTGTAGTGATCGACGAAATTTCTATGATTCCCGGAGCGGCTTTGGAGGCCGCCGAGCGCATTGCGGCCCTGGCGCGCGGCAAGAGTGGCTCCTGGGGTGGGCTGCGCATTGTGGCGGTGGGCGACTTCGCCCAACTTCCACCTGTCACGCGCACGGGCCAGCGAGATTGGGCCTTTTTATCGCACGCCTGGCAGCGCACCGAGTTCGATTCGATTTTGCTGCAAGAAATCATGCGCACTAAAAACGAAGAATTTGCGCGGGCGCTCAACGGTGCTCGCGAGGGGCGTGTAAGCTCCGAGCTACGCAACCTCTTAGATTGGCGCACGATTACGGATGAAGATCCGGACTTTGAGGGTAGCTTGCTCTTCGCTCGCCGCGACGAAGCCGATCGGCTCAATGCGCAAAAATTGGCGGCCCTGGATAATAAGGTGCATGCATTCGAAACTCGATTCGTGGGCGACGAGCGCTTCGTTAAGAGTCTTCGGAGCAACTTGCCCATTGCAGACACGATTGAGCTAAAGCGCGACGCCTTGGTGATGATTCGTCAGAACGATCCCGAGGGAAAATGGGTTAACGGTAGTCTCGGCAAAGTGCAGTACATCGATGAAGGCCAGTTGGACATTCGCTTGCTCTCCGGAAAGACGGTGACCGTCGAGAAGGCCGTCTTTCGCATGAACGATGGCGAAGGTAAGGAATTGGCTACGGCGGCTAACTTTCCGGTGAGTTTGGCTTGGGCCGTCACCATTCACAAGGCGCAGGGAGCAACGCTCGATCAAGTACGTTTAAATCTCATTCGTCTCTGGGAGCCCGGACAGGCTTACGTGGCGCTGAGTCGTGTGCGCGATCCAGATGATCTGTTTATTGGTAGTTGGGACGAGCGTTCGATCATTGCCGATCCGCTCGTAAAAAAATTTCACGATCAGTTGCAAGAACCTAGGTTGTAGCGAAACGGCGAATGGCTTCGAGAAGTTCCCGTATTCCGGTGGGCTTCTTGAGATAGGCATGGCCCCCCACACGTTTTAGTTTTTCTTCCACGCGGCCATCGGCGGACATGACCACCACGGGGATGTGGGCGTAGCGGGGATCCTTGCGTTGCTCCTCGCGAAACTTATAGCCATCCATCACGGGCATCATGAGATCGAGCAAAATGATGTCGGGTTTTTTAACGGCCCGGTTCAAAATATCGAGAGCTTCTTGGCCATTGGCAGCCTGGAGCACCGAATAGCCGTTCAACGCCAGCACATCGTAAAAGGCCGCGCGTAAGTCTGCATCGTCTTCTACGAGCAAGACCTGAATGGGCGCAACAATACTCATGCTCTGGGGGCAGTCTAACGGCGCCTCGGAAGTCTGACAAGGAAGAGGGCGCCTTGGCCAACATCGCTGCGGAGGGTGATGGTCCCGCGGTGAGCTTCCACAATTTGCTTAGTGATGAAGAGTCCCAAACCTAATCCGCCAATGTTTCGCGAGGCCTCGGCGCGTTCAAAACGTTCAAAAATTTTTCTTTGCCGATCTAAAGAAATACCGTCGCCAGCGTCTTGCACGCTAAATTCAGCCATATCGGAATTCAGAGCATGGATACGAATATGAATGGGTTTGCCCGGTGCATACTTAATGGCATTGGAGACTAAGTTGACAAAGATTTGGTCAATGCGCGACCGGTCCCACTCGCCCGTGACGCTAGCGTCCCCGGAGAGATCGATGCAGCACTTGGCGTCCGTCATTTGGCTGTAGAGACGCTCAATCACGTCTTTGGCCACTTCGCGCAGGTCCATTTCTTCGTAATTCGGAGTGAGCTTGCCGGCCCGAATTCGCGATACGTCGAGCAGTTCTTCCACTAGTGCTGTCATGCGCCCTACCTGCCGCTCGGCCGTGAGGAGCATCTTTTCGAATTTCTGCATGGTTGGGTCTTCGCGGTGCAGCGAAGTTGCCGTTAGGTTCGCCAGTTCCAATTGTAGTCTTAAGGAGCTGAGGGGAGTTTTAAGTTCGTGCGAGGCAATGGATAAAAATTCGTCGCGCGTTTCGAGGGCTTCTTCGAGTCTGGCCGATTGCTCGCGCAGGCGTTCCTCGCGCTCGCGGAGGGCATCGTTGCTGCGATTGAGGTCTCGAGTGCGTTGCTCTACGCGTCTTTCCATTTCTTGGTAAGCGCGTTGGAGTTCCTTTCCGCGTGATTCCGAGAGCTCTACTGTCTTAGCCAGTCCCATAACTTTGGGTGCGATGGGAAACATGTAGATGGCCGTTATCACGGATGCAGTGGCCGTGATAACTTTCACCAGGGCGGCCAGCCAATAGTTGGGACTCCACAGAGTGTAGATATCCATGAAGTGAGTTGCGCCGCAGGCCAAAATGAAGAAGCCGAAGGCAACAAACATGGCGCTGAAGGGCAAGCGAATTTTGCGCACCGGCCAATAAAGGCTGGCCGAAATGGAAACGTAGGCCAATCCGATGAGCAGATCGGTTGTCACCATCGTCCAAACTAGGGAGGGTTTCCACAGGTAGCAGTGCCCGTGAGGCATGAAGTCGGAATTCGAAAAATATTCGCTGAGCTTTCCAAGCATTGAACTTAAAGATTCAAGTAGATTTTTCTCGCTAGTCAATTGCTATTGGCGTCAGAGAGTTCTCTTGAGAAATTGGGGATAGTACGTCATTTTAAAGGATATGTCGGGAGCATCCAAAACTCGTGAATCGCTCGTAGCTGGGTACACCTCCGGCTACCGGAGAGTTGAAATTTGTGCTTTCTTTGGAATGCTCTTCCTGCTGGTGGTGAATGCCTTTAGGGTAAGGTTGATGCCGTCCGATCAGCCGCTTGGGGCGTTGGTTTTGGCAGTGGCGGCCGCCCTTTTGGCCGATCTATTCTCGGGGCTGGTGCATTGGACCTTTGATACCTGGGGATCTACCGACCTGCCAGTGCTGGGCAATACAGTTTTACGGGGATTCCGGGAGCACCATGTGGATCCACTGAGCATTACTCGCCATGGCCTTATTCAGGTAACTGGGGGAACGAATATCTTGGGTTGTCTTCTGTTGTTGGCAGCCTTTGCAACGTCAAGTGTGCCGCTCGTTTGGTTCTTAGGGTGCCTATCGATTTGCGTAGCGTACACAAATATCTCGCACAAATGGGCCCACCAGAAAAAAAATGTTCTGCCCGTTCGCGTGTTGCAAAAGTTTCGGCTGGCCCTGCCGGCGTCTATGCACGATCTTCACCACCGGGCGCCCTACGTTAGTCACTACTGCATCACTTTCGGGTGGATGAACGGTGTGCTCGACGGAATTAATTTTTGGCGCGTGAGTGAGCAAATTTTGATTTTGGCCACGGGTGCGATGCCGCGTTCCGATGAACAAGCTTACTTTTAATTTTGGGATTATTCTGCCCAGCGCATCTATAGATAAAAGCTAAGTTTGAAATAGATGTCATATATTTTATATCTGTATGGAGAAGGCCTGTCCTACGCTCAACGGGGCAAGGGGTTGTCTATTGTAAGGAATGATCCCAGGCGGTCTTGAAGGCTCGCGAGAGCGCCAGGATGAGGGGATCGTCGTGACTTTGGTTGTGACATCCGAGCCAAATACTATATTGCCAATAGCCTTCTTTGGGACCGAGGACGCGCAGAGTTTTTTTGGGCAGCTCAGTGTCGATGTAAATAAGGGGCAGGAGAGCGTAGCCGATTTCGTCTACGACCGATCGAACCACGGATGCGACGACGTCACTTTCGAAGACGATACGGCCCTTAATTTTGTTGGCTTCCAGAAAACGATCGATTTGCCAGCGCAGTTTGAAATTTGTCGACGGCATAATCCACAGCGCATCCCCTTCCTTGAATAATTCGCGGAGGGCTGCCGGCTTCTTGATGTTCTTTAGCTTAGGAATTTTCCATTTGCTGGAGCACACCAGTGCCACCGCGGAGTCGGCCTGCATCAGATTGGTGAGGTCGGGGTCGCTGAGGGCGCGTTGAGTTACCACGGCATCGAGCTCGCGGAAACGGAGGCGTTCCACGAGTTGTTCGTGGTGACCCGAAATCATGTTGACCTTAGGTGGTTGCACGAGGCCGTGCTGCTTAACGAAGTGGCTAATGACTTCCACCACAAATGAAGGTTCGACCTCGTTAGAAATTCCGATATTCAATCTGCGGGCGGCGGAGGGAAGGCGTTCCACGATGAGTTCGTTGAGTTCTTCGGAGACGTCGAACATTCGGCGGCAGAAGCCGTAGACGAGCGAGCCCGCCTCGGTAAGTTGGTTTGCGCGACCCACTTTGCGAAAAAGTTTTACATCCAGATTGTTCCCGAGAACTTTAAGTTGGCTGCTGAGCGATGGTTGCGAAATGCGCAGGTGTGCGGCAGCGGCGGTGGTGCTCCCAGATTTTGCCGTGATGTAGAAGTAGTAGAGGTGGTTAAAGTTCGGCATGTATAATTAGATACTATACGTAGAATAGAAATTATATATTTTAAGCGCCCGCGACGCCGAGTTACGATTCTCCCTAGTGATCGTTGAAAAGCGATTCCGGAAAAAAATAAACCACCCGGGGTTTTTCGAATACAAGGAGTCAATCAATATGAATTCTGGAAGCAGTAAAAATTATAAGAGTACTAAGGCCGACAAAGCCGACAAGTCGGACAAGCAGTCGGGCTTTAAGGCGCCCCTCGACAACGACGATGTTGCAGCGAATCGCGGTCGTAATACGAGTACGCGCGGCGACAGCAAGCGCGACAGCTCAATCTCGCAACGTAACGGTCAAGCGCGGGGCGTTTGATCGACCACCCCTGAATCCCTAAGTCTATCGTCCCCAGACGACAAGGTCGGCAAGGAGAGCAATCTCCTTGCCGATTTTTTTTGTTTCTTCGCTCCCGAGTGCCAATCGCAGTTGGACCTTAATAATTCATTCAAATTAACCGACACGGTAGTCAGTGAGCACGTTAAATTTTCTTATTATCCTTACTTTTATATCTACCCCGGTCTGGGCTCAGAACGATAAGCCGGTGTGCCCTCCCGAAGTCGCTAATCAGTTGCTAGCGAGACTGATGGGGTACGAGGCGCCTGCCGCGCAGGAGGGGACGATAGGTTCCGCGGGTGCTTCCGTGCGAGAAATGTTGGACGAAAATTTTAGACGCATTCGCGCCGAAAAAATTCAGATGAGTACTCCGGAGCGCGTTGAAGCGGCGGCGCTGAGTGGAAGCATCGATGTGCTCAGTCAGGATCCCGCCTTCTTGCGGCAAGGTTTCAAATATGCCGATGTCGAGTACATGGCCAAGCGCCTTGGGCTGGACCGGGCCGTCGCGGTTAGTCAGTTAACGGGTGCTCGGTCGCCGATGCAAGATTCTCGGGATGCGCTCCTGAAGATGATTAGTCATCTAAAGGAAAATCCGGGGAATGTGAATGCCCTTAAGTTAGAGAAATGGACCGGCAATCCAACGGCCGTTCGCCAAATTCTTCAGAAGAACATTTACGAATATCGTCAAGTTGGCAACGATCAATAAACGGGAGATCCAATAATGAAAAAGATGTCGATGACTGCAGGCCTCATTTTGTCCGTAGCGGCGCAAGCGAATGCGGTTAAGAAGAAGGAGCATTTTTCTGGCGGCGCGCTGGATGTTTCGGCCGTGCAGTCTTGCCTTTACGATATGAGCAAAATGGTTGCAGCGAAGGCGGATCCTCAGTCGCTCAAGCAAAAGCCGATTTTCGTGGGCGATAAGGTCGTGGTTAACGACCACGAAGGGCAGCCGCTTTACTATCTAGACGGTCAGCGCTTGTATCGTTCGGCCACCGACCGAGAGGCGATGCAAGTCAGTGGTGACGAGGCCAAGCGTGTAGGGCGAGTGCTGAGTCACGAGTTGCTCCGTACCTATTGGATGATTGCGGCAAACGCCATTGAGAGAAACGCCACTTACGGAGTCGAAGAGCAATTAAAGGTGCTGGAGTGCGCGAAGGTGTTCTCGAGTCCCAAAGCTCAGACCTTGGCGATGGCCGCAGCCAACCAAATTGGTAGCCGGCACGGCAACAACGAGACGCTGACGTCCGAAGGCCTCAACGAGCTCAATCCCGACCATAACTAAGTTTAGCCGAATTAGCTTAAGTGCTCCGTCTTGAGTGCGCGGAGCACGGCTGGGCGTTCCCGAATTCGTGCTTGGTAGGTGCCGAGGACGGGCCAGGGCGACAGATCAAGCTGGATGGCTTTCGCCCAGCTAAGCAGCGTAAATAGGTAGGCATCGGCTACGGTGTAATGGTCGCCCGCAATGTACGGTTGCTGATCGAGCTTTTTTGCGACCACAGTGATGCGCTTCTGCAAATTCGCGGCATAAAAAGTGCGGGCTTCCTGAATTGTCGTCGGATTTTGCGACATCCGAGGGAGCGCGAAGAAAACGCCCATCGCCTTGTGCAATTCCGTGGCAAGAAAATTGAGCACTTCAATGAGTTGGTACCGGGCGGGGGTTCCGTGGGCCGCGGTGAGCTTTAGTTCGGGTTTGCGATCGCCCAAATATTGCAGAATGGCGGCGCCTTCGGTGAAAACTGTATTGTCGTCCGTTACCAGGGCGGGAACTCCGCCCAGTGGCCGAATGTTTAAATAGCCTTCGGGGAGTTCCCGAAAATTAATGAGTTCCAACTCGAAGGGTATTTGCAACTCTTCGAGCACGATGTGAGCAGCGAGGGAGCAGGCGCCGGGCGAGTAGTAGAGTTTCATGCTCCTGAATCTATCCTCGGGACAGAGTCCCATCAACACGCGGGCCCTAACTTTTCGGAGGAAGGTTCTGGGAGTAGAGTAACGCGTGGAGGTCAATTGGATCCATTTGTTAGCTTTCCGCACACGGAAGTTTCGTTAAAGTTAACCCTTGCGCTAGGAATTGGTTTGCTCGTGGGGCTCGAGCGAGAGTCCGCATCGAAGGATGTAGGGGTGCGGACCTTTGCAATTACCTCTTTGCTGGGACTCGCTGCGCAGCTCATTGGTGGCTATTTTTCCTTAGCCGGCTTCGCGGGCATTTTGTTCCTTACTCTTTACATGAATACCCGCTCTATGCTGGTGAATCGCTCGCTCGAAATCACAACCTCGGGCGCCATGCTGGTTACTTTTTGCATGGGAGTGTTGGTGGGGCAGGGCCACGTATTTACTCCGGTGGCTTCGGCGATTTTGATGACCATGTTGTTAGCGTGGAAAGCCGAGCTAGCAGCCTTTGCGCATGGCCTGCGGCTAGAGGAAATTCGCAGCGCCGTGATGCTGGGACTGGTGACCTTTGTGATTTATCCCATTTTGCCTACCACCTACGTGGATCCTTGGGAGTTAGTGAATCCCAAGGAAGCGTGGATGACCGTCATTGTGCTCGCGGGCATTAGCTTTGTGAACTACGTCTTGCTTAAAGTCTATAGCACGAAGGGCTTGTACTATGGGGCTCTGTTGGGTGGAGCGGTGAACAGTTCCGCTGCCGTAACCGAAATTTCGCAGTCGGTGCGGTCGCCGGGAGGTAAAATTCTCCCCCATTCGTTGGCCATTCTGTTGATGGTGACTCTGGCGATGTACGTGCGCAACTTGTTCATCTTGGGCCTCTTTGAGCCGGGGGCCATTGCCATTGCGTTTACGCCCCTCGTGGGCATGAGTGTGGCCGCCGTTTATTTTATTAATCGCGCGCGCAAACTCCACGAGCCGGGTTTAGATCCCACCAAGCCCACGAACGTGTCATCGCCCATCTCCTTGTTCCGTATTCTAAAGATTGGCGTTATTTTTTTACTGCTGCAGGCTGCCGGTATTTTAGGACAACGTCATTTGGGTGCTGCCGGTGTTCTGGGAATTAGTTTTTTGGGCGGCTTCGCCAGCAGCGCCAGCTCTACGGCGGCGGCGGCTAAGTTGGCATCGCAGGGAAAAATTACGGACACCGTGGCGGGCATTGCTACTGTGCTTACTTCCATTGCGAGTGCCTTTGTGAATTTGCCGCTCGTTTACCAGGTGACGAAGGATCGGGCGCTCACTCGCAATTTAGCTTTTTCTACCTTGGCGTGTATTCTTTCGGGTTTGGCGCTGATGGCCCTCGTAAGCTGGTTTCAGCATTGGAGCTAGGAGAGTAAATCATGAATCGTTACTTGCGGGCGGCTCTCGTCTTTTTTGTGGTCTTCGTGGGACTCGCCGTTTGGGCTAATTCACGTTCAGGTTTGGAGTCGCTCGATGATTCCATGATTGTGGCCCTTTCGCGCTCGCGGCACGCCGGATTGAGTTCGGCGGCCCGCTTACTTTCGCACTTGTTCGACATGGGAGCTTCGGTGCTCCTCTTTATTTTGGGGTTGATGTACGTGGCGCGGCGCCTCGGGGCTGAAGGGGCTTCGCGCTTTTTTGCCCTGGGGGTGAGTGCGCTGGTGTTGAGCACACTCGAAAAGCAGACTTTCTTTAAAACTCGCCCCACGCTCGTTGCGTGGATGGTTAGCTCGGAGGGAAGTTCTTTTCCGAGTGGTCATTTGGTGCGGGCAACGGCGCTTTTGCTGGGCCTTTGTTTTTTGATGGAATCCAAGTGGGAGCGTCGCGAGAAGAGTGTGCAGCTCTACGCCTCGGCGCTGGTGGTGGGACTCTTGGCCTGGGCGCAAGTTTACTTGGGCGTGAACTATCCTTCCGATGTGGTGGCGGGCGCGTGTTTGGGCTTGGCCTGGGTGTTGGCGCTGCTGGGCCTGTGGTCGCTACGCGATCAGCCTCCGCCCGTGATTTAATCCCGGAGGAGATCGAGCAAGTCGTTGCGCGTGAGCGAAACGGCGGCGCCCGAGCCATCGAGCACGGCGGCGGCGAGTTCCATTTTTTTCTTCTGTAGTAGCAGAATTTTTTCTTCCACCGTGTCCTGGGCCACGATGCGGTGAATGAGCACCGGATTCTGCTGGCCAATACGGTGGGCGCGGTCGGCGGCCTGGTCCTCTACGGCCGGGTTCCACCAGGGGTCCATAATGAACACGTGATCGGCCGCGGTGAGGGTGAGGCCCGTGCCGCCGGCCTTCAGCGAGATGAGCATGATGGGGGGGCCGTCGGGCGACTGATATTCGTTCACTAAATCCTGACGATTCTGCGTGCTGCCGTCGATACGCGAATAGCGAATGTTGCGCGTCTTGAGGGCCGCCGCGATGAGATCGAGGAAAGAAGTCCACTGCGAAAAAATCAGACTGCGGTGTCCCTGTTCCAGGGATTCCTCGAGCGTCTCCATAAGGATTTGTACCTTGGCCGATTCCGAGGCTTCGCGTTGTCCGGGCAGCAGGGCCGGATGGCAACAGGCTTGGCGAAGGCGCAGTAAAACTTCGAGTGCGGCCATGATGCTGCCGCCCGCTTCGAGCTGCTCCATAACTTCTTTGCGCGTGGCAATGAGCAGGGAGTCGTAGAGCTCGCGCTCGTTGGTGCTGAGTTCGCAGCGCAGCACCGTTTCGGTGCGCGGCGGAAGCTCGGGCGCCACCGTGCGTTTGAGGCGACGCAGAATGAAGGGCTTAATACGGCGGCGTAGGCGCGCAGAGGTGACTTCGTCGCCGCGGCTAATGGGGTTGATGTATTCTTCGCGGAAACTTTCGCGCGTGCCCAAAAAACCCGGATTCAAAAAGCGGAACTGGCTCCACAAATCATCCAGGCGGTTTTCGATGGGCGTGCCGCTCAGGGCAATCCGGAAAGTGCCGGGTAGCTGGTGCGCGGCGCGGGCCACCTGGCTATCCGGATTTTTAATGGTTTGCGCTTCGTCGAGCACGAGCGTGTCCCATTCTTGGGCGGAAAGTTTTTCTAAATCCATACGCAGCAGAGCGTAGGTGGTGAGAATAACGTCGGCGGTGGAATCGAGCGTGCGTTGGGGGCCGTAGTACACGGAACTCTTGAGTCCCGGACGGAATTTTTGAATTTCGGCTGCCCAGTTTTGGAGCACGCTCGTGGGCGCAACCACCAGCGTGCGTCCCTGAATGGCGCAAAGGGTTTGGAGCGTTTTACCCAGACCCATGTCGTCCGCGAGCAGTGCGCCGAGTTTGGATTCCCGCAGAAAGCTAAGCCAGTTCACGCCCTTCTTTTGGTACGCGCGTAGCTGCGCGGTGAGATCTTTCGGCAATGGATAATCGGGAATGCCTTCGAAGTTTGTGAGTCCCTGTTTGAGTTGCGTGAGGGCGTCGGGATAGCTCTGGCCCATGTCGTCGCAGAGATCGGCCAGCTCCGGCGCCAGGTGGGCGGGAATTTTATCGTGCGCATCTTTGGCGGCGAGCAAATCGCTGAGTCGTTTGCCGTAGCGGCGCAGCCAATCCACGGGGAGCGGAGCCCAGCCACCGTCGATGAGCGGTACGAATTCGGCGCCATCGCGCCAGGCACGGAACATGCGCGCCGGATCTACGCGGCCGGCGAGTGGCGATTGCTTACCGTCGAGCGCAGGTCCGAGGGCGTCAAAGCTCACATTGAATTCCGTGTTACCGCGAATGTCGATGCGGGGCTCAATGCGCGCCGTGGGCATGAAAGCGGCGTGGCCGTTGCCCATGAGGTCCCAGCCCTTGAGTGCCTTCACCCACTTCACGGCTGCTTGGCCATGAAACTGCACACGTCGACCGGGCTGGAGATTTAAATCGATGCGAAGTTTTTGCAGGGCTTGCCGCTCGGCATTGGGGTCGCGCAGGACCACGTCGGCCATGCGCTCCGGAGTGTCGCGGCCCAAACGAATGAGTTGATTGTTGTCCGTGTTCACCTGGGCCAGGGGAGGATCGCCGTACATGAGCTTGGCCACGATGGAGAGCGTGTCGTTGTCTTCTTTTTCAAGGTGCAGCACCACGCGCGGGGGGATTTCTACGATGCGCGGCAGGCGCTGCGTGCGAATATCGATGGGGGTCTTTTTTTGCAGCGCGGGCAGAATGTCCGTGACGAGTTCGGCGGCGCGTTCGGGCGGATAAAATTGCCCATCGCCCGCAAGGAGTTTGTCCTCTTGCTCGGAAAGTTTAGAGGCTTCGAGCGGACGCATCACGCCGTGGTCCAGCATCACGCCGTGGCCCAGGTGCTCGAGTCCTTCGGTGTTCTGGTAACGCTGCAAGCGAAAGCCGCGGCCTTCGTCGACAAGTCGGGTGCGCATGCCGGCGGGACGTTTAGAAGTTTTTACGGGCTTGCCATCGAGAGTAACGGTGGGACAGTCCTCCAGGCACGAGAGCAAATTGTGGAGGGTGTCTTTGTCCAAGAGGCCCGAGCTGCGACCGCGTGCCTTGAGCACGTAGTCGGCCGAGAAATCTGCCTTCGTGGCACTCATGCGGGGGCCGGGCAGCCGGCCCGATTGACTGCCGGTAACTGCACTCAGGAGCGATCCGGTGATGGGGCTTTCCTGATTGCCCGTTACGAGCACGCGCTCAAAGGTGGGGCCCTGCGGGGAGCGGCAAAAGCGGTACTCCACGAACTTCGACGTGGGCAGGGCGGCGGCCAGGGCGGCCGGCGAAATTTTATTGCCGAAGGTCGGCGTCGGAGTGGCATTGCGGGCGGCAGGTGCTTGAAGGTCGCCGCGCTTGGTGGCAATGACGGCCGCTGCCACGTGTGAGCATGGATCGTTGCGATCGCCGCAGTCGCAAAACCAGTCGAGATCTTTAATGGCGAGCGTGACGCGCGGGCTTACCGGTTTGTTCTTAAGGATAACCCGCAGAATGATTTCTTCGTTGTTGACCGAATCGGCCGCAAAAGTGCCCTCGCCGCGAGTCATGGTAACCCCTTGGGCCCAGATCCCGGGTAGGCAAGCTTCCTGAATGGTTTTAAACAGTTCGGCGATATCCATGAAGTGGATAGCTAGGGTTAGCTCAGGGGTAGCTGAATATCAATGCGGGCGCCCGATTGGTCGCTACGATTGCTGGCCTGCAGGCTGCCTCGGTGGGCCGTCACGATGGCGCGCATGATGACCGACCCCAGTCCGAGCGAAATGCGCTGGCTAGCTTGGGGGTTGATGGAACGCTGCATGCGTTTGTAACCGAAGCTGGAGAGGATTTCGGCCGGAATGCCGGGACCGTCGTCTTCTACGGACAGGTGGAGTTGATGGTCTTTGACCTGCGCGCGCAGGGTCACCTGGGTGCGGGCAAAGGAAAATGCGTTATCTAGGGCGTTGCGAATCATGCGACGAAAGAGGTGGGGATCGCCCATAAGGCTCAGGTTTTCTGGCAAGTTAATTTGGTCGCTCACCTTAACCTGGCTATCGGTATGGGCGATTTGGAGGCGATCCACTTCGTTCTCCAGCAACATGCGCACGTCGATGGAGCTACGGGTTTCGCGGTACTGCGGGTCGTCGATACAGGCCAGGAAAAGCAGGTCGTCTACCAGGCGGCCCATGTAAACAACTTCCTTCACCGAAGTGGTAGCAATATCGATTTTCTGCTCGTTCGAAAGAGCATCGAGTTTGTTGGACAGAGTTTCGAGCATGGTACGTAGCGAGGCGATGGGCGTGCGCAGGTCGTGGCCTAGCTCCTGAACAATTTCGATGCGAACTTTTTCGTTTTCGCGAATGCGGCCGACGAGGCGTTCGATTTC
This sequence comes from Bdellovibrionales bacterium, assembly GCA_018266335.1. The sequence continues at coordinate 14,434 of JAFEAR010000224.1, forward strand.
GTCGGCCATTTCGTTGAACTTCAGCATGACGCGGCCAAATTCATCGAGTTTTTTGACTGGCAGGCGGGCCTTCAGGTTGCCGGAATGCAATTCCGAGATCACGCCTTCTACGACAATCGAATTCTTGCGTAGGTAGTACATAAGAGTCGCGAAGGAGAGGAGTGCGGAGAGGAGCGCCGAAACGAGCACGAACACAAAGAGCGTAGGCATGAAGTCGGGGCCTGGGGGGCCGCCGGCGCCGCGCCCGAGAGCGGTGGGGCCGGGAGCCGGGGGTGGCATGTTGCCTCCGCGGCGAGGCTTTAGCACCAGAAAACGCGCGGGTTCGCCACTGAGGCGAATGAGGGTGCGTTTGGGCGGTGAAAATTGTGAGCCCTGAATGGGGATGCTGTCGAAGGCTTGCGTGGGAAAGGTGGAGGGGTCGAGTTTGATTTCGTCGAACTCCGGATTGTGGCCGGCGGGGAAAAGGAGTTTGCCGTGATCGTCGATGACGAAAATAATATTGGGCTCCACCGTGGTGGAGGCCTGCGTGAGGATACGGAAGGCTTCGTCGCGGGGCATTTTCTGGGTCATTTCTTGGACGAGGTGAGCCAAGAAGAGGGGCGGGCTGGGTGGGGCGGGCTTTTCGGTTTTAGCGCGCATGTACATGAACGATGCGGCAAAGCCTGCGAGCACCAGAACGATGGTGCCGACGAGAGTGAGAAGTAAGAGTCGCTGAAAAAAGGATGTTCTTTTCAAACCTTCTCCAGCCTATAGCCCACTCCATAGACTGAAGAAATTTGAATCGAGCTGACGGCAGCTTTTTTTAGCCGGGCGCGCAAATGACTTAGATGCGAGTCGATCGTGCGATCGTAAAGTTGTCCGCTGTGGTCGATGAGTTCCAGAAGTTCGTTGCGCGTGACGGTGGTGCCTGCGCGGCGAACAAGAAAAGTGAGAATATCGAATTCGCGGCGGTTCATTTCGACGTCCGCATCGCGGTAGGTGGCGCGGCGTTGTTTGGGATAAATAACCAAGTCGCCCAAACGAATATGTTCTTCGCGGGTGGTGGGTTCTTTGAGGGCCGTTTTGATGCGCGCTAGGAGCTCGGCCTGGCCGACGGGTTTGCGAACGAAGTCGTTGGCGCCCGAAGTAAGGGCCTTAACGGCGGAATCTTCGTCCGTTCGCGCCGTTAAGAAAATAATGGGCACCGAGGTGTTTTTGGTGCGTAGCTTGTCGCAAAAATCGGCGCCGGTGCCGTCCGGGAGGTTCCAATCGAGAAGGTAAAGATCATGCGAGCCTAACGCTTCCATTGACTCTGCCGAACGAATGTCGGTGGCCCACGAGACTTTGTAACCTTCCAGCTCGAGGCTCATTTTTAGCCCGCGGCCTAGGTTAGCATCGTCTTCTAAGAGCAGAATTTGGCTCACAAATTCCTCCTGCCCCAATTATCCTCCCGGAATGTGGAAAATGCGTGGAATCCGCGGTGCCTTGAAGATCTTTTCACGTCACCCTAACGTCCTAGTTACGCCCTAGAATTTGCGACTTATAGACGCTAGGTACGGCAATGTTGTTGCAGGCAAAGTGTCCCCGTGAGTGCCGAGGAAAAGCCTTATTTTAATGCGTGGGGACGGGCGCACCCGCTTCGATCCATTCGCGCACGAGGGCGCTTAGCTTTTGTCCCTCGGTCGCATCGGGGAAGCCCATGGGGGGCATTTTTTCCCAGCTGCCCTTGCCCTGGAGGCGCAGCAAAAATTCGCTCTTGTCGGGTTGGCCCGGAATAACGAGGGGGGAAGAGCCTTCGCGGTGCGCGAGGAGCTTTTCGGCATTACCGATGTCGTCGAATTCCAGGAGGTGAATAACGGCGTAGTGCACGCCAGCGTGGCAATTCAAGCACGAGGAGTGAATCAGTTCGGATTGAATGCGCGTAAAGAGATTGGCGGGAGTGGGATTTGCGTTGGCTGCGGCGAGGCGGGCTTCGAAGGGCGCTTGCCGCTGCGTGCGGGCATCGCGCCAGGCTTTCTCGGCGGCGGTGAGTGCGTTCGAGGTGCTAGCGGGCACCGGGAGACCATTGCCTTTAGTTCGATCGTAAAACAGGCGCAGAATTTTTTTGTTTTTATCCTCGGTGATGAAAACTGATCCGTCGCTAGCTACGCCTAGACTCGTGGGTGCACCCATGGGTTGCGTGCCTTTTTCTTCCCAGCCGTAGACGATGTTCATGGGGTCGCCCGTGGGACGCCCGCGCGAATCCGAATCGAAGGCCACAATGCGGTGACCAAATTCGCGGTAGCCGTGAAAGGCCACGATGAGTTTTCCTTGGTACCACGCGGGCCACTCGTCGTTGTGGCTAAAGTACATGGAGAGCGGCGACGCGTGCGCGGGCCATTGGAGCAGACCTTGGCGATAGGACGCGCAGCTCTTGCCGCGGTACTCGGGACTCGTAACGTTTTTGCCGTAGCAGTAGGGCCAGCCATAATGGGCACCCGCCTCAACCAAGTTGAGTTCTTCGGGCGGTTCCGTGAGATCGCTCAGGTGGGGATCTTTGGAGTTGATAAAATCGCGCGAGTTCTCGCCCTGGTAGAGTTCGTTCGTGTCCGGATTGTAGGCGAGGGCCATGGAGTTTCGCAGACCGCGCGCTAGAATTTCAAAGTTGGGTAGAAATTTACCCTGAGCATCGAAGGTGTAGCGGCGAATAACGCCGCGCGGGTTGCTGCCGTCGGTTTCGAGACACGGCACGGTGGGATTAGGATTTTTGCCCTGCGCATCTTCGCAGTTGTCCGACCAGGTTCCAATGTTCACGTACAGACGTTTTTGATTGTCGAAGGCGAGCGCCTTGAGGGGATGCCGCCCCGTATTGGGAAGACCATCGATGAGCACTTGCACGGTGGCGAGGGGATTGGGCGCGAGCGGACGAAAGCGAAAGATGGTGCCAGACGATCCGACGTAGAGAGTTTGTCCGTCGGGGCCGAGGAGCAATGCGTTCGGGCGATCGAGAATATTTTTGAGATTGGCGGGGAGTGTGGTGGCATCCATGAGTAGCGAGCGTTTGTAGGTGCCGTTGTCCTGGCGGGTGAGGAGGTAGAGTTTGCCCCGGTTGGGAACCCAGCCACCCATGTCCGCAAAAATCAGGGTGTGATCGTTGAGACTCGTGATGCCCCGGGGAAAGAGCAAGCCGTCGCCATTGTCTACGAGGCCCACGCAGAATCCCGGAGCCGTGCTGACATCGATGCGGGGGAGTCCGCCGCAAGTGCCTACCGTTTTGTAGGCCTTCGGTGTGGCGGGCTCGCGTGCGTCCGGTAGTCCGTAGGGCGCCGGAGGCGGCGGATTGTTGAGCAGCACGGGCTGCGATGTGCACGAGAGAAGGACAAGGGGGGCCGCGAGAAAAAAACGTGGCATCATGCCACGGATTTTACCTTACGGAAGAGTCTCGTCCACGGTCGATCTCGTTTATTCGATCACTGAAAAGATTCGGATTCGTTACGCCGTGGAATTCCATTTCGACCCGGCGGTTGACACGCCAGGCTTCTTCGTTGTTTGCGGCGTTAATGGGCAGGCGTGAGCCCATGCCTTTATACGTCATGCGTTCGCCGGGAACTTTTTCGTTCACTAGTACATCGAAAACGGTTTTTGCGCGTGCGGCGGATAGTTCGTCGTTCACGCGGTCTGTACCGCGACTGTCCGTGTGACCCGTAATGGCCACCGACTCCCATGCGTCGGGATTGTTCGCCAGGAATTGGGCAAAGGACGCCAGGTACTTGCGGCGTTCGGGAGTGAGGTGCGACATTTTATATTGGAAGAGCAAACGATCTTCGGGAAAACGCACGAGCACGGATTTTAGATCGGTGACCTGGGCGATGGGTTCGGGAGCGGGGGCCGGTGCGGGCGGGGGGGGAGGTGGCAGTTCAGGTTCGCGCGGCGGCGGCGCCTTGCGGCCGTTGTTGAAGAAATCAAAGCCAATTTGCAGATCCACCATGGCAACCCAAGTGCTGCGGCTGGAAAGATTGAGGCTGCGGTGAATGAGCAGACCGGCGCGAAAGAGCGGATCGCCACTCGTGGGAATGTCGAAAAGCGCGTGCACGCCCGCCATGAACAAATTGCTGCTGCTCCCCACAACTTCCGAGTAGGAGTTATCGGTGCCCGTAAAGAGTGTCAGTGTGGGGCCCAGTTGGAAGAGTGGATTAATGCGATAGCGTGGCTGAAACTCTAGGGTAAAAGCGTCGGTGCTCGGTGAAATCTTTTGGATCGAGTTGCTTCCCGAAATGCGGCTGAAGTTGTACCCGAGGCCACCGTCGAAAACCCATTTTTCTTTGTAGTACGAGCCAATTGCGCGGAGCCAGGTATCGGTGCCGGTTTTGTTGACCTCTCCGTCTACGCTCGTCGATAAACTTTGGTAGCCGAAACCCAGACCAAAAAATGGAAACAGCCCGCGGCGGTCGGCCAAGTCGTTCGCGTGAACGACGAAGGGAGCGTAGGCCAAAAGAGTGAGCGGCAAGAGCAATTTGTTTCGGCTAGTCATGTTCATTTGAGTTTAGGCTCCCTTGGGGGTTTTGGGAAGAGTTCGCGCCTAGCCAAGTGCGCAGCTGCGCTTTGACGTCGGGGTTTACATGCAGAGCTTGAATCTGCTCGAAGAGTTGAGCGGCGGCCGTGGCGTCGAGTTCGTCGTGCAGCGCGTGAGCCGCCGTTGCGAGGGTCTCGACGGCGTCGCCCTGGGCCGAATCGGGACTCGGGGTTTCAAGGATGCGCAAGCTAAATTCCGAAACGAGCGGCCTCCACTCGGGACCTCCCCGCGCCAGAAATCGCAGCACACGTCCGCGGGTGAGCCAGTCGTGTTCGGGGAGGGATTCGAAGTAGTCACGAATCGCGTAGGCGGCGTTGCCTCCGTTCTGAGTCGTCTGCGCAATGAGCGTTACGAGTTCGGCGGGAGCATCGGCCGGGGGATTGGGGGGGGTGGGCGCCCTATGCAAGCGCGAGGCCTCAAGTAAGTCGGCCGCCGAATTGAAAGCTTCGGCGAGTTGAGCATCGGGATGGCCGTGTTCATCCACGAGGACTCGCGACACATCGCCCGTAGCCGGCGCAGTGGGCGTTTGGCGATCGATCCAGTGGGACCAGCCCACCGCTCCGGCCACCAACAAGAGTACGAGCCACAGAGGAGATTTCATTTTGAGAGGCGATGAAGTGCCTTGTTGATGGACTCCGCCATCTCGGGAAAGTAGTCGCCCTGCCGAAAGTTGAGCTCGCGCACCCGTCCGTTCGCCGCAATGTCTTCGAGATGTTCGCGCATACGATGAATGGGGCCCGCAATGCGGTGGGAGAGTAGGAGTCCACCGATGACGATGGCGAGGGCCGCCACGAGGGAGGTGACAATGAAAACCGAATTCAGCATCGCGCGTTGTTCCGCGATAAAGCGAAAGAAGGGATGGTCGGGAGGCAAGTTAAGCGACTTGCCGATCTCGATGAATTTCCAAATGAAGTAGTGATTCGAAATGTAAAACACGGCAATGGCCGCAGCGGCGATGGCCAGCGTGAAGCCGACGAAGCGCAGCTGGAAGCCGGGGTTGATTAAATAGTTGCGGCGACCGCGTGAAGTCGACTCCGATGTCATCATCACTCCAAATGCATGGGCATGCCGTAGGCCGTGCAGCTCATGGTGCAGCTCGGCGGGAAGCACACGCCCTGCGCGGCGCACGCTTCGCCGCAAATGTGGTGGGTGGCGTTGACGTATACGGGGCCGGTAGGCACGGCAACACCGCCGCAGCCAAAGGTGCCGCCATAGCCCCGCATCGCGGGCAGCGTTTGCGCTCCTTGCACGCAGCCGGTTGCGTCGTAGTAACCGCCGTAAGCGGACTGTGCCCACGAAGGACGACAGGTGGGAGCGGGCGGTGCGGGCGGCGGAGCGGTCGTGGCCCAGTTGAGCTGCCGCACGGGACCTACGTTGCCGGCGCGATCGGTCGCGCGCATGGACACTGTGTAGTTGTGATTCGAGCTGAGTCCCGAATAAGTGAGCGGGCTAGTGCACGCGGCCCACGCGTAGGTGAGTTCCAGTTGGCACTCAACCTTGGCAATGCCGCTGCCGCCCGAGTCGCTCGACGTGAGGGTGAATTGTCCACTCGTGGTCGAAGGCGTAACGCCGGTGATGGTGACATCGGGGGCGGAGGTGTCCACGTTCCAAACGGTTTGGTCGGAGGGGCCGGGGGTGCCATTGCCGTCGATGGGGCGCACGTAGAACGTGTGCGGACCGTTACCGGGTGCCGAGACCGTAGTCGGCGAGGTGCAGCTTGCCCAGGCGCCGGAGTCGAGCTTGCATTCGTAGCCGGCGGGCGGCGTACCGTTGCAAGTAATGCCGATGTTGACGGAGGTTTGATTGGTCCAGCCCGAGTTGAGTGGGGTGGAGATAACGGGCGTGCACGTGGAGCCCACGTAAACGGGCGTGGTGCGGAAGGTCGTAGAGCTTTCGGCGCCTACGTTGCCGGCGACGTCGATCGATTTCACGCGGAAGGTGTAGTTCGTGTTGAGCGTGAGACCATTATAGGTCACGGGATTGGTGCAGGCGGTCCAGGTGGTGACGCCGTCGAGCTGGCACTGACTCTGCGCAACGCCGCTGCCACCCGTATCGGTGGCCGTGAATTGAATCGTTGCCGACTGGTTTACGTTGTTAACCGTGTTGATGCTCGTGGTGGGGCCCACCAAATCTACGCCCCAATTGAGCGCGAGGCTGGGCTGGCCCACGTTGCCCACACTGTCCGTGGCGCGCACGGAGAAAGCGTAGCTCTGACCAGATTGCAGGCCCGTTAAGTTGTGGGAGCTCGAAGAAGTACAGCTCGTCCAGGGGGCACTCGCATTCGCGCGGCATTCGTAGCTGGTGAGCGGGATGGGCGACGAACACGTGAAGTTAATTGTTTCGGAGCTGTTCTTGCGGAAGGCCGGATTGAAGGCCGTGCTGACGGCACACGAGGGCGGTTGCACGTTGGGTGCAGTCCAAGTGTAGGACGCAGGTACACTTTCGTTTCCAGCGAAGTCGGTGCCCTTCACGTTGAAGGTGTGCGACTTGGTGGGAACGATGCCCGAGGTGTAGTTCTTCGGCGAGGTGCACGGAGTCCAATCGATCACAATGGAGCCGTCGCGAATGAGTTGGCACGTAAAGCCTGCGAGGGGATCGCCGACGCTGTCGCGACCCGTAAAGGTGAAGCCGGGGGTGAGTGAGGTCACCTGCGCGGACGTGATTTCTACGATGGGTGCGATGGAGTTAACTTTCCATGCGACGTTGGCGCTGGGACTGCGATTGCCAAGGTTGTCGACGTAGCGCACGTTGAAGATGTGGTTGCCCTCGCTCAAGTTCGTTACCTGGTGCGTGGTGGGAGAGTCGCAAGGAACCCAAGCGTTGTAGTCGAGGCGGCATTCTACGGACGCCAAATTGTTCGACGGAGAGTGGCACTGAAAGTTGAAGGCCTGCGTGCGCAGGCGGCTGTTGGGAGCCACGGCGCTCGTAAAGACGCATCCGTCGAAGCTGTTCGAGAAGGGCCGAGTCGTGAAGTCCACGCGACTCTCTCCGCTCGCGTTGCCGGCGTTGTCGAAGGCCTTTACGTAGAAGCTGTAGGGCGTGTTGCTCGTGAGGGCGAAGTAGTTGATGGGGGCGGTGCAATCGCTCCACGCAGAGTAAATGGGGAGGAGGCGACACTGAAATTTTTTCAGATCGCTGCCGCCGGAATCACTGCCGGCAAAAGTGAGACTCGCGCTCGTGTCCGTGGTGGCGACCAGGCTGGCGGAGGTGATGGTGGGAGCCGTGCGGTCCACGCCCCAAGTGGCGTAGGGGCTAGTGCCAAGGGTGGCGTCGGCGTCGGTGCCGCGAACGCGAAACCGGTAAATGCCGTTCGTGAGTCCGGTGAGGGTGTGGCTCGTCATGGACTGGCAGGTGGTCCAGGCGTCGTCGTTGACCTGGCAATCCACGGCTTTGATTTTTTTGCCGGTCGAGTGCACGCAGTTGAAGGCAAAAGTTTCGCTCGAGTTGTTGCGCCAGAAATTGGGAATGGGCGTGGTGATGGCGCAGTTGATGGAGCTCACGACTACGTAGAAGTTATTATTGTTCGAATCCTGGGGGCCGGCATTTTGGGTGCTCCCCGCACTGCCAGCGCTCTCGGCGCTGCCGAAATAGCTGCGATCGACAATCTTCTTACATCCGCTCGCAATCAGTGCGAAGGCGAAGAAGGGCACCCAACGAATAGCTAATTTGCGGAAAGTAAAAGTAGTCATGCCAGTTCCTATCGGAGTGCGGGGACTTTCGCTGAAGTTGCACGCCAATCCTTTGACATCTTTTGTGGCGCAAGGGGTCACGTTACACTGGGGAGAATGAAGTTTACGAACTACGTTGCACTCTCCGGAATGCTCTCGGCCTTGGCGTCTGTCGCCAGCTACGCGCAGGAGGATTTCGGCAGCTACGGACGTTCGCTGGGCGCCTTCCGCAACACTTGGTACTGCTTGGCGCTGGAGTCTGATTATCCCAGCTCGCCGAAGGATCAGCGCTTGCTAGATCGCCAGGATAAGGTGCTTGCCACGGTCCACGAGGGATTTCGCAAGGACTTGCGCATTGAAGGTTCCGGAAAACTGCTGGATGGTCGGGTACTCAATTTTGCTGAACTGCGCGGCAATGAACACCGGTACCGGACCACGACCAATCCCTTTGGCGACGGTGTTGGGACCTGTGCGCTGGTTCCCTTTCATACGATTGCGGTTGATCCGCAACGCATTCCGCTCGGGTCCGTGGTGCGTATTCCCGAAACGGTCGGCATGAAGCTTCCCGATGGCAGTGTGCACAATGGTTTGTGGAAGGCCGAAGATATTGGTTCTGCCATTAAAAACGATCGTATCGATTTATTCGTGGGCGCTGGTGAGCGCAATGGTCGTTACCTAGAGGCTTACGGCATTAAAAATATGCAGGCCCTCACGGTGGAACTAGTGCAGGAGCCGACGGACGACAGTTGCGTTTATCAGGCTGCGCCCGTTCAGCCACAATTGTGAGCATAGAAATTCGTCGTGCACGTCCGCACGAATGGACGCAAATCCGAGAAATTAATTGTTTGACCGGTAAGGGGGGAGATCCCATCGATGCCGTGCGCTGGCCCCTCTTTGCGGACTTCTGGATTGCACCCTATCAAGCGCTGGGTAGTGCCTGGGTGGCGAGTGAGGGCGAGCGAGTGCTCGGTTACTTAACGGGCGTGGTTGATACCCACGAGTTTCGGCGGCACAAACTTTGGCGCGTGGATTTGCCCTTTGTTTCGCGTATTGTGCGCGGTCACTACGGATGGCGTCCGGATGTGAAGACGGCTCTTTTGCGCACGCTACGGTACCGGCGTTTGCCCGAGGATAGTTTTGGCGCCGAACGCCTGGCGGAGTGGCGCACCGAGTACGCCGCCCACTTGCACATTAACTTTCGGAGTGACGTGCGCGGACGAGGGTTGGGGCGCCAATTGATTGAGGCCTTCGTGGCGGATCTTCGTCAACAACGTGTGAACGGCGTACATTTGTTCTGTGGCGATTCCGCGACGGCCTTTTATCGGAAGGCAGGCTTTGCGGAATTGGCTCGACACGAGGTGGCGCCGGGCGCGCACGTCTTTGCTTTCGGTCGACGTCTTCTGTAACATCTTCTCTATGAGAAAAAATTTGCTTAGTTATCTTTCGTTGTCTTTCGTAGTGGCGTGCGCGAGCTCGGGTCCGCAGAATAGCTCGAAGCCCGTGGCGCAGAGTGCGTCGGCGTGGGGCTGGGGTCGTCGTCCGGCTTCCGCCGTGAGTGCCTTACCTGCCGATACTACGGCGCTCCTGCGTAACGCACAGATGGATGCCGAGCTTAGCTCCTTGATGAACCAGCTGGAACGCGTGTTCTACGCCTCGCAATCTAATCTGCAGGCCTTTGATGCACGACTCGATCGCATTGCGAATGGAGCGGAATCGGGCGAGATCTTGAACGACAACTCCTACTCCCAACTTATGGCGGGCCGTCAGCTGGGCGAAATGCTGCGCGAGCGAATTGCCGATCACTACCGACAGTTGCTCACGATTTCGGCCGATCGTACGCTGAGTGCAGCCGACGGCGTGCGCAAAGCGGCCATCGACAGCCTCGTTAATTTTCACCGCCAACTCTCACAGGCGGCGGGGGCCGATGTCCTGGCCCTCATGAGTTTGGCGGGCGACCTTCAACAGGCGCAGTTGCAGTTGGCGGATGCTTTTGCTCAGCTCACCCAATTCTTAACCGTCAATCGTGATCAGGCAGAGTTGCAAAACATTTTGCCGCGTAGCCAGCGTTTGTTTCAAGATATGGTTGCTAAGGGTGCCGATGATTTGCAGCGGCGGGCGAAAGAGGCTGAAGCTATCCGGGATGATCTGATGGATCAGCTTGTTTCCTGGACCCAAGCTATTCAGATGCTCCCGTCTTCACTTTCGACGGGGCGTGAGCCGCAGGCCCTCAAAATCTTCCCGAGCACCTCGGCTAGTGGCAACATGTTTGGCGATGCGTTCCCGACGAACACCTGGGCCCTCACGTATGATGACGGTCCCTCCGGTGTCTACACTCCTTCGGTTCTCGCGAATTTACAAAAGCACGGCGTGAAAGCGACCTTCTTCTGGCTCGCAGGCAATGTTGCGAGCAATCCGGCCATCGTGGCGAAGGTGAAGGCGGCGGGCATGCCCCTGGAGAATCACTCGTGGTCGCACGCTAACTTGGCGCAGCTGGGTGAAGCGAGCCTGAACAAAGAAATTAACCAGGCCCAAATCAAAGAGACCGCCATTTATGGCGTGGCCCCCAAGTTTTTCCGCTGTCCCTACGGGTCCGGATACACGAAGGCTGCGATTCGTTCGCGCTTGGTGGCCCTCAAGATGGTGCACGTTTACTGGAACGTGGATAGTTTGGACTGGCAAGATAAGAACCCCGCGACGGTATTAGCTCGGGTGCAAAAGCAAATGAAGGTGCTCAAGCGTGGAATTATTCTTTTCCACGACATTCATCCGCAGTCGGTGGCGGCGTCGAACTCTTTGATGGACGCGGTGCTTGCGGCCAACAAGACGCTCCCGGCCGCGCAGCAAACTCGTTTCGTAACTATCCCCGATATTGTGGGACAACTGAATGGCATTGCCCCCGGACAAGGAATTGGATTCTGATGAAAATCTTTACCCTCGCACTGTGTTTGTCCGCGGGCTTCGCTGGATTTGCGGCCGAAGCGAAGGCTAAGAAAAAGGCCGCAGCTCCGGAGGCCCCCGTGGTGTCGCCCGAGGAACAAGCCGCCGAAACGACGGCGCAGATGGCCGCAAAGTTCTCGCTCGAGCAGCTCGATGCGGCGGCGAACTACATTCGGGTGGTGGTCGATAACGGCGATAAGCCCGACTACAAGGCGCAGGAATGGTGCGGGATTTCGATTGAGCAGGCCTTCGTAATGGTGCACTCGGTGAAGGAGCTTATCGATAAAAAAATGGACGCCGAGGTGGCGAAATATCCTAAGTTCTCCGCCGACGAAGTGAAGCGCGGCGAGTGTTGGAAGCGCTGTCACTGCGGCGTGTACGCTTCGCTCTTCGAAAAGGTGGAACCCGAAAACTTGAAGGGCCCGCACCGCAAAGAAATGAACCGCTTGTCCGGTATTGCGAGTAAAGTGAAGAACAGCGATGCGCTTCGCTGCGCCAAAAAAGAAAGCTGGCTCTGCGGCAGTGACTTAATGAAGTACCTCAAGGCCTCCGCGGCTCCGGGGCAATAAGCGGGGAGCTTATTCCTCGTCGTCGTTCATGAAATTGTCGACGTAACCTTCGTTTACCATTTGCTGGGACTGCTTGATTTGACGATCGAGTTCCTGCGTTTCTTTGGGCGTCAGGCGACGCCATTCCCCGCGGGGGAGCGATCCTAATTCAATGTGCATGATGCGTACGCGGCGAAGACGACTGACGCGCAGATTTACGCCCTCAATCATGCGCCGGATTTGCCGATTGCGGCCTTCGGTCAGAATAATGCGCACGCGTTTGGGGCCCAGGCGCTCGACGCCGCAGGGGAGCGTCTTCTTGCCGAGGATCACCATTCCGCGCTGCATTTCTAGAATGGCGCGGTCACTGATGAATTCGTTAACGTCCACGATGTATTCTTTTTCGTGACCGTATTTGGAGCGAAGAATTTCGTTCACGATCTCGCCGCGATTCGTAAGCAGAATCAGGCCCTCGGAAAATTGATCGAGGCGGCCGATGTTGAAGATTCGCTCGGGGTAGCCCACGGCGTCGACAATATTCTCGGGCACGTTGGGATCCGTAGTACAGATAATGCCGGGGGGTTTGTGGTAGGCAAGCACGACGGGATGTTTGCGCGGAATGCGCAGAGCTTTGCCGTCGACGGCGACGACATCGTTTTCTTCGGCGCGGTCACCGTGTTTGGCGACGCGACCGTTGATCGTGACGCGTCCCTGCTCGACGAGCTCGTCGGCTTCGCGCCGCGAGCAGAGCCCATTTTCGGTAAAAAATTTATTGATGCGGATCAAGGTATGCGGATGTTTAGACCGGCCGTGGTTTCGTAGTCATTCTTTTTCATATCGGGCCACTTATTAAATACGGCCACGACTTCGACCGAGACCGACATTCGGGCGGAAAGCCCCATGCGCAGGCCGGCGCCGGCGTAGGGCTTGTAGCTAACGGGTTCGTGCTTGTCGACCGTGGTGGTGCCGCCTACGGCTTCCACGTGATGGTTCTGTTTGGCTTGTACGCCGCCCCGGCCAATGATCCGGAGCAAACTGCCGCCCAGACCCGATCGTAAGCCGACGCGGGCCTTCTGTGCGGTGTCCGTGATCACCAAGTCTTGCGAGGTGAAAGTCTCGGTATCGCGACCCTGCGTGTACTCGGCCTCAATGGCGAGCAGGGGAACTCCCAGCGTAAGGCGCGCGCCATAGGTGAGGCGGTCCGTGCTATGCGGGTCGGGCACAAGCTTTTGCACGCGTTCGTAGCCGATGATGGGCGTGAGGTCGACGCCAGCGAAGGCCGGAGCGGCCAGGAGCCCGCAGAAAGTAGAAAGGGCCATCATTTTTGCCGTGTACTTACGCATGCCCCGATTCTAACTCGGGGGAGGATGGGGCGAGAGGCAAAAGATTGACGGTGGGCGATAGTTCAGGGAGCCGTGAGGGCCGTGAAGTCGTCGTAATCGCCTTCGGGTTCGGTCTTGGTGCCATCTCCGTCCGTTAGGACGCCGATTCCTTCGGCTTCCGCGGGCGGCTTTTTATCGAAGGCCTTTTCGAAATCTTGTCGCACGTTGCGTGTTTCGGTTTGCCAGGTGGCGGTGGCGCCGCCCGAGCGGATGACCTGCGAAAAAAGACGACCAATGGGATTCCACCGACCTTCGCCGAAGCTAAGGCCCACGGGATCGGATTCGGCCCAAATGTATTTCAGACTGTAGCCCCGGCCTCCGATTTTCCACACCACATAGATCTGAGCGGCTGCGTCGCGTTTGCCGTCGACCTGCACTTTGGCGCCCTTCGGAAAACGATTCACGCGCCAGCGCCACTGGAGGTAAGGAAATTTGTCCGTATTCCAGCGGACGGTGCGATGAATAGGCTTGCCGTCGGTGTCGGGTAAAAAATGTCCGCGCAGGAACGAATTCGTGCCTTCTTTTTCGACATAGTAATCCGTTTTGCCATTTTTGGAATTGCCCGAGCTCCAGTCGAGTTTGGAACCTTCAAAATTTTCGAGCACCAGAGTTTCTGCGTGCGCCAAGTTTGTGGCGATGATTAGGGCAACGAGGATGACCTGCGTTATCGTGCGGGACATATTCTTCCTTTTTAGCATATAATTAAGACACATGCGGAAACTGCGCGTTCGCAACCCAATATTCTTCTTTGGGCCCGACTTTGTCATGTTGGGGCTCTTTGCATTGTTGCTGATGATTCTCGTGCACACCTACGACGCGCATTTCACCTTTTTGCAGGGCACCTTTATTCTTCCGATCGTGAGCCTGGTGGCCTTTGCGGCGGTCTCGTACTTGGCGCGCTTGCGTTACATTGTGCTCAAGGGCCAGGCCCGACCTTTGCCGCGCCCCAAGGAAATTTTGCGGGATTGGTTGCCCTTTATTCTCATCGCCTTCGTGTACGAAAACTTGCACGAGTTCACGAACGTCATCAATAAGGACACCGTGGACGCGACTCTGCGAGCCTTTGATCGGTCCATCTTTGGTAACGATGTAGGACTTATTTTGGAGCGCATCACCACGCCGTTGCTGACGGAATACATGACTTTCGCCTACGCGCTGTACTTTGTGTTTCCGACCATTATTCTTGCGATTCTCTATGGTCGCGAAGAGCGCTTTAAGTTTCGTGAGTTCTCGTGGGCACTTAGCCTGTGCTTGTACTTGGGTTTTGTTGGCTACGTGCTGGTTCCGGCCATTGGACCGCGTTACTTTATGGCCAATGAATTCAATGTGCCGCTGACGGGCATTTTTATTACGGCGAAAGCGGCTGCGGCGTGGAACTCGATTGAGCGCGTGCAGAAAGATTGTTTCCCGAGTTTGCACACGGCCTTCTCCACCATCTGTTTGATTTACTTTTGGCGTTTTCGCTACGAGTGGTCGATTGGGCGTAAGTTGCTCTACGTGTGCGCTCCGCTCATTGTGAGCCTGCAAATTTCAACTTTGTACCTGCGTTATCACTGGTTCGCCGATTTGATCGGTGGGTGGAGTGTGGCGTACTTCTGCTGCTGGTTCTCTCCGCGCTTCACCAAGTGGTATTACGGCCACAAACTCGGCATCGCGCCCGAGGTGTCTACGGACGTTGTGCCGCATCTGAAGTGATTGGGTCTCGGGAACCTTGGTGGTTAAGTTCCCACTGTGCATTTGTCTCTATTCTGTGACAGTTCAGGCGAGTGCACTCTCGACGTCGGTAGTCAGAATGAGAGTGTCACAAATTCGAGACAAATGCACAGCGGGAGAATACTAAGACTAGTTGCTCTCTAGCCAAAATTGCAGGCGCATTTGCAGGCAAGGAATTTCGTCGTCGGGGTCGATGGTGTGAGCTTTGTTAAATTCGCGCCAGTCAATGGCGAGGCCCATGGCTTGGAGTCGGGCGATGGAGTCGCGGGTGCGGGCAATGTCGAGCATGTCGTCTTGGTAGCCGTGCGTGATGAGAAATTTTTGTTGGCGCGCGCAGGCGGCTAGCTGGGCGGGGTATTCCTCTTCGAAGAAAACGTAGCCGCTCACGCCAATAATTCCGCCTAAGCGCTGCGGGTAGCGGAGGGCGACGTCGATGGACATCAGGCAGCCCTGCGAAAAGCCGAAAAGGAAAATATCCTTCGCTTCCACTCCGCATTCGCGCTGAAGCGTGTCGAGTAGGCGATTGAGAATTTGGCGCGAATGCAGAATGCCGGGGCCTTGGCGGGGGGGTGGATCGTACCAAGACTGACCCGGTCCGTACGGATAGGGGGCATCGAGAAACAAATAGTTGAGCGAGTTAATGCCCAGAGCTTCGGGCAGCCAGTGAAAGCCCTCGCCGCGATCGCCGCGACCGTGCAGCACAATCATTATTTTTTGCGAGGGGCCTTCGAGCGCGGGCCAAAACTCGTAATGCAGACCAAGATCGAGTGAGGCCGTGAGGAGCGCGTTGAACGACACGATTAGGAGAAAAGATCCTTCTGCGGAAAGCGCACTTTCTCGCGCACGGGAACTTTCGGATCGCGATACCCCAGAGTGAGCATGACGCACGAGAATTGGTGCGAAGGGTACTGCATAATTTTATCGAGATCGGGTGGAGAGAATCCTTCCATGGGGCAGCTATCGACACCGAGTTCGGCGCAAGCCGCCATGGCAAAACCTAGGGCAATGTAGGCTTGGCGATCGGCCCAGGCTTGCAATTCGGTGGGGCTACGCTTTTCGAGGGCTCCGCGCATCATGCCTTCGTAGCCTTTGAGCTGAGCGCGTCGAGTCGCGTCGCCGCCGCTCATGATGTCTAAATATTCCGTGATGCGCTCGGACACGTGCGTCAGTGAACTGAAAACGAGAATATGCGAAGCGGTGGAGTACTGCGGCTGCTTCCAGCCGACCGCAAAAATCTTTTGTTTGGTTTCTTCATCTGAAACCACATCGACATGGAAGGGTTGCAGACCAAACGAAGTAGGGGCCATGCGAATGGCAGCCAGAATTTTTTGCAGGTTCTCTGGGGATACGGGCTTAGTGGGATCGAAGGCTTTAGTGGCGTGACGCCATTCGAGGCGGTTCAAAAAGGTCGACATACCTTGAGAATAGGTTCCGCACGCCAGAGGGGCAAGATGGGGGCAAAAAAAACACCGGCTCCTTCCCTCAAGGTGGAAGGAGCCGGCTCCACTCGACGTCGGATGTGGCCGGCGGCGAGTAAATCAATCAATGACGACCCGGACCGCCGTGACCGGGAAAGCCCCAGCCGCCGTTCTGGCCCGTGACGCCAGAAATCTCCACGTTCGTGGGGTAGCTCGGACCCATGGGCCGAGTTTCCAAACGAATTTGCGTGAGTGGCATAGCGTAGCCAAAGTTGCTCAGGAGGTTCACGCGCTGAATTTGGTTCGGCTGCAGGAACAGGCCCGGGAGCACCGTGGACTGGCCGTTAGCAAACACGGCGATGATGCGCATGATTTGCACGGGCGCTTGGCGCGAGAGCAAATCAAGGGCCACGATGTTGCCGTTGCGCGGATCCACGTTCAGGTAACCCGAGTACGGACCTGCGTTCACCGCCACCACGCCAAGAGGAATGGAGTAACCGGGTAATTGTCCGCCGCCGCCAGGTTGTCCGCAGTTGTCGAGCACGAGTTGAATGCTGTCGATGTAAACGGCGCCCTGCACGCTCACTTGGAGCGTGTTGATTTGCGTGCCAATTTCATTCATGCCAGGTGGCAGCGTCATTGCGTATGGACGCGGCTGCCCTACGCCGATGTATTGGAACAGCGAGGCCGCTTGGCCATTCACCAGCAGCACGATTTGCGCCGGGTTACCGTTGGTTGTGGCATTCACGATGACCTGACTAATGCGACGTCCCTGGCAGTTCATGCCCATTTGAAAAAGTTGGCGCAGCGGCAGCACGGTGTTTTGGTACCAGTTGCGAAGCAGAATTGAGCTTTGTTGATCGACCTGGCAGTAGCCCGGGTTGTTGCCCATTTGCGGAGGATTGTTGAAGGGCGGGTAAATATTATTTACCGGACCTTGCGGGGCCGCAAAGGCGTTCAGGCTCAGGGCCGTGGCTAGGGTGATGAGTCGAGATGAAATGAAAGCGCTCATGGCGCCGCTCCTTCTCCCGTTCCAGAACCATCCACGGCCTATAAACCATAGGCGCCCCGAGCGAACCAAGGACATTCGCCTTAATTGCCCTTTCGCATGCTAAATCCGCAACGAAACCTGTGGTTTTAGTGCGATCTCTATGCGGACTTTCGTTTAGTGCCGCAGAATTTGGCTAAGAAAAAGTTTGCTGCGCTCGTGCTGGGGGTTGGCGAAGAAGGTTTGCGGCGGCGCAATTTCAACGATTTGCCCCTGATCAAAAAAGGCCACGCGGTCGGCAACTTCGCGGGCAAATCCCATCTCGTGCGTAACGACAATCATGGTCATTCCGGTGCGGGCCAGTTCCTTCATGACGTCCAAAACTTCGGCAATCATTTCGGGATCGAGGGCGCTGGTGGGTTCGTCGAAGAGCATCACTTTGGGTTGCATGGCGAGCGCGCGGGCAATGGCCACGCGTTGTTGCTGACCGCCCGAAAGCTCGGAAGGAAACTTATCGGCCTGCTCGGGAATGCCCACGCGGGCTAGGAGCTCGCGCGCAACTTTTTCGGTACGGGCTTCGTCCCAGCCACGCACGAGGCGCGGGGCGAGGCGAATGTTTTCAATCACGCTCAGGTGCGGAAACAAATGAAAACCCTGAAACACCATGCCTACTTCGCGACGAATTTGCGCGGTTTCGCGGTGCGATCCCCGTGCCGAAACTCCATCTACGGTGATGGATCCGCTGTCGAAGCGTTCGAGCAGATTGATGGTGCGAATGAACGAAGATTTTCCTGAACCCGATGGGCCCACAATGACGACGACTTCGCCTTCCTTTACGGTGAGTGAAACGTCGCGCAGGGCGCAGAAGGATCCGTAATGCTTGGTGACTTTTTGCGCCACGATGATGTCGCGACTAGCGGAGGCGTTTTTCGACATGGGCGGCTCCGAAGGTAATGAGGGTAGTTAGGGCGAGGTAAACGCCGGCCACCGTGGTGAGCACGGGCACGGGCTGAAAAGTTTCGCTCGAAATACGGTTCCCCGCCAGCGTGAGGTCGAGCAAGCCAATGGCCGAGGCGAGTGAACTATCCTTCAGCAGTGCCACCAAGTTGTTGATGAGTGGCGGAATGACA
>JAFEAR010000225.1 GCA_018266335.1 Bdellovibrionales bacterium
AAATTAATCAAGGCGACAAGTTTTGGGTGGTGGTCGATGCCAAATCATCCAGTGAATTGGCCGACGTCTTGTTTGAGACAACCATCGATGGGCTGGAACGTCAATTCAAAGGCGGGTTGACCTCGGACGACAACGTCACCATCTTCACCGATCACAAAGAGGCGTCGATGGAGGCGCACCGGCGGATGACGGCCGTCAACGTCGCTGAAGCGATCAAAAATATGGCCTCGGCCGACAGCATGAAGAAGGCCAAAACCGTCGAGTTTAAATCCGCGACCGGCGCGGTGGTGTTCTCGGTCAATCTGTGACGGAGAGCGCCGGCCTCTTGGCCCGGTTTCTCACGCATTTGCGCGTGGAGCGCGGCTTATCGCCCGCGACACAGTCCGCTTACCGGATACAGATCGAGGGATACCTCCGCCACCTTACCCGGCACAACGTGGCCCTCTCCGAATCAAAAAAAGAAACCGTCGTGGCGCACATCGGAGAGCGGCAACGAACGGGACTCAAACCAAGTTCGGTGTTTCACTTGGCGTTGGCCATACGCCAATTCCACAGATTTCTTTTTTCCGAGAAAATTCTCGCGACCGATCCGACCGCCACGCTCAAACTCCCGAAATTCGATCACATTATTCCCGAACCATTGTCAGTCGTACAAATGAGCGCCCTTCTGCCGCCATTGATTTCGGATTCATTCAAGACTATGCGAACGCAAACCATGATCGACGCCGCCTATAATCTTGGCCTGCGGGTTTCCGAGCTGATTAATCTCAAGACCGACGATGTTAATTTCGAGGAAGGATTTGTTCGGGTTCGCCGAGGCAAAGGCGGGCGAGATCGAATCGTTCCCTTCGGGATCAATCTAGGCGCGACTCTAAAGCGTTACATCGAAATCAGAAACCGGCAACCCAACGCAAACTCACCCCATCTCTTCGTGAGCGCCAAAGGAAAACCGATCAGCCGAGGGACGTTCTGGTGGCTTTTGAAACGGTGGGCGAATCGAGCCGGCGTCAAGAGACGCGTGTCGCCTCACCAACTTCGGCATTCTTTTGCGACGCATTTGTTGGCGGGCGGAGCCAATCTGCGAGGAATCCAAGCCGCTCTAGGACATAAAGACATACGACAGACGCAGATTTATTCGCACGTCGACGTGAATTTCTTACGCGAAACTATCCGACACCATCCGCGATTTAAGTAATTCCTCTGGCCTCACTCACTCCTCTTTTATTTAAACAACATTACAGTTTGGAAATCTGCCAAGAAAGAAATTGACCAAGAACCATGTTCATAGGAAAATTGGCTCATGCGGATATTGGTTATTGAGGATGACAAACGGATCGCGGGATTTATCGCTCGCGGGCTTAAAAAATCTGGCTATACCGTCGATCAAGCGAACGATGGAGAAGAGGGGCTTCGGTTGGCGTTAGCAGAGTCCTATGACGCTGCTATTGTCGATGTGATGCTGCCGAAATTAGATGGGCTGAGCGTTATCAGTGAAATAAGGAAGAAAGGTTTTAACATCCCCGTCATTATCTTAAGCGCAAAGCGCTCCATTGAAGATCGCATCAAAGGATTAAAAACCGGCAGCGACGATTACCTCACCAAACCATTTTCTTTTTCTGAACTCCTCGCTCGTGTGGAAGCGCTCATTCGCCGTGACTCAAGAAGCGTCGAGGCCACCACCTTGCGCATTGGCGATCTCACCATCGACTTCTTGTCCCGTGAAGTACGCCGAGAAAACAGAAAAATGGAACTACAACCTCGAGAATTTGCACTGCTCGAATACATGGCCCGAAATAAAGGGCGAGTTTTATCGAAGACCCTAATTCTTGAAAACGTTTGGGATTACGATTTCGATCCTCAAACAAATATGGTGGATGTCTTGGTGTGCCGTTTACGCAACAAAATCGATACTGGTTTCCAGACGAAGATGATCCGTACGTTTCGAGGGGTGGGCTATGTTCTCAAAGAATCCTGATTACCCTCGCAAACGTATCAGCCTTCAGTTGAGCATTTGGTACACGACCATTTTTCTTCTGACGTTTGTCTCTTTGTTCGCAGCCGCCTTCGTTATCCTCCACACCACTCTGAAGCAAAGAGATCACGAATTTATTCTTGATGAACTTTCAGAATATACATCGCGATACGACAAATCGGGTCTTGAAAGCACTATCACCGAAATCAAATTTGAAAGTGGAGTCCCTGCCAACAAATCGTTTTTTGTCCGAATTGCCGACCCCGTAAATCACACTCTCTTTCTTAGCGCACCAGAAAACTGGGATGGTTTCGACCTTCTTCAGCTTGAAAAACAATTACCCAAACCAAATAAAAAGTGGATGCGACTCTCAAAACAAGATGACGAAGATGTGATGGAAATTGCCTTTGCCCGACTTAAAGACGGTCGTATGATGGAAGTTGGCATGAGTTCGGGGAATCGTAATGAGCAGCTCGAGCGGTTCTGGAGATTCTCTGGCCTGCTTTTTCCTATTGCACTCATTGGGATTCTAGGAGGGTCGTTCCTTTCCTTTCGCGCACTGCGACCCATTCATCATTTGATTACAACCGTGCGCTCCGTTGTTGATACAGGCAATATGGAAGCTCGCGTCCCCACACGACAGACGGGCGACGAGATGGACGAACTTTCAAAATTATTTAACCGAATGTTCGACAAGGTGGATGTGTTGATCAAGAGCATGAAAGATTCTCTCGATAACGTCGCTCACGATTTGCGCACGCCGCTTACCAGGTTGCGAGCCGTTTCCGAGGAAGCCCTCGAATCGGATCGTGACATCGAAAAATACCAAGAAGCACTTGTAACTTGTCTTGAAGAGTCTCAGCAAGCCATCACCATGTTGAAGGCACTAATGGACA
>JAFEAR010000226.1 GCA_018266335.1 Bdellovibrionales bacterium
CACTTTGGCGGTGGAGGTGCCGCTAGAAGCGTCCTCAGCCTGGGCAGTTGCGGAGATAGCGAGAAGGGTGAGGAGGGGGAGAACGAAGCGCTTCATCATGGACGGTATAAGTACCGGAAGGGCTTCGACGCCTCAAGTTAATAATGTGTAATTAATATGTAATTTGCGCTAACTGCATAGAAAGGCTACCTAAAATGGGTGTCTTACCCCCGGTATACGCATAGGCCTCCGGAGCATGCCTTTACGTACAAATACGCCCAGCCGAGGGAATATCACTTCTGCCTAGATTCCATTATTTTTGCCTATTTTCTGTCCCTCCAGCTGCCCGCAGAGGCCCCCACTGCGGACTTTCGCGCCCTCGACCTCTGCGCGGGCTGCGGCGTGGTGGGTTTAGAGCTGGCCTACTACCGCCGGTGGATTGAACACTTTGATTTTCTGGAGGTCCAATCCGTCTTTCGCGATTCCTTTGCGGAGAATCTGCGCATCACGGGCCACGAGCACCAGGACTATCGCTTTATCGAATCGCACCTCAATCATTTGCACAAAGACTTCTTTCGCGCTCGCTACGATTTAATCGTGGCCAATCCACCCTACTTTTTTCCCCAAGAGGGCGTGACTCCCAGTGGGGAAGTGCGGCAGCGTGCGCGCTTTTTTTTGGATGCGCAGCCGAGCGACCTATTCCTAGCCATTGCGGCAGCACTTAAACCCCAGGGGCGAGCCTTCGTGCTCTTTCGCCCCGGCGATCCACACGGCCGTGGCAACGAAGCAACGCTCAACGCGCTCGTGCCCGCCGATTGCCGCTGGAAAATTGCGGCCGATATCCGTGGTACCTGGGCCCTCGAGATTCAAAAAGTTACCTAAGTGCTATGATGGCACCCATCGCATGAGCGCCGCCACTGAAGCCTATCGCCAACGCAAAGCCGAAATGAATCGCGTGGCGCCAGCGCGGCCGCTCTGCTTGCGCTGCCACAAACCGCAGATCACTTGCTATTGCTCGGTTCTGCAACCCATCCCCTCACGCCCACGCATTGTGGTGCTGATGCATCCGCTCGAAGCTCGCCACCCGGTGGGCACCGGACGCATGGCGCACCAGTGCCTTACCAATTCCGAACTCATCATCGGCATTAATTTTACTCATCACCGACGCGTGCGCGAACTGCTCAATGATCCGCAGCTTTATCCGATGGTGCTCTTTCCTGGTCCCACGAGTGTCAATCTAACGGCGTTGAATTTAGACCAGCGCCAAGCCCTCATTCCCGCGGATCGCGAGCCAGTGATTATTGTGCTCGACGGCACCTGGCACCTTGCCAAAAAGATGCTGCATCGCTCGCCCAATTTGCAGAAAATTCCCCGCCTCTGCTTCACTCCCGACCGGCTTTCGGAATTCACTGTGCGCAAACAGCCGCACGCTCAATGCTTTTCGACCATCGAAGCCATTCACGAATTGCTCTCGCTCTTTCACGGGCCCGGCCCCGCTCCGCACGATGTACTCATAGAGTCTTTTCGGAGTATGGTGTCGCGTCAGCTAAGTTTTAAAGGAACCGGCCCTACGCGCCACCAAATCAGCTATGCACGTCGCATGGCTAAAAAACTTGCACGCAAGCAGCAGAGCGAAAATCACCGTTCGCCGTAAAGTCCGCGCACAATAAAGTCAGTGACATCGCGCAGACCAAGCATGCCGAAAGGGCGCTCATCTGCACCCACCACGGGTAAATGCCGCAACCGCTTTTTGTACATGAGGCGCATAGCCTCTTCGATATCAGTCTCGGGGGTAATAGTGATAACGTCTTTGGTCATCACATCACCAATGACCAGCTCAGCCGGATCAAGCCCCTTGGCCACCACGCGGTTCATGAGGTCACGTTCGCTAAAGATTCCCGCAAGCTTATCGTCCTGAATGACAACCACGGCGCCGCAGCGACGCTCGGTCATGTACGCCACGGCCTCCTTAACGGTAGCTTCGGGCTTAACGGCTAACAAACCTTCGGGCAAAATTTCTTTAATGGGCACCATGCTGTCCCCAAATTTTACCCGTTTCGCCGATGGTCCGCTGGGGTCTTTTTGCGCATGATAGATATTTCCTACGAGGGTTCCTACCAACTCGCCTTGTCAGGAAACTTAGCCTAAAACATAAATATGAAGCGTTGGGCCTGGGTTATCTTCATGGTCATTTTGCTCCTCGCTGGAGTCATCGTGGTCCGCGTACAAGCCCCCCGCATGATCGTGCAACACATTCGCGAAGGCATCGTTGCCAACTGTCCAAGCTGCACCCTCGAGGTGGGCGACGTGAGCTATTCGTTCGCCAAGCCCAAGCGAATTACTTTCGATAAAATTCGACTCAAATCGGGACAACCGGGCGGACTGGAAGTCGATGCTCGCGTGGAGCGAGTTACGATCGAAATTAAGTCGCTCAATGTAGCGGCCGAAACTGTAACCTTTCAAAACATCGTGGCCACTCACCCGGAGGTGATCGTGGTCGATGGCGACGAAGCAGCTCCGCCCGCTCTCCCTCCGCCCGCCAATCCACCTGCGTCCAGCGATCGCAGCTTCGACTACAAGATATCGCAAATCGAATTCAGCGATGGCACGTTCACTTACATAAGACCCACTCACGGCACACGGGCCAGCCTGAACATCTACAAAATCGGAGGGCGCGTTGGTGAAATGGGCAACGCGAACGATATACGGGACCACGTGGTCGAAGGCGAGGCCCACGCGCAACTGGAGCAATCGGGACATTTCGATCTCAAAGTCAGCACCTTTATTTTTAAACGCCCTACGTACGTCGACGTCAAAGTTGAAATTGCCGATCAAAACGTGGGCGACGTCACCCCCTTCTTCCGTGAAAACGATGGCGTCACTCTGCAGGGATTGCTCAAAGAGGGTTCCGGTCAGGTTGAATTACGTGGCAGCCTCGCGCATGCGCAAGTGCGCGCCGTATTTGAAAATCTAAAAGTTAAGGTCGAACGGACTTACGACCGCAGTGCCGGAATGGCGCTCCTCACAAATATTGGGGAGTCACTCACGGTGCGTGGCGATAACTTAAAGGTCGAGCCCGAGAACCAAGTTCGCAGCGTGGATATTGAACGCCGTCCGGACGAATCTTTAGTCAGTTTTATTTTGCGGGGCATGAAGTTAGCCGCCATTAAGGTTGCCACCGTTCCCTACACCATTCACTCGCAGCGGGAACGGCGTTAAATGTCGTCCGTTCGCCTAACCCAAACGGTGCAGAAGGGCGGCTGCGCCGCGAAGGTTGCCGCCACGGAACTCCGTAAAATCTTGTCCCAAGTGCGTTTTCCCTCGGCGCCGCCCGAGCTGATGATCGATACGGGAACTTTTGACGACGCAGCCATTTATCGCATCAATTCGGAATTGGCTCTCGTCCAGACTCTCGACTTTTTCACTCCCATCGTTGATTCACCTCGCCTCTTTGGGCGCATTGCGGCCGCCAACGCACTGAGCGACGTTTACGCCATGGGCGGCGTACCCAAAACGGCTCTCGCAATTTTCGCCTTTCCCCTCGCCACGCTCGACAACTCCGTGGCGGTGGAGGTGTTGCAAGGCGCCGCCGACACGGTAAACGAGGCGAAAGCCGCTCTGGTCGGCGGACACACCATTGACGACGACACCCTCAAATTCGGTCTTTCGGTGACAGGCTTTGTGCATCCGGACCGAGTTTGGTCCAATGCCGGCGCCCAAGCTGGGGATGTGCTCATACTCACCAAAGCCCTCGGCACGGGCACGCTCACGGCCGCACTTAAGCGCGGCGAAGCGAGCGAGGAAGACATTCAGGATGGCCTGAACAGCATGTGCCAATTGAACGACGTGGCATCGGTTCTCTCGAGCGATCAACTCGCCGCCGTGCATGCCGCCACGGATATCACGGGCTTTGGCTTTGCCGGGCATGCTCTGAATTTGGCGCGAGCCAGTCGAGTAAGCCTGCAGATTCAAACCGCCCTGCTGCCGCGCTTTGCCCGCGCCATGGAATTTTTGTCCGCGGGTTTTCTTACCAAAGCGCACCGAACCAATCGCGATTACGTGGGCGAGCAGGTTCACTTTGCGCACGATGATCTCCTTCATCAACAACTCG
The DNA here is from genome assembly GCA_018266335.1 of Bdellovibrionales bacterium. The sequence goes on from JAFEAR010000226.1 coordinate 4,091, forward strand.
TGTTCGACCCCCAAACCAGTGGAGGCCTTTTGCTCGCGGTGGCTCCCTCGTCGGCCGAGCGTGTTCTTACGCAACTGACGCACCGATTCGGCTCGGCCCAAATTATCGGTTCCGTGCAGAGCTCGGTGGGGGCCGCCCTCCAATTCACGTGAGCCAAATTGTTCCCACTCAATTTACCCAGTTGCTAATGCGCGATACGCATTGGATTGATGTGCGTGCGCCCATCGAATTCTCTAGCGGGTCCATTCCGGGCGCAATTAATTTGCCCCTCCTTACCGACGAAGAACGGCACCGCATCGGCATTACCTACAAGGAACAAGGGCAAGCCGCCGCCGTGGCGCTAGGCCACGAGCTCGTTAGTGGCAACATTCGCAACACTCGCATTGAAGCCTGGAGCGCAGAAGTGGAGCGCCATCCGGATGCCATTATCTACTGCTTCCGCGGAGGCTTGCGCTCGCAAATCGTGCAGAGCTGGCTGCAGGAGCGCGGTATCGACCGTCCGATCGTCGAGGGCGGATACAAAGCGCTGCGGCGTTTTCTGTTGGACGCACTCGAGGCGGCGGCCGAAATGGATTTCCAAGTCGTTTGCGGCGCCACGGGTTCGGGCAAGACCGACTACCTGCGCGCCAGCGGCAAGCCGCACATTGATCTCGAAGCCTGCGCGGCTCACCGGGGGTCCGCATTTGGCGCCTATCCCTACCCCCAACCCAGCCAAGCGGACTTCGAGAATATTTTGGCGCGTCAACTCCTGCGCGTGCAAGGCAAATCAGGGCCCGTGTTGGTGGAAGACGAAAGTCGCATGATTGGCCGGCGCACCATCCCCGAAACTTTATTTCGTCGTCTGCAGATAAGTCCGCGCATCGTGCTCGAGGTTCCCCTGGAACGGCGAGTGGACCGAATTTTACGCGACTACGTAGAAAATTCGAGTTTAGGCGAGTCAGGCGACCTAACTCGCTTCGATGACTTTCGCTCCGCCGTCCGCGCCATATCGCGCAAACTCGGCGGACTCCGCACCCAGGAATTGCTGAGCGATCTCGATGCGGCGCAGGCGGCGTTCACTGCGGGCCAAGGCTTCGGCACCAATCGCGAATGGATTCGTAAACTTTTAGTTTGGTACTATGACCCGCATTACAATCGCGGGACCCTAAAAACTTCCTGAACATCCTTGATCAACAAAATAGCGCTGCCGCAAACCGCGCGCACAGCCGTGGTTAAGGGTTTCATTCCTTAGACCATCGCAGAGACTGGCCTTGGAGGAAAAGCTCTGGTCTCCCGTTTGGCATCCATTCTCGTTGAAGGAATAACTCAGATCGTCCGCCGTAGTCACCACACCCCCCGGCCCGATCGAAGTGTCCCCACACGCAGACAGAAGCAAAGCCGTAACAAAAATTAAAGCGACAGAGTAGAACGCGCGGGTCATGTATCGAATCTATAGACTATCGGGGGTCCCTATAAAACTTTTATTTATAAGAGCGGGCGGAACATCAGGAAGAAAAGCTCCAGAGTGCGCATCCAAAGGCCGCGACGTCCCCAGCGTTTGGCATCAATTGGACTGGATACCTTGAGATCGTTTTCAAATTGAGAACTCAACAAATCAACATTCCGAGCATCGGAAAGAATCAAATCGGCTTCGAGGTCCTGAAAAAAACTTCGCCGATTCAGATTTGAGGACCCCACCATGGCGCGATCATCGTAAATCAAAACTTTGGCGTGGAGCATAGAGGGCTGGTACTCGTAAATTTTTGCTCCATGCTTCTGCAATTTACCGTAAAAACTGCGACCCACGATTTGACTCGGAAAAGAATCAGTTTTGTGGGGAAATAAAAGGCGGAGGTCCACGCCCCGGTCAACAGCTCGCAATAACTCGCGAAAAAGTTGCCGATCCGGAACGAAATAGGGATTGGTAATCCATATCCGCCGGCGAGTTTGCCCCAAACATTCGATAAGCTCACGACGATACTGAATGCTTTCCGCCGCCGTTGAATTGATGTGAAGCTTAAGGAAGGGAGCCTTGAGCGTTTTCTGAAGTCGCTGCCGCACGGAATAGTTATCAGAATTTTCCCAGGCCACGGCGAAGGCCGAGGACAGCGCCCCTAGAGCATCGCTCTCCACTCGAACCGACGTGTCTCGCCACGCCTCGTTTCCGTGGACCGAGGGCAGATGCCGCGCACTAACGTTCATGCTCCCCACAAAGACCACCCGGCCATCCACGAGACATGTTTTGCGGTGATTACGACGATTTAACTTGTGCAAACCCATTCGAATTCGCCGCAGAGTCAAATATTTCCAAAAGTGAAAATTTTTTCTTTGCCAAGGAAGCGGATGAAAGAATCTCACCCGAACACCCCGTTGACGATATGCTTCCGCATCGTCATGGGACCAATTCGAGGCACCAAACCCATCCAGCAGCAACCGCACTTGAACGCCCCGGCGTGCGGCAGCCGTTAGCTCTAAAAGTACTTTGTCGCCCAGCTCGTCCCGATCAAAAATATAGGTTTCTAAATCGATACTGACGCGGGCTTCCGCAATCGATGCGCAAAGAGAAGCAAAGAACTCATCGCCATTAGCAAAGACTAATTCCGATGCCGAACTTCCCAAAGTACTTCCTTCCTCGCCTTGGGCTATTTTTTTGTAACCGTTTCCTCGCGCAAAAGAAATTTTGCCATCAGAAAAACAACAAAAGCGACCACCATAAAATCGATCGTCGCTCCGGCCACCTTGCCGTAGAGGATGCCATTGTAACTAAGCTTACGAATGTCATCGACATGGGCGGCATCGAGGGCGGGCTTCAACAACAGGGGCATGAGCAAGTCGTTTACAACGCTAGTGACTAGATCATTTAACTTACCACCGATAATCACCGCGAAAGCCAGACCAATAATCCCGTATTGCTTGAGAAAGGATAAAAATTCTTTTGTCATAGGGCTATGGATCTATAACAGTCGTTTTCCCGGGACCCCAGGTAAAAGTTGCAAAGCATCCCAAACAGTCAGATAAAGAGCCCATGGAAAATCCCTCCTGCCCTAAGTGCAACTCGCCCCATAGCTATCCCGATGGCAACCTTTGGATTTGTCCCGAGTGTGCTCACGAATGGATTCCGGGCGAGTCCAAAGCCTCCGAGCAAGAAGAATCATCGGAACTCGTGGTTAAGGACGCCTACGGGACCATTCTTCACGATGGCGATTCCGTAACCGTCATTAAAGATCTCAAAGTGAAGGGGGCTTCTTCCTCCGTCAAAGTGGGCACGAAGGTTCGCAACATTCAGCTGCAAGACTCCAACGACGGCCACAACATCGGCTGCAAGATTGATGGCTTTGGCGCCATGAACCTCAAATCCGAGTTTGTGAAGAAGGCCTAGCTAGCCAAAATTTCGTTGAAGGTGGCACTCGGGCGCATGGCCTGGGTGGTTTTCGTTACCGAGGGGTTGTAGTACCCGCCGATATCCACGCGTTTGCCTTGCACGGAGACGAGCTCCTTCAGAATTTTGTCTTCGTTCGCCGTTAGCTTTTGGGCCATCGGCGTAAACTTAGCTTTGAGTTCGGCATCCTTAGTTTGGGCCGCCAGGGCCTGCGCCCAGTACAGCGCCAAATAAAAATGACTGCCGCGGTTATCGAGTTCGCCAACCTTTCGGGCGGGCGAGCGATTCTCGCTCAAAATTTTTCCGTTTGCAGCATCCAGCGCTTCGGCCAAAACCAGGGCCTTCGCGTTCTTTTGCTTGGTGCCCAAATCTTCGAGCGAGACCACGAGGGCCAGAAACTCACCCATAGAATCCCACCGCAAATAGTTTTCCTCTACGAACTGCTGCACGTGCTTAGGGGCCGAGCCGCCCGCGCCCGTTTCAAAGAGGCCGCCGCCGTCGAGCAAGGGCACGATCGAAAGCATCTTGGCGCTAGTGCCGAGTTCTAAGATCGGGAACAAGTCCGTTAGGTAATCGCGCAGAACGTTACCAGTAACAGAAATCGTATCTTGCCCCTTCCGAATGCGCTCGAGCGAGTAGTTGATCGCTTCTACGGGCGACATAATTTTGATTTCGAGGCCGTTCGTGTCGGCATCTTTGAGGTAGGTCTTTACCTTCTTGATGAGCTCGGCATCGTGGGCGCGCTGGGAATCGAGCCAGAAAATAGCGGGCGTCATCGTGGCCCGTGCGCGCGTCACGCCCAGTTTTACCCAGTCGCGAATCGCAACGTCCTTGGTTTGGCACATGCGCCAAATATCGCCCGACTCAACTTTGTGTTCCATAAGCACCGTGCCAGCAGAATCCACCACGCGCACCTTACCGTTGCCGGTCATTTGAAAAGTCTTGTCGTGCGAGCCGTACTCTTCGGCCTTCTGGGCCATAAGGCCCACGTTGGCCACACTACCCATGGTGCGCGGGTCAAAGGCACCGTGCTTTTTGCAGTTCTCAATGGTGGCCTGGTAAATGCCCGCGTAGCAACGATCGGGAATCATGGCCTTGGTGTCGTGCAACTTGCCGTCGGTGCCCCACATTTTTCCGGAGGAGCGAATCGCTGCCGGCATGGAAGCATCGACAATCACGTCGCTAGGCACGTGAAAGTTAGTGATGCCTTTATCCGAATCCACCATGGCGAGCGCCGCACTCTTAGCGTAGGTGTCCTGAATCATCTGCGTGATTTCTTTTTGCTGTGCTTCGGGCAGCGTTTTGATTTTGGCGTACACGTCGCCCAAACCGTTGCGCGCATCTACGCCGAGCTCCTTGAAGGTGCCGGCAAATTTTTCGAAGAGGTCCTTAAAATAAACCGTAACGGCATGGCCGAACATGATGGGGTCCGAAACCTTCATCATCGTGGCCTTGAGGTGGAGCGAGAGCAACACGTTTTGCTTTTTAGCGTCGTCAATAGCCTGGGCGTAGAAGGAACGCAGCGCTTTCACACTCATCGTGGAGGCGTCGATGATTTCGCCCGCTTTGAGCGAGGTCTTCTCTTTGAGCACGGTGCTTTTGCCATCGTCGCCCACGAATTCAATTTTTACGTCCGTGGGGGCCGAGACGGTGACGGATTTTTCACTCGAGTAAAAATCGCCCGCGCTCATGTGAGCCACGTGCGATTTAGAATCGGCCGTCCACGCACCCATCGAATGCGGATGCTGCTTAGCGAAGGCCTTTACGGGACCGGCCACGCGTCGATCCGAATTGCCCTCGCGCAACACCGGGTTCACCGCGCTACCCAGCACCTTGGCGTACTTGGCTTTGATTTGCTTCTCGGCGTCGCTCTTGGCTTCTTCAGGATAGTTAGGCACCGCGTAACCCTGCGACTGCAGCTCCACAATGGCGGCCTTCAGCTGGGGAATCGAGGCACTGATGTTAGGCAGTTTGATGATGTTCGCGCCGGGCGTTTTGCAGAGCTCGCCAAGTTCGGCCAGAGCATCGCCCACGCGTTGTTCGGGCTTCAACGCATCCGGAAACCCGGCCAAAATGCGCCCCGTAAGGGAGATGTCGCGAGTTTCCATTTGAATACCGGCCGACGCCACGAAGGCCTGAATGATGGGCAGGAGAGAGTAAGTAGCCAAAGCAGGAGCTTCGTCGGTCTTGGTGTAGATAATTTTGTTTTTCATCACCCCTGAAACTAAACCCATTAGTCCCAAAATTAAAGTCGGCGAAAAACAGACAAAACCCAACCGAGAAGCCCGAAAGCTCATAAGGTCACTTTTTTACTCGGTGGAAATTGGCGTCTTCGCCGGGATTGGTTTGGAATCAACCACTTAACCCCAGCGTTAGCCACAATTAGCCAACGCCGGACACTCACTTACTTCCGCCTGGGGAAGATGTCTATATTGATAAATATCAACAACTTTATTGAAAACCTCCTCATCAGAACTCAGGACTCGAAGAGACTCGGTAACTCCGCGCTCTTCGATACCAGCCATTCGGATATAACGGGCCATCGTTTTAAAGTCCTTCCAGCCACAAACCTTCATTACCCGCCCCGGAGCTACCCCATTTTGAAGGTGTTGTGTGCAACGAAATTACTTCCGGTATGAATAGGCAAAGTTAGAAGCATCAAATGGCCCTGCAACAGCTCACAATCGAGTGAGCAGGAGGCCAGAGATGACAGACCAGTTATTCCGCAAAG
>JAFEAR010000227.1 GCA_018266335.1 Bdellovibrionales bacterium
AGGCCCGTGACCGCCGCGACGAGGCAACACCACCACCTAAGACCAACAACCCGCATAGCACAAGGCCTTGCGGTTTTTTTGTTGTATCGGTAGCGGCTCCATGCCCATACCGCATTCAGGGCAATCGCACCGTCCGTTCTGCTCTGGGCCGAGCATAGACGGGATTATTTATTTCGGCCACACCCTCTCAGTCCGACGCGAGATCTCTCGACTACTCTTTTCGTTCGCCTAGCAGGCTCCTCAAATACCTTGCAGGGATGGCATAAGTGATACCTGATGGCTGGGTAATAGCATTTTCCTTTGCACCTTTCACGAACACCATGTTCACTATACCGATCACGGTCCCCGTATTGGCATCGAAGACGGGGCTTCCGCTGTTGCCTGGATAAGCCGTTGCGTCTAATTGCAAAACGTCGAAGCCGGTCGCTAGGCGGCGAATGAGGTTGGCGCTGAGATCTTGGGCACGGGCCGGGGGAGAGCCGATGGGAGTAATGGCGGAAATCATTCCACGGTGGGTTACCGGACGAAGTCCCAGGATGGCGCCAAGGGGAAAGCCCATGAAGCCGACATCGTCCCCCTCACGCACAGCGAATCCATCTTCCAGGACAAGCGCCGGTAGCGGTCCCCCCCCGGTCAGACGGAGGACCGCCAGATCGTGGGTTGGGTCCTTCGCGAAAACGGTTGCTGATCGGACATTGATCCGCCCACCTTCGTCGGCGCGGGCGATTGCCAGAACTTCGGACTGTCCGGCATCAAGCCCTTCGGGCAACACGTGGGCATTAGTTGCCACCAGTAGCCCATCGCCGACTACAAAGCCGGTTCCCCTAAAGCTGAAGGCTGGGTTTCGGGTCGGCAGGTAGGTGCCGACAGCCACGATAGAGGGCTTGATACGAGGCACCTTGTCGGCCAAGCCCTCCGCCGCATGGGCACTTAAGACCATCGTCATGGTGAGCAGTCCTGACGCCCAGATCCACATCCTCTCGATCCGGGTAGGCAAATCTAATGCTCCGTCAAGGTAGGGAAGTCGATCACCCGTGAAGGCGCCACGACGCGGCTGTCATATGGATGATAACGATGGGCAAAAAATGACAGGATGCGATCCACATAACCGCGAGTTTCCCGGTAAGGAGGAACACCCTTGTAGCGGTCCACGGCACCCTCGCCGGCGTTGTAGCCCGCCGCGGCCAGTGCCACATCGCCCTTGAAATAGGCGAGCAGCCATCGCAAATAGGCCAAACCACCCCGGACGTTCTCTACCGGATCGAAGGGATTTCTTACATTGAAGCGCTCAGCGGTTTCCGGAATCAACTGCATGACGCCCATGGCGCTCTTAGTGGAAACCGCCGTTGGATTGAAATTGGATTCTATGGTGGCAATGGCAAGGGCTAAGCGGGGGTCAACTTGATATTCGGCAGCCAATCCGGCAACAAGTTCCACCAGTTTCCGCCGGGCCATGGGTTGATCTTCCACGAAGCGCCGCACGTTCCACCCCTCCGCGACCTGTTCGGGTGCATTCAGGCATTCAGGGACCACTCCGGTATATTCGCCAGTGTAACGAGACATGCGGGCCGCATGGGAATGGCCTAGAAAAGCGGCCATGGCAAAAAGCGTTGCAGCAAAGTCGTCGCGCCGCTCCAATCCACGGCCGTTAGCGTACATCCAGCCGAGGGCATACATGCCCTCTGCATCGCCTTGGCGAGCTGAATCGCAATATAACGCGGCCGCCTTTGCCAAGTCCTTGGGCACGCCCTCGCCATGCTCGTAGGCGCGCGCCTGCGCCACTTTGGCCGCAGGGTTGTCCTCCTCGGCGGCCTGCACCCCGGGTGTCACGGCCGCGCCCAACCCCAGCATCACACACGCCGACCAACCGAAAAATACCGGATGGCATCTGGAAATGGACATTGGCCTACCCCTTTAAAGCTGAACTACAAGCGCCACACCTGTGCTCCAGCGGCTGCCAACTGGACGGGGTCGTAAGCCGATTTGACATCGGCAAATATGCCCCCGGGAACCAGCTTTTCAAGCAGTTTATCGAGACCCATGTCAATGTAGTCTTGGTGAGAAACCGCCGCCACGATGGCGGCCGCCGGCGGGAGTTCAGCCCAATCGCACAAGGTGACACCGTATTCATGCGCCGCGTCAGCCGGCGCCGCAACAGGGTCGTGCACATGCACTTGGCAACCGTAACTTTCCAGTTCGCGAATGACGTCAATTACTTTGCTATTGCGTAAGTCCGGGCAATTTTCCTTGAAAGTCAGGCCCAGGACGACAACCGCGGCGCCCTTTACAGCCGAACCGTTGCGTATCATCTGCTTGACCGTCTGCTCGGCCACATATTTTCCCATTCCGTCGTTGATGCGCCGGCCGGCGAGGATGACTTGGGGGTGATATCCCAGCATGTCCGCCTTATGAGTCAGGTAGTAAGGGTCAACCCCGATGCAGTGTCCCCCCACCAACCCAGGTCGGAAGGGCAGAAAGTTCCATTTGGTGCCTGCTGCTTTGAGCACTTCGAGGGTATCGATCCCGATCCTGTGGAAAATGATGGCGAGCTCGTTCATGAGCGCTATGTTGAGATCCCTTTGGGTGTTCTCGATGACTTTTGCGGCCTCTGCGACCTTGATGGAACTGGCTGGATGTACTCCAGCGGCGATCACGGCGCCGTAGACCTCCTGAACTTTGGTAAGGGTTTCAGGCGTATCTCCCGACACAACCTTCACGATCCTGGTGACGGTACGCTCCTTGTCACCCGGGTTGATCCGCTCGGGCGAATAACCGACGAAGAAATCCTTTTTCCATTTGAGCCCGGATACATGTTCGATAATGGGTATACAGATTTCTTCAGTAGCGCCCGGATACACGGTCGATTCATAGACCACGATGGCGCCCCGCTTGATATGACGTCCCACGGTTTCCGAGCTTTTCACCAAGGGACCAAAGTCGGGCTGATGGGCATTATCCACCGGCGTGGGCACCGCAACCACGATGAAATCGGCGTCAGCCAACACGGAGGAATCGATGTGGCAGCTCAACAGGGTGGCAGCGCGCAGGTCCTCATTCGATACCTCTCCTGTGGGATCAATCCCGTCCCGATAGGCTGCGACTTTCTCCTTAGAGAGGTCGAAACCAAATGTCCTGAATTTCTTTCCGAACTCTACGGCCAAGGGGAGGCCCACGTAACCAAGACCGATCACTGCAACTGTCGTCATTACCTGTTTCCTATCGTTCCGGATTGACCCGAGGCGGAACGCCTCAAAGCGTCTTCAATAGGGCCTCGGCCCGAGCTTTCACTGCAGCCTGATCTGCAGCTTCGTCCACCACGCTTTGCAGCTCCCGTTTGGCATCCGGCTTACGATCAGCCTTGATATAGGCCTGAGCCAAGTTAATTCTAATAGCATAGGCCTTGGGAGCGCCGACCTTGGCTTTCTCGAGTTGCGCGAGACCTTTTTCGACCTCACCCTTGTTTACTAACAGCATTCCGTAGGTATCGAGGATTGCCGGATTGGCCGGCGCTAGCTTGAGGGCCTCCTCGGCATAGCTTAGTGCTCGTTGATCATTCAACTGTCCTGCCGCAAAGGCCAAGTTGTTCAGAACCAGTGCATTTTTTGGTGTGATCTTGAGGAT
>JAFEAR010000228.1 GCA_018266335.1 Bdellovibrionales bacterium
CACCAACAGCCAAAAACATTCGCTTGCAACGAAACAGCGCCCCGCATCGCCAAGAGCACTAACTTGCGATGCATGAACTCGAAGGCTACGCGCTAACTCCCGACGCGGGCGGATTCTCTCAGCTTTCAGTCTACGCACTATCGACGTCGATAGTGCGCTCGCCACACGGGCTTCGCCCCAAACACCCATTTGTTACATTTCTACACAGCAACACCCGCGAAACCCAAGCTACTACCGACGTCGGCAGCCCACGCGGACCACAAGGGGAGCAAGGGCTTAGGCCTCCAGTTGCACGGCGAATGCATTCACTCTACCCTAGAGCCATGAACGCATTCCTACGACTACTCGTCCACACGGCATTCGCTACGGCTCCGGTTCCCGCTAAACTGCAGGCGCCCGACTTCACACTCCAAGTGAAACCCAGTAAACGGGGCGAGTTGGACGTTACGGCCCTGGCTCCTGCCCGCCACCACATCAACGTGGATGCACCCATGTTCATTCTTGCCGGCGAATCTACCACCAAGGGGGCACCTACCAGTAAAACAAAGACCGAAGCCCACTTCTTGTTACCCGCCTCCACCAAAACTTTTGCCGTGTCCCTTTATCTCTGCGACGACGCCAATACTTTTTGCGAAATGCACACGCTCAAGAGCACCTGGACGCCAGGACAAGCCAAAGCCACTACTCAACCCGCAGCGACCTTCTCCAGTAAATTTTCCAAGGTTCTAAAGAGCGGACGCGACGAGAACGACTTCATCTTGAACGATCCCAAACTCGCGCTCCAATTTGCGCGCGAGCAAAACAAACTGCTCCTCATCGATTTCTATGGGATTTGGTGCCCACCGTGCAACTTGCTCGATGCCGACGTGTTTTCGACGGCAGACTTTAAGCGCGCCGCAAAGGATTTCATTAAACTTAAACTCGATGCTGATGCTGACATTTCCTGGTCATTGAAGTCCAAATACAAAGTGAGTGGATATCCCACTCTCATTTTCGCCAAACCGAATGGCGATGAAATTGGCCGCATCGTTGGCGCGCTGCCGCTCCCGGACTTTTTAGCGCGCTTGCAAATCATCCAGAAAACACGCGCTACCGGCCTGCGCGAATTAGAGCTAGCTGCGGCCAAGGGTTCGGCCGAGGCCGCCGCCCAAGCCGGGGAAATTTACTTCGAACGCCACGAATACGCCAAAGCCAAGCCCCTGCTGGCGCTGGCGCCAGGCAGCCGGCTGCTTTACCTGCGCACCGAAGCCAATCTCCTTACCGAAGAGAAAAAGACAAATCCCACCGCCGGCCCCGCGCTGGTGTCAGCCTTGAATCAAATCATCAAAGAGTTTCCCAGCTCGATCGAAACCCTCGATGCCCGCAGTCAACTCGCCGAACTTTTACCCGCCAATTCCCCCGAACAAAAGGCTGCCACCCAAGGCATCATCACTCAGGCCCTGGCTCTCCTGGCCGCCCCCGAAAAGCTCAAGGGACAGGAAATGCAAGCAGTCGACGTTCTGGAAGTTCTTGCCGACGCACAAGAAAGTGCCGGTCAAGCAGCCGAAGCAAAAGCCAGCTGGAAAAAGGCCGCCAATGCTTACCTCACCAAAACTCCCCTCGATCGTGGCAGCATGCTGGAGGGTACCTATTGCCTATGGAAGTCAGGCGACAGCCATGGTGCCGCTATGATGTATGCTCAATTTGAAAGCAAATATCCGCACGAGTTTACCTTCCACTACGCGCACGCTTCCATGCTGCTAAAGGAAAAAAATCTAGAGTCCGCCCTCGCCCAAGCCCAGAAGGCCTACGAGTATTCCTACGGCGACAACCGCCTGCGGGCCGCACTGCTGCTGGCTAAAACCCACCGGGCACTCGGCCAAAAGGACCCGGCTAAAAAAGTGATTAAAAAGACCTTAACCGGAATCAAGGCTCCGCGCGATCCGGCACTGCGCACGCATCGGTACATTCAACAACTGAAAGATTTAGACGCGGAAATCCGCTAGGAATTTGCGAGCGGACGTACGAATGTCCATCAGGCGAATAAAATCCTGTCGCTCGACTTCGGACCGGAATCTAACCCCATTCTGCACCGCCGCCACCATCGCGTCGGCCAAACGAGGCGCATCTTCCACGGGCACTACCGCGCCCAATCCATAACGTTCCACCAGTGCGCCCATGTCGCCCGCCGTCGTCGTGATGAGCGGACAATCTGCCTGCACCGCCTCGGAGAACACAATAGGAATGCTCTCGTTTCGTGAGGGAATAACCACAATATCGGCCAGGCCATAAGCCGCTACCAACTGATCCCGATTCAACCAGCCCGCCAGACGCAAAGAGGAACGCAGCAAGGGATCGTCGGCATAAGCCTGCACGACGGACTGCAACGAACCGCCATGGCCACCAAGAGTCAGCGTCGCTTGATGGCCGTAGCCACGCTCCACAAATAGTTTCCAGGCCGCCAACAACACATCGATACCTTTGACTGGCTCAAAGCGCCCCGCATAGAAAAAATTTAACGGGCGATCGCCCCGGGGCAAGCGGGGTGGCAATACCAGCGGAATGGAGCTAGCCAAGAAATCCGTATTTTGCCGAGAAAGCACATCCACTTCCCGGGCCAAACCAAAACCATCGGCGTAGTTGCGCTGCGATTTGCGCAACACCGTTTGGGTGAGTTGCTTGAAGAAAGGCAATTTGGCCCATGTATGAATGTCCGAGCCCAAACACCAAACACCGTAAGGAATTTTTGTACGAGTAAAAATTTTCTTTGCAAAGTAACCACTGGGGAGAGCAAAGGCAGCCAGAACAACGTCCGGCTTAAATTCCTCCGCAGCCTGAAGCGAGGCCGCCACACCCCGCCGAAACAAACTGAGCGCCCCTCGCACTCCCCGGGGGCGGGTGAGCGGCAAAGCACTCAAAGCACCGTAAGCCTTGCCAGACCAATCAAAGGTTTTCACCGCAATGCCGGGCCGGTCGCGAGGAGCGTAACCCTCGCGGGCTGGAACCAGCACCTGCACCTGCGCTCCCTCCTGTACCAGCGCCTCGCAAAAGTTAGCCAGAAACAGCGTAGAAAGCACCACGTCCTCGCCCCGGTAGAGCGGATAGGAGTTGGCAATTAGGAGCACGCGCATGGTCTATCCTCAGCTGTGAGTTTTAGAGCGATAATAATCGTAATCGCCGTTAAAAATACGCAGCTCCCCGTGCCCCACTTCAAAGACGCGATTGGCGATGGACCGCAAGAAGTGTCGATCGTGGCTCACGATCAAAACTGTGCCGTCGAAATCCTGAATGGCTTTGAGCAAGGTTTCGCGGGACTTGATGTCCAGGTGGTTGGTAGGTTCGTCCAGCACCAACAGATTCACCGGATTCGCCAGAATCGTGGCCAGCACCACGCGACTCTTCTCGCCCCCCGACAACACGGAAATTTTCTTGTGCACGTCATCGCCGCTGAACAAAAAAGCCCCCAGCAGGTTGCGCACGTAGCCCACCGAGGCGAGCGGCACGCGGCTGTAGACTTCCTCATAGATGGTTGCGTTCGGATTCAGAACCTCTAAGGAATGCTGACTAAAGTAACCCACCTTCACATTCGAACCGAGCTGGACGGTGCCCGAGCTGGGCTCGGTCTGGCCAGTAAGGACCTTCAGGAAAGTCGACTTCCCGGCTCCGTTAACACCCACGACCGCGATTTTATCTAGGCGCTGCACCACGCCGGTCACGCCACTGAACACCGGCTTCGGCTTACCGTCCGGACGCTCCCACTGCTTAGCCAAATCCTTGATCGACACCACGTCGTTGCCACTGCGCGGAGGCTGCTCGAATTCAAAGTGCATGACCCGATCTTCCGCCGGCACCTCGATGCGATCGATTTTATCTAGTTTTTTAACTCGCGACTGCACTTGCGCGGCGTGCGAAGCCCGCGCTGCAAAGCGCGCAATAAATTCTTCTTCTTTAGCCAGCATGTCGTTTTGTTTTTTCTGGCTAGCAATGAGCTGTTCGCGACGAATCGCACGCTCGCGCTCAAAGAAATCGTAGTTACCGGTGTAACTCGTGATGGTCCCCGCGCCCACTTCCACGATGCGGGCCACTAGCCGATTCATGAACTCGCGATCGTGACTCGTCATGACCACAGAGCCCTTAAAGGCCAGCAGCCATTCCTCGAGCCACTCGATGCTTTCCAAATCCAGGTGGTTCGTAGGTTCGTCCATCAGCAAGACGTCGGGATTGAGGGCCAAAATTTTTGCCAGGGCAATGCGCATCTTCCAACCGCCGCTGAAACTTTCTACCGGGCGATCGTAATCTTCGGGACCAATGCCCAAACCCGTTAAAATTGCCTTGGCGCGGGCATCGAGATCGTAGCCATCGAGCTGCTGAAACTCGGCCTGCGCTTCGCCATAGCGCTCGAGCAACGGAACCATTTCGTCTTCACCGAGATCTGGGCTCTCGAGCCGCTTTTCCATTTCGGCAATTTTCAGGGACAAGTCATAAACACGGCCCGCGCCGGTTTTAACCTCTTCCACCGCCGAGCGGCCCTGCATTTCGCCCACAGTTTGGGAGAAGTAACCGATAACGGTGCGGTTAGGAATGCTCACTTCACCGCTTTCCACCCCCTCCTCGCCCGTTAGGATGCGAAAAATAGTGGTCTTACCGGCGCCATTAGAACCGACCAGGCCAATTTTTTCTCCGGGCCGAATTTGGAAGCCCGCCTCCGAGAAAAGCACGCGCTGGCCATACTGTTTGGTAACGTTGCTAAGATTAATCACGGCGCGAGCGAATATAGCACAGCGGAGGGCCTAGCGGAGCGACTTTTTGAGCTCCTTAGCGAGCGAAGTTTGCTTGCGCGACTCGAGCTCCTTACGCATCCATTTGCCGTGATGCCGAAGTTCGCTCGTGAGCACTTCAAGTACAGTCCTGCGAGCATAGTCTTTATCGTCGCCAGCGATCAAATGCCAGGGAGCCAACTTGGTGTGAGTGGCGTCGAACATATCGTCTACGGCTTCAACGTATTTATTCCACTCGTGCCGCGCCCTCACATCAGCCTCGGATATCTTCCATAGCTTAGCGGGATCCGTCAGCCTCGCTTCCAAACGTCGGTACTGTTCGGCCTTTGACATGCCCAGGAAGAACTTAAAAATGGACACCCCGTCATTCACAAGCATGGCCTCAAACTCATTAATTTCGCCATAAGCTCGCTTCCAAGCCGACTTAGGGATTAGCCCATCCACTCGCTCCACCAACACGCGGCCATACCAGGAGCGGTCAAAAATTGCGATCTGCCCCGGCAAGGGAAGCCTCATCCAAAACCTATACAGATAGTGCCGAGCCTGCTCGTCCGGAAGGGGGGGACCAATAGGATGAACTTTCACCCCCCGCGGATCAAGCCTTTCCGTAATACGCTGAATTGTCCCACCTTTGCCGGCGGCGTCAAAGCCCTCCAAAACAACGATCGCGCGGGCCCTCGTATTCCACAAGCCCTGCTGAATTGTGAGCATTTCCAACTGGAGAGTGTGCAAACGCTCCCGGTATTCATCAGAATTTTTAACCCGAGGGAAGCGGTCCTTCTTTAGCAGATGGCTCAGCGAAAGCTTTTGTGACATAAACCCCACTGTAGCGCCCTCCCCAACCATAGCACATCAAAGTAGAAAAATTTTTAGCTATAAATAAGCAGGCGAAGTCTAGGTACAAATTTAAACGGCGAGAGCCCCCGCTACCCAAAGGTACCGGGGGCTCTCGCCGCTTCACACCGAGGTGAAGTACTTACAAAGCGTGGCAGTCGACCCAAGTGCGATCGTCTGCACCAAACTTGGCATCACAAGCTTGAAGGTCGGTAACAATGCCCTGACCAGCGGCAGAAAAGTTTACCGTGCTGAAAGAGCTATCGGCCGAGCAGTTCCAAGTTTCGCTGCTCGCAAAGGCAACTGTCGGAGTGCCCACCGTCGGAACCGAACCTGCCGTCACGGTAGCATAGTGGTCACCATCCGCAGCCGAGCTTAGCGGAGCCAACGTATCACCGTTCCACGACTGCGTACCGCTGCCGCCGGAGTTGCCATCGAAGTTCGAGGTGAACTTCACCGTGCCATCGCCCAATGCAAAGGTGCTCATAGAGTCCATCGCCAACCCCTGCACGATACCGAACATAGCCGTGTCGAAGGAATGGCCACCAAAGGAGCCCTTAAAGTAGGCACTTACGCTAAGTTTGGAGGAATCCTGAACCACTTCGGCTGAACCACCGAAGGAATTCGTTCCGTCGCCACCGGAGTTGGTGCTCGTCAGCGTTTTCTCCGTCCAAGCGCCCGAGCTGTCAATTTTACCAGTAACGGTGGTACGGCCGCCAAAGGTGCTCGAGCCCTGACTGTTAATACCAACCGTAGTGATACTCACTGCATCAGGGTTGGAAATGTCTTGGCTAATATACTCACCCATGGTGCTGCCATGGCAATTGAACATCTCAAACTTCTGAACGGTGTCTCCGCTTTTCACAACCTTGAACTTGATTTTCATAGCGCCTTGATTCGAATCATCGTTCGGCGGAGTCATAGAATAAAACTTATAGTTGCCATCATCAACATCAGATCCGAACAAGCCATTTTTCTTCATGGCACCGATGTAACAAAGAACTTTGTCGGGCTGCTGAGCATTAATATAGCTATCGCGCACGATGCGGCCGATTTCGCACATGCCGCGGCTCTTGCCCGCGCCCCAAGTAGCGCCCGAAAATGCAGACAATTTCAAACCCGTAGTGGCCGAATTCACAGACACTCCCGCAGCTTTAAGACCGCTGGAGGCCGTTACCGGCGCCGTGGCGGCGGGCAAGCTGCTAATGTCCGAAACTCCGGTGCTGGAGCTACTCTTTTTGCCGCAACCCGTAATGAGCGCAGTGGCACCGAGAGCAACGAAACCTGCCATTTTTTTGTTGAGGGTAATTTTCATTTAAAACTCCTACTAGTTAGTACATCCAACGATGGTTTTTTAAAAACTGACTCTCCCGTCTCGGTCGCTATCTATCGAAACATGATAGCGCCGGGACGATTTGTGGAAATTTTTCTTCAACTCCAGTGGTCAGGTGTCACTAAACCCGGAGTCGCTGCGACTGGGGACGGTTCCGTCGCCCACGGCTGCCTTGAGCGCAGGCCCTCCGGATCGCTTGGACTTGAACTTCGACTTCAGCAAACTAACGTTGCTCGGGAGCGCACTGCCACTTCCGGTCGCCGGTGAGGAGGGATTGGTCGGGGCCTGCCCCGCGGCACCCTTCGCACCCTCGATAGTTCCTACCAACGACACTACGGACCGCTGCAAGGACTCCGCCTGGGTCGACAGCTTCTGCGCAGCGCTCGCCGCATGTTCGCTGGCCGAGGCATTCTGTTGCGTTACCTGATCCAATTGCCCCATAGCCTTGTTGATTTCGCTGATGCCAATGGATTGTTCCTGGCTCGCACTCGCAATTTCCTTCGCCATGCCCGAAACAGAAGTTACGTCGCTAACGATTTCGTTGAGCACTTCTCCACACTGACGAGCTACATTCACTCCCGCCTCCACGCGCCCCTTGCCCTGAGCCACCAGACTTTCAACCTTAACCTTCGTATCCTGTACGATGGCCTCCACTTTTTGGATACTTTCCCCGAGCATACTGGAAATGTCCTTCGCCGCGTTGCCGCTCATTTGGGCCAAGTTGCCCACTTCTTCAGCGACCACCGCAAATCCCTTCCCATGCTCGCCCGCACGCGCAGCTTCGACCGACGCATTGAAGGAGAGCAGCTTCGTTTGGAACACGATATCGTTAATAACTTTGGTCTTGTTACCAATCTCCTGAATCACGCGCACAATGTCCGTCATTTGTTCGTTGCTCTGGTTAATTTGCTGCATGATCTGCTCATTGCTACGCGAGATTTCGCTCATTGAGTTCATCATTTGTTCAACGACCGCCTGCCCCCTTCCCGCACTCCTCCGCATTCAGTACCGAACGCAGATTCAAAATAAGCGTTAACTGTTCATCGCTGGTGCGCGCCACCCCGGCGATGTATTCGGCGTTCACCCGCCCCTCGACGTCTGGCGACTGGCTCAGCATTTCCGGATTAAAAGCGAGCACGCTGTCCAGCGAATCGACCACCACTCCCAAGTAAAGGGGGTTAAAATCCAAGATAACGACCGAGGTCTCCGCCCCAACTACCGTCGGGCTCAAATTTAGCTTGGCCCGCAAATCGATGACCGAAATAACCTGTCCCCGGAGATTGATCATGCCCACAAAGTACGACGGACTCAGGGGAATACGCGTGGTGGAGGTCATGCCCACCACTTCTTTGACGTCCAGCAGGGGTATAGCAAAGCGGTCTTTACCCAAGGTGAAAGAAAGGTAACGTTCGGCCGTTCGGCTTTGGTTCGCCCCCCGATTAGAATTATTTACTAGATCCATAGGCACCTCATTTAGGCAGCCTTCGGCTACGCTAAAATTAACTTAACCCTGATTGATGAAAGTCATGGTTGAATGCAGAAATTTGCTTTAACTTAGAGGCAGTTGGAAGGATTTTTCACCCTCGGCCACGGAGTATCTATGGATTTTCACCCGCACGCCCCCAGCACCCAATGCGCCGCCTGTCCCGCCCTTGCTCGCTCAACCTTTGCCCACCTGCCACCCGACGAACTGGCTAAAATTGATGCCATTCGTACTCCACAGAATTTTGCGGCTAAACAAGATCTACCCTTTACCGATGGTCCCAAGGGTACGCACCGGTACTTCTATTGCATTCAGAGCGGGTATTTGCGCCTCAACGCTGCGGACGATACCCAAACTCCGCGCGCCGTACGAATCTGCGGCCCCGGAGATTTAATTGGCTATGTGAGCGAGGACTCCACGGCGAAGCCCTCGGCTATTTCCTTTGAACCCGTTTTGGCCTGTCGCTTCGAACTCAGCCAGTTCAACGCGCTTCGGCGCACGTCCCACCGAATTGCGGAAAGTCTCATCAACATGCTCTGTCGCATTATCGCCATCAAGGACGACCGGATCGTGAGCTTGGAGCAACGATCGGTAAAATCCCGGGTCGCCGCATTGCTGCTTAGTCTCGACACAAAATTTGGCCGCAAAGTGGGCGACGATCACTTCATCGATCTGGACGTCGACCGCAAAACACTTTCTACTCTGGCCGGCACGGTAACGGAGACCTTTTCGCGGGCCATCACCGAGCTCGAAGACGACAAAATTATTCGCCGCGAGAAGCGTTCATTCATGTTGGTCGCTATGGACAAATTGCGGCACATTGCCAAGGGTAAGTAAGGTTAAGAACGCAGAGCTTGCGGCTCACGCAAGCCCCTAAGCGGAAGTAGGGCGAGTCCGCTCGCCAGTATTCCCAGCCCGCATACGCCTAGCCATCCCCCATGGTTCCAGGCGTAGGCCCCCAGCAGCGATCCCACCGCCCCACCCGCAAAACGAAAGAACATATAAACGCCATTGATACGGCTACGAGCCTCGTGGCTTAAAGCAAAGGCCTCGGCCTGACACGCAATGTGCGACGCCTGCACGCCGGCATCCATCACAATCACGCCAACCACTAGCCATGCCAAAGAATGGGCCGCTAACAAGAAAATTAAAAAGGACCCGAGCGTCACTAAGAGCGACACCCGCTGCGTGTAGAGGGTGCCGTGTCGGTCCGACATCTTCCCGCCTACACTCGCCGCAACGGCTCCCACCACACCAATCACTCCAAACATTCCAGCCGCCGATGGACCCAAATGAAACGAGGATTCCAATAAGAAAGCGAGTGTGGTCCAAAAAGCGCTAAACCCCGCAAAGCCGAGCGCACTCACCAAACAAATACGCCGCAGCGCCGATTCGTTGACTAGGAGGTGCCACATGGAATGCAGCGCTCGCCCGTAGCTCATGCGTCCCGCTGCCTCCTGTTTAGGAAAGACCAGCCGAATCAAAATCGCCATCGCCACACTTACGCCCGCAGCCGCAAAATACACCGCGCGCCATCCCGCCCACGCCGCCACAAAACCGGACACCGTGCGAGCCAGCAGAATGCCAATCAGCAACCCACTCTGCACGGTGCCAATCACCGAGGCTCGTTCGTGTGCACCGGCCAGGGACGAAGCATAGGGAACAATGACCTGCGGCGCCACGGTGGTAAAGCCAATCAAGCAACTCGCCGCACACAGCACACCCACCGAAGGAGCGCACCCCGCAATGACCAACGCCACCATGACGGACCCGAGGAGCACAATGATGAGCGAGCGTCTTTCGGTAAGATCGCCAAAGGGAACGAGCAGCAATGTTCCAAGCCCGTAACCCATTTGCGCGAGGGTTGCGACCAGTCCGATACGACCGGCATCCACTCCAAAGTTGCGCGCCATTTCGGCCAGCAGCGGCTGAACTACATAAAGGTTGCCGATGCAAACGGCGCAAATGAATGCGAGGAGCAAAACGAACTTGCGGTCTAACGCCCGAGACATGGACTTATGTTATTAAGATACTGAGGAGTAACAATGATGAAAAAATATTTTTATTTAGGATTAGCCGTCGCGACTTCGCTGGGCTCCGTGGCTTTTGCCAAGGAAAACACCGGGGCTAAAATTGAAACGCGCGAGGTTGAGTACACCGTCAATGGTGCCCCCTTCAAGGGCCTGCTCGCACTACCGAAGGGCACCGAAAAGGTTCCGGGAGTTTTGGTCATTCACGAATGGTGGGGCCACAACGAATACGTGCGCAAACGGGCGCGCATGCTGGCCGAAATGGGCTACGCCGCTTTCGCCCTAGACATGTACGGCAAAGACAAACACGCGAGCGACCCCAAGCAAGCCGGCCAAATGATGAACGAAGCTCTAAACTCCGGCCAAATTCAGGCCCGCTTCGACGGCGCCATGAAAGTTCTCAAATCAGAACCGCGCGTGAAACAAGATGACATCGCGGCCATTGGTTACTGTTTCGGCGGCAACGTGGTGCTCACCATGGCGCGGGCCGGCGAGCCCCTGCGGGCCGTGGCCAGCTTCCACGGTTCCATGCCCGCTCCGGGCGCCGTCAAAGAAAACTCCGTGAAGGCCGAAGTGCTGGTGTTGCACGGTGAAGCCGATGAATTCGTCGCGCCCACAGCGATCGAACAGTTCAAACGGGAAATGACGGCTGCCAAGGCTAAATTCAAGGTCGTCACCTACCCCGGAGCCAAGCACGGCTTCAGTGACCCCGATAGTTCCAAGCGCTCCGAGATGCATCACATTCCGGTGGGCTACAACAAGGACGCCGACGAAAAATCGTGGGCCGAAATGACGGCTCTCTTTAAGCGCACGCTCTAAGCAGCGCGGAGCACCCGGAAGGTAAGATTAATGCGCGTCGCCGTGAGGTTGGCGCGCTTGGGGATGCAGTGCTGCCAGTAGTGTTGCATCTCTCCCCGCATGAGCAGCAAGCTCCCGTGGGTGAGATCCACACTCCGCTTGAGTTCAGCATTTTGCACGTGCCGCATCTGAAAGCTGCGGGTCGCTCCCAGACTTATGGATGCAATCGTCGGATGACGGCCTAACTCAGGCTCGTCGTCGCGGTGCCAGCTCACACTATCACTGCCGTTCCGGTACTGATTCAAAAGCACACTCGTAAATCGCACCTTCGCCACCAATTCAGCGCGAGTTTTAAGTTCCTGCAGCGCGGGCGTCCACGGAAGTGGCGACATGGAAATTCCCGAGTAGCTGTAATCTGTACCCACATCACCGTACCAGGCCGTTAGGCGCGGCTGCAGGACCTCACGACCAAACATCAGAATAGGCTCATGCACCCAGGCTATCTCGCGACTCAGTAGATCGAAGTACCGATCGCTTTCTTCGAGTCCCAAAAAATCCGAATAGAACAAAGCCTCCCCGTCCTTCGGGAGGAGATTCGATCCGTCCAGAAAGTTCATCGACTCGTCCGATTTATTTTTTGCGCAAGACAGCAAAGAGCGCCTTAGGCTGCTCCGCTAACGTGCCCTGGTAAATTGTGGCACGCACACTTTCGGTGAAGAAGGTTGCTCCGAAAATATTGCGCAAATCATTCGCCGTAAAACGATGCGGCCCCCAATCGCCAGGCTGCTCGTGGCTAAAGGTCTTCAAAAACAAAAGGCCGCGGGGTGCCAACATGCGGGCGACCGCACGCACGTACTCCGCGCGCGATTCGGGATCGAGCGTGTGGAAGCAACCCCGGTCGAAAATAAAATCAAAGGGGCCGGTTATTTTTGAGCGTAGGATGTCGTCCTGAATGAAAGTGACTTGCGTAGATAATTTTTGGGCCCGATCAATCGCCGCCACGGATAAATCCGTACCGGTCACCGTGAACCCCAATTTCTGCAATTGAATGGCTTGAGTACCGGGACCCGTGCCGACATCCAAAAACGTTCCTTGGTCTAAATTACGCTGCTGAAGTTCCGCAGCTAGATCCGCATCGAGTTCGGGCGTGTACCAGGGCAGAGTGGAGATCTCACTCGTTTGGTAGAGCTGCTCCCAATCGGGAAAGCGTCCGGCACCGGCAGGGGGGATAATAGAGTTCATGGCTTCAACCTAGCACGAAGACTCGGCCAACTTAAATTCCATTATTGGCGCGCGGTCTTTGCACCGCCCCGCAAGCCAAGATCTAGCCTACGTCTGCCACCGAGCCCTGGTAACTGGGAGGCAGAGCGCAATCCTACATGGAAGCTTTGGGGGCTCCCTCGGGCTTCTCCTGTAGGTAGGGTTTAACTTCGTCGGCGCCTTCCGCGAGGGATACCGTTTTGCGCGCAACATCGGCGCCCACGTAGGGCTTAATGGCCGCTAAATGATAGGGAAGCACCCGATCCAAATCGGCCCACTTCCCGCTGCTCTGACTGGTTACTTCCCAATCCACGGTACGATCTTCTTTAACGGCCTTGAGGTCGAGCCAGCGTTTGTAACGGAGGTGCTTGGCTCCCGAAATCGCTTGCGTGCCGTAGGCCACTTTCACATTCAATTGCGCCTTGCCAGAATCCTGCACGCGGTAACCCAAACCGGTCAGAAAATTTTCTAAGACTTTTTTCCGTTTAATGAAAAAGAGATCGTTCGCATCGGACTTGTCATCCCACGGCATAATTTTAATGGTGGGTTTGGGCGTCGCAGCGGTGGTCGCAACGGGTTGCGACGCGGCCTTGAGCGACGCGGCCGAAACCGCATCCACAGTAACAACCGTTTTATGCTCGTCCCTGTGGGAAGAACTCGCACAAGCAACAAAGATCAGGAGAGAACTAACGTGTAACGATGCGTTCGTAAGATTCATGCGCATTATTTATATCAGTTGAGCTCCACTTATTGCTCGTATCAGAAGATCCAAATTGATTGGACTCACCCAAAGCCTCACGCTGCATCGCGTTAGAAAATTCAAAAACAGGAGAATAACATGAAAAATATCGGCATTTTAGCAATTGGAGCCCTCGTTTCTTTTAGTGCCTTCGCCCAACCCGCAGTTCGCTGCTACGGCAAAACGGCATTTGCGGACACCGCAATCGAAGACCAAGAGAACATCTCGATCGAAGCCCTCATTCAATCGCCCACTGTCCTCTCGCAAGCATCGATTATGGTAACAATAGAAGAAGGCTGCGAAGACGAAGAGGCCAGCGCTAACGCCGACGAAGTTCGCTCCGCCAAAACCGAAGGAAGCATGAATATTTTTAACCTCAATTCGGATACAGCCTTTTTACTCCCGTCCGCGTTGACGCAAGAAAAAGTTTTTGGGGGCGTTGTGCGTTTGAACGGCTCCACGAGCGAGGTTGACTGCGAAATCGTGGACCTCAACCCCTAAGCATGGCAATGAAAGGCGTCTTCAAGACACAACGATGTTCTAGCCAATACTGCCATGACGATTGCCGGTGCCGTGACCGCAGCCACCAATTCCCACTGGCCCGATTTACTCCTGGGAACGGGGATCGCCTTCATGAACGCCGACGCAGCACGCGCCGTTTTACAGCCCTAATTTAGCGCAGGGGACGAACCAGCATGCTGACGATGGGATTGGGCAATTTTTTCTGGCGCGTGATGGCATAATACCGCTGCCGGATATTCTTAAACTCGTGCAGAATCACCAGGGATTTGTCTTTCAGTTCATTCATGACCCCAATTTTTGGAATGACCACTCCCACCGGTCCCGCCAGGGCGAGCACGCGCAAAAGCGCCACGTCGTCGACCTCCCCACCGACGTTGAGCTTGATGCCACTAGACTGGATAAAGTGATCAAAGTCGGATCGGCTATCGTGCGCCGCGGATGGGAGAAAAATCCGCGGGCCCTCCAAAAAATCGCGCAAATCGCGCTGGCGAGATTTGATAATTTTACGGGACCCAACAACGCAAATAGGGCTATCCGTCAATAAGTGGGTGTAGAGTTTGGCCGCTTCTTCCTCTCCAGCAGGGAAAGTTGAGAGAACCACATCTAGCGAATGTTCTCGCAGCAATCGTAGCAACCGCTTGGAGTCGCCCACGGTCACCGATAGCTCAACATCTTCCCGATCGAGCAGCGGAGAAAGAAATCGAACCTGCAAATTTCGCGAGAGACTCCCCAGTGCACCGATTCGTACCGTTTGACGCTTGGTACTGGGACGATGCTTAAGAAAATCGAGCAACTCACTGCCCGCGGCAAAAATTGTGTCCGCGTATCTCATCACGGTGACCCCCGTTTCAGTAAGTTCAAATTTACGGGTAGTTCTAACAATAAGCTGCTGTCCCAGGACATCCTCCAGTCGCCTGACTTGCTCACTGATCGCCGATTGCGAAAGCCGCAACTTCGCCGCCGCCTTAGTGAAACTGCCTTCACGGCAAACGGTCCAAAAGTAATGGAGGTGATGGTAATTGAGCGATTCCACGCACCGTTATTTATCTAATAAACCGATATATTCAAACTAATTTATCTATTTTTAAAATTCATGGCAAAGCCTTACCCTCATGGTGGATGTCCGTTTCAAGGAGGAACGCCCAACCATGAAGACCAACTTTGACGTACGACTCATTCACCGGACTTTATGGATAATACCCGCCGGGGCCCTCATCGCGGCCACACTCCGCTGGCTACACGACGACTTCACGCTACAAATCATCGGCGCTCGAGTGGGCGAGTTAAATTTGGACCTAGGCCTACGATTCGATACACTTTCTACCATTCTCTGGGTAATGGTGAGCTGCCTAGCCGCCGTCATCGGACAGTATTCACTTCGCTACCTGGGCGGAGAAAAACGGCAGAGCTACTTTTACCGTAACCTCCTGCTCACCACGACATTTGTGGGATTGCTTATTCTCTCCAGTAATTTGCTCATGCTCTTTGTAGCGTGGATTGGAACGAGCTACGGGCTACATAAGCTGCTCACCTATTTTCCCGACCGCCCCGGAGCCATCGCGGCGGCACGCAAAAAATTCATCATTAGTCGTTTGGGCGACCTAGCCATTCTTTTCGGCATCGGTCTCACTTACCGGGCTTTTGGGACACTGGACTTCTCCAGTCTCTTCGAGGCCGCAAAGCAGGTGACCGCGCACACCCCGCAGGCCGAGCAATTGTCGACCATTGGATTTTTATTTGTCCTGGGTGCCATGACCAAGTCGGCCCAGTTTCCTTTTCACTTCTGGCTACCCGAAACCATGGAAACTCCCACTCCGGTTTCGGCGCTCATGCACGCGGGAATCATTAATGCCGGGGGATTTTTAATTATTCGCCTGAGTCCTCTCCTACAACACGCCACCGCAGCTAACGCACTCCTCATCGCGGTCGGAGCCCTTACGGCCGTGTTCGGAGCTCTCGTGATGGTTACGCAGACCGACATTAAGCGCAAACTAGCTTATTCAACGATCAGTCAAATGGGCATGATGATGCTTGCGTGCGGACTGGGCGCATACTCCGTAGCTCTGTTTCATATTGTGGCTCATAGTTTTTACAAGGCCCACGCCTTTCTTTCGACCGGATTTTTGGTCGAGAAGGCAAAGAAAATTGGATTTAAGACCACTCCCCCTTCCAATACCTTGCTCTGGCTCACGGGATTCATAGGACTGAACCTCATCGCCTGGGGCCCGTACCCGGCATACTTTACTTACGCTGCCATTCTTCTTTTAGGAGTTGTGCAAAACTCTAGCTGGCAGAACCACGTGAGGTACTCGACGGGTTCCGTGCACGGAATTATTGCGACGATTCTGATCGCCGCCGTCAGCATCTTTGCCCTCATCGAATTCGGATTACACGGAGCACTGAGCGGCGCTTCGACTGAGGCCCTCACCCCGCTCCGACGGGCCGCTAGCTTTTTGGCCTTTGGTCTTTTCTTCGGCGGCTTCTGGATTAACTCCCAGTTAGTACGCACCAAAGAAAGACTGTCTCCCTTCTACCAAAAACTCTACATGTGGCTATGGAACGGAGGTCATTTTTCTATCCGCTCCGATCTCGCTCTCAGAAAATAAAACTCGAAAGGGAATCTTCATGACCTACACCACCGAAGAATTGATTGAAAAAAGTTTGCAAATCGCCACCCCCGCATGGCCATTGCAAAATTCGGTAGCCGTAAATCCATTTTGGTTTCTTCGGCAACAACCCTTTGCGTCCGTTCTCGCGGAAGCGGAAACGGCCGCGCGCACTCCGCTCTTCATGCCCCCGGAATACTACGAAGACCGGATTCAGCGTGGACAAATCACCACGGCCGCCATCCAGGAAGCCTTATTAGAGGCGCGCGCGCTCTGGCCCGAGCTTCCGCAAAGCCTCCAAGACTTTATGGCATGGCGGCCAAATTCTCTCCCCCGACTTAACGCCCCCAAAGCGTTTTCGGAGAGCTTTTCCGAAAAGTCTCATTGGCCCCGGCTAATAGAAGCCGAAGTCGGCAAGTATGCCGCCGCATACTTAGATGAGCGACAAGCAACCGCTCCCTTTCCCTGGCAAGACGATACATTTTGGAATGGTTGGATTGCCGCCCAGAAGTTAGATCGAACAATGGTCTTCGCTGGAGTGAGCGATTTTCCCGAGCACTTGCGCCGGGTCGAGCCCTTGTTCCCCCACGCTGCCATCGAGCACATGCTGCGCGCCATGGGACTCCCCAATCAAGATTCTGAGCTCGCGTATTTACGACGCTTGGTAGCCAGCGTGATGGGCTGGATGACTCAATTCAAGTACGTGGAATGGCAGCGGCAACTCGGCTACCCAACGCGCAACCAAATTCATTCCGTCGACCTATTAGCCGTGCGCTTGGCTTACGACTTTGTCCTTTTTTGCAAATGCCAATCCACGGACTCCACGCAAATTGCCGCATGGCGATCCGCATACCAATCCACGCCCACGAAAGCGAGCGCCCTGCCCGATGCTTTTACCCGGCGGTCCTACGTCTTACAGTTGGCCGACGAACTCAGCTACCAACGAAACGTGTCCAGCCAGCTCGCCGCTCCACGGGAGACCCTACGCAGCAAGATTCCAAGTGTGCAAATGACATTTTGCATCGACGTACGCTCAGAAATTCTCCGGCGCCAAATTGAACAAGTCGATCAGTCCATTCACACCATCGGTTTTGCGGGATTCTTTGGCCTTCCCTTTGACTACCAGAAGCTCGATGAAAAAGCGGCCGGGCATCGCCTTCCCGTTTTGCTGACTCCTGCCTATACGGCAGAGGAAGTTGAAATAAATAACTCCACGCAGGGCCCGCGCGACAGCCTTCGGGTGGACCGAGCAATGATTAATAGCTATTTTCGCAACCTGCGCAAAAACCCACTCGCATCGTTTGTGTACGTGGAACTCTTTGGAATTCTCTATTTCGCAAAGATGATGTCGCGGAGCTGGAGATTGCTCACCCGAAAAATCCAGGGATTCAAAACTCCGGAGCGCTTCGATGATCAACTCACCGGTCCCAGCAACACTATTTGCGGGGCCGGAGGAAGCGCTCTCAACGAGCAGCAAAAAATTGATCGGGCCGCAACGGTTTTACAACACATGGGACTCACCGATACCTATGCCCATTTAGTGCTCATCGTTGGCCATGGGAGCGAAACAACGAACAACGCCTTTGGATCGTCGCTAGATTGCGGTGCCTGCGGCGGACACGCCGGAGACATCAACGCTCGACTATTAGCCAACTTGTTAAATCAGCCGGGAGTAAGAGCGGGCCTAAGAAAAATAGGCTATTCCATTCCTAGTGATACGTGGTTTGCTGCGGCGGTACACGAGACCGTAACCGACGAAGTATATATTTTGGACCGGAGCAAAATACCCGGCACCCATCTGCCGACGGTACAAAAACTCGAGGCAACGCTACGTACCGCAGCCCTAGCCGCACGGACCGAACGCTTGGAACTTCGGTCAAATCTAGTAGACCCGCAGGCCGCTCGGCGCGCAAGTAACTGGTCGGAGGTTCGGCCCGAGTGGGGACTGGCCGGCAACGCCTGCTTCATCGTCGCCCCCCGCGAACTGAGCCTGGGAGTCAAATTAGACGGCCGATCCTTCCTGCATGATTACGACTGGAAAAAGGATGCCAAATTTGAATTCAAAACTCTGGAACTCATTATGACTGCCCCCATGGTGGTAACGAATTGGATCAACATGCAATACTACGCCTCGACTGTTGCACCGCGGGTTTACGGCTCCGGCAGCAAGATTCTCCACAACCTGACCAACGAAACCGGCGTGGTGGAAGGAAACGGCGGAGACCTACGAGTGGGTCTGCCCCTGCAATCAATTCACGATGGTTCGCGCTTTATCCACGAACCCCTGCGTCTGAGCGCATTTATCCGGGCGCCTCGCACTGCAATTGAGCAAATTATCAACCAACATTCCGTGGTGCAGGAGCTAATCGACAATGGGTGGATACATTTACTCTGCATCGACCCCGAAACTTCTACCGTGAGCCGTCGACTCCCCGGCGGACGTTACTTCCAATAAGGAGCTCACATATACCATGGTTCTATTTCCTTTTGCCGAATACTGGTGGCTCTACGCCGCGTTCACAGCTTTTGTTCTCCTAATGCTCACACTCGACCTTGGAGTCTTTCACCGCAAGGCACATGAAGTCAGCTTCAGGGAGGCCACAACATGGAGCGTGGTATGGGTAGGCCTGGCCATGGCCTTTAACTATCTATTTTACCTATATGCGAAACATGAATTTTCTAGCGAAGCCCAGGCCAAGCAGGTCGCCTTCGAATTTCTGACCGGATATGTAGTCGAAAAATCACTAGCCATAGACAACATCTTTGTATTCACCGTTGTCTTTACCTACTTCGGAATCCCCAAGATCTATCATCATCGGGTGCTATTTTGGGGAATCCTGGGTGCGTTGATATTTCGGGCTATTTTTATTGCTCTGGGGTCGGTACTCATGGAGTACGAGTGGATTCTAGTGATTTTTGGCTCGCTCCTAATTTTAACTGGAGCAAAAATGTTCTTTACGGGAACCGAAGCCAAGAATTTAGGCGACAGTTTGATCGTAAAAACACTTCAAAGATTTCTTCGAATTCATCCCCAAATTGAAGGGCAGCACTTTTTAGTCCGACAAGCCGGCACTTTATACGTTACTCCGCTTTTCTTGGCCCTAGTATTCCTAGAACTGACGGACATAGTTTTCGCGATAGATTCTGTGCCGGCAATTTTTTCTATCACGCGAGAACCGTTAATTGTGTTCAGCTCTAACATGTTCGCAATTCTTGGACTGCGATCGATGTATTTCATGCTCGCGGGAACCCTGGATCGCTTTGTATATATAAAATATGGTCTAGCTTCGGTGCTTATTTTTGTGGGGCTGAAAATGATCTGCTTAAATGATCTGTATGGCGGAAAATTTCCCATTAATTGGTCGCTCGCAATTATCGGCATTCTCATTGGCGGCTCGATACTGATCTCAATGCTACTCAACTCCCGCGACCGGATCAAAAAATGAAAACATGGATCAACTATCACCACCTTTTATACTTCAAGGTTATTGCTGAAGAAGGTAGCGTTTCTAGAGCGGCCGAACTTTTGCGACTGGGTCAACCGACACTCAGTGCGCAGCTCAAGCAATTCGAAGAAAATCTGAGCGTTCAGCTTTTTGAACGGCGACACCGAAAGCTAATGCTGACCGAGCAGGGAAAAATAGCACTGGACTACGCTAAACAAATTTTTGGGCTCGGCAATGAAATGTTTGAGGTACTGCACGACAAAATTATTCCGAGTCGCACTCACGTTCAAATTGCAGCGCTCGACAGTATTCCCAAGCAAGTCATTCTCCAACTTACGAAAGCCGCCTACCAGGCCGGCCAATGTCACTTGAGTCTGATCGAAGGCAAGTCCGACGAAATTGTACGCGAGCTTGCTGCACACCGTGTAGACCTCATGGTGACCAACTTTGTACCTACAATGGATAGTTCAAAGGGCCTGGTGCACCGGTTGATCGTCGAAAAAGCCGTATCAATCTATGGAGCACCGAAGTTCAGACACCTTCGAAAGAATTTTCCTGAGTCTATCCAGGGGCAGCAAGTTGTCCTTCCCACCTACGACAGCAAACTCCGCTACGACCTTGAACATTGGTCCAAGCTCAAAGGCATCATGCTCGACGCAATCGCCGAAACGCAAGACGTGGGCCTAACTAAACTCATGGCCGTGGAAGGAATGGCGCTTATTCCGGCGGCCGGCCACACCGTCAATCGCCAGGTACTAGCAGGGGAACTAATTGAGATTGGAAAACTCGACGGCATCAAAGAAGACCTCTACCTAGTTATGGCTCAGCGCAAGCGAGTGAATTCGATTGCTACCGATATCTTTCAGAAGTTCAATCTTTAGATTTGGTCGCATTTAGATTTTCGATCGGTATGCAATTTATTATCCATTTCAAATCTTCATAGCCTTCATCCTAAACTAGTCCCAAAGGAGAAATAGCTATGATTCAAATTGTTTTCAAAGACCTCGAACGCTCGGAGCTAGCCAGAGACATTCTATTGAATCGCCTTACCGAGGCACTGAGCAAGTTTCCCGACCTCGACGACCACCGCCTGGTATTAACGCTTTCTTGCGAGAATTCGGCGTTTCAGCCAGGACCGGATTTGTTTGGAGTCAAACTACATGTCCGCGGCCCCAAATTCCCGAATCTTTTGCTCGAGAAAAAGTCGGCGAATCTCTATATCGCCGCCGCTGATCTTAATGAGGCGCTGCTGGAACTCCTCAATCGCGCACGAGACAAATCTCGCGTTAAAAACCGAGCGCGGGCACGCAAGCATGCACGACACTCCCAAAGTTTGCTTCGTTAAAACAGATGCATTCTTACTAAATTATCTATTTTTAAAGATCCAATATGGGGCCGAAGATTGAATGCAGGTACACCAACATTTCTACGGAGGGATCAAATGAAAAGATTAACCAAGAAGGAAGTTCGGAATCTACTACTCGTTGACACGCCCCCCTGTGTTTCAATTTATGTTCCCCTGGGACAGGAGAACTTTGAGGGAGAATCCGGAGGAGTGTGGTGTTCACGTAATTACTTCCGGTTTGGGCGGAAGCACCAAGGGGCCCTTGGTTCGTGTTATGAGCGAAAATCGCTCTAACGTTTGGAAAATGGCTTCTCGCTCAGCTGTTCTTTTTTCGC
>JAFEAR010000229.1 GCA_018266335.1 Bdellovibrionales bacterium
ATTTTCTTCGGGTCATCATAACTTTCTCCAATCGAATGCTGTTTGCGCCGTGAATAGAACCGCTCCAACTCACGTCACGAACGGAAAATCACTTCGCCTCGGTAACCGATCCCGTGAAGCCTGCACCTTCGATGGCTTTGAGGATTCTGTCTTTCGGGAGTGGGCAGCAGGCTTCGGTGGACACCACCGCTTGGCCCTTCTGGAAGTCCACTCTCGCGCCGAGCACGCCCGGTACGCCCTTGATCGCCTTTTGCAGAGCCACCGAGCAGGCTTCGCTGGTCAAGCCTTCGATGGCGATGGTCGTTTTGCTGACGAGCGGGCTGGTCGCCGTGGTTTCGTTGTCTCCGGCTTGGCTCGCCAAGTAGAAGCCCACGTATTTCGGGAAGAACAGGAAGGAGACTGCCAGCACCGTCACGACCCAAAGCATGACTTTGTTGAACGCCATGATGCTGAAGCGAACCTTGGGGGCCGGCGCACAGCAGGCTTCTCCTGAAGTTGCTTCCGGGACACAGCAACCATGACCGCCCTCGGCAACGGCTTTCATGGGCCGATACGTGATGTAAAACGCCGCGCCCAAGAAGCCGAACGTCACCACCATGAACAGCGGGCGGTACGCTTCCAGCGTCGATACAATGCCGGCCCCGGCCCCGGCCCCGGACACGCCCACGGCCAGCAGGACCAGTGGCAACCAGCAACAGGCGGACGCCATGATTGCGGAAACGACCGTGCCTATCTTGGCGATCATCTCGCCGCGACCCGTCGCTGATTTTGCTGGTGACGCAGGCGTCACGTTCGAGTCATTCATATCCAGTTCTTCCTGAGCGATCTTGATGCCCTTGGCCACACTGCCCAAACAGCAGGAGCCCGAAGGATTCTCCGTTTCGCAGCGGCATCCGGGGTCTTTCATTTTCGCGCGAATGTCCTCCAGCGCGTCGGATCGGCCCGTTGTGAGAATTGTTTTCTTGATGCTGGCGACCGTATGACCGAAGCAGTAGCAGAGTGGCCGTTCACCGGTCTTCTCTTTCACACCCACCGACACGCGCAGTTGGATTCTGGTGAAGATCGTTTTGCTGTCCTCCGCGAAATACACCACGTCACAATCAGGCGAGTCGCAGAATCGCCAGCCGGTATCGCCGGTGAGTGGTGGACAGCCGGTACTTCCATTGCCGGTCGGTTCGCAACTGGCCAGCGGTCCCACGGTCGGCTCACTAGCGTATTCGTCCTTGAGCAACGTCCGCACGGTTGTCGCACTGACTCGTTTGCCCTTCTTGCCACAGGAGGGGCAGAGCAATCGTTTTTCCACGGTCATTGCGGTGGACATGGATCGTCCTTTCTCAACCAAGCGTCTTCGTTCCAATTTGTTCCTCAAGCCCGTTGCAGGTATTATCAACATTGCACTTGAGTATCAGGTCAAGGCCGATGTGACGTTCTTTTGAAAGTTCGTGAAAGCTGTGCAACGGCGGGCATTCACCGCATGAAAAAGGAGTACGGGATGGCGCGATACACGATCAGCCAGTTGGCTCAGGCCGCAGACGTTCCGACAACGACGCTGCGCTATTACGAGCGAGCGGGGCTACTCAAACCTGAAGACCGGAGCCAGGGAAACTACCGCCTCTATTCGGATGATTCGTTGCGTCGACTCAAATTCATCCGAGCCGCTCAAGCCATCGGCTTTACGCTGGGCGACGTGAAGCAGCTCATGGATGACAACAACGGCAAACCGCTCGCATGCTGCGATGTCCAACCTCTCATCGAAGACCGCTTGGCCGAGATCGACCGCCGCTTGAACGACCTGCGGCATGTTCAGCTAGTGTTGCAGACCGCGCTGACAAAGTGTCGAACTTCGGCGCGTGCTGGTCGTTGCCCGGTGATCGAGACACTGCGGAATCACTCGTAACAGTCATTTCATCACAAATCATGTGAGTCCGGTTCGGTGGTAGTAATCGAGTTGGCCAGCCTCTTCTCCTCCGAATGCACTGCTGAAGATTCTGTCTGCCACGTTCGCGGGAAGCTGACGCGGCTGTCCAACTCGACAGACAAAGAATTGCGGGCAGCTTGCCGTTTCAAGGCCCGGCAGTGAACATGGAGGACAGTCGGCTCGCCACATTTCGCTTGGAAGGATGATGCCATTCATGCCGCTGCCCATTGAGGAACTTCGGAAGCTCGCGACACGCTACAAGTCTGATCCGGAGTCGGTTTACAACACATGGTTCATCGACAACGAGACGCGGCTGAAGGCGTTTCGGTCGATTCGTCGCGGCGTGATTGACGTCGTTCAAGCGATTCAGGGCGGGACGTTTGGCAACGACTTCAAAGGCTCGACGCTGGAAACTGTACTCGACTGTATCACGGAACAGAAACAGGTCTTTGAAGGGGCCGCGCACCCGTTCTATTGGAAGCCGAAGATGCGGATTCCAGACATCTACGAGGACGAGGATCACAAGCGAGCGTTCGGCCAATTCTTGGAGCGGTGTCTCGGCGCGTCTGCCGAAGACCGGCTGCTGCGCGAGATTCACGAACTGGATTCTCGCCACATCAAGGGCCTCGGCCCGGCGGTGGCGAACATCTTGTACTTCATGCATCCGACGCTGTTCCCGCCGTTCAACACGGCCATGCTGAATGGCTTCAATGCGCTCTTCTCGGACAAGAAGAAACTCGGCTCGTGGTCGAGCTACCTCGACATGCGGCAGGTCATCATCGAGTCCAATTCGCAACTGGGTTCGATGCTGTCGAAAGACTTGGGAGCTTTCGCCGGACTGCTGTTCGACATCGGCTCCGGCGCGCTCGTGGTCGATGGCACTTGGTCCGAGGCTCTCGCCAAGGAACGTGAAGTCATCGAGAAGGCGGCACGCAAACGGCACAAGGATGTCGAACAGGATGTCCGCGAGGAAAGCGAACACACCCAGATGCAGCACTTGCTTACGACCGTGGGACGGCGACTCGGCTATCAGGTTCACGTCGCGAGCAATGATCGCGGCAAGGTGTTTCAAGGCGAGTCGCTCAAGTCACTGACGGTTCCCGCACTGCCGCCGCTGGGCTTGCCGGATGATGTCGCTCAAACGGTCGCGCTGATCGACGTGTTGTGGCTCAGCCCGGATCAGACCGATGTCGTCTGCGGCTTCGAGGTCGAAAAGAGCACGTCGATTTATTCTGGCATCCTGCGGTTGGTCGATCTCGCCAAGTCGCTGAATCGTCCGGCTTTGACATTGTTTCTCGTCGCTCCTAATGACCGCGAAAAGGAAATCCAGGCCCAGCTTCGACGCCCGTCGTTCAAAGACTTGGGGCTACCGCTGCTTTATCTGCTTTTCAACGATCTCAACTGCCACTGTGAGGGACTGTGCCGCTTCGGCGAGGATTACCGCGTACTGCTGAAGCTCGCGCGTGGCGTTGATCCGGTCGGAGCGGTCATCAGCCGAATCGAATGACCGTCTTACTCGTGTGCGGATTCCGTTTTCAATGCCCTTTTTGGTTGCCCGAAAAATGCGACGAACCGCGTCACTTCGTCCACGTCCTTCGCTCCAATCACGGTGATATGACGCCGTTCTCGCTGCCAGGACGCTGCCAGGCAGCCGTCCACTTTCACGAGACGAGTCGGCTTGCCGGAACAAACCTTGGTGGAAGTCGGGCGGTCTCCGAACCACACGGGCTGATCTTCGTCGTGCTCGAATACGCACAGCATTCCGCCGTCCTTGCGGTGGTAGCACGCTTCCAGGCAGCGGCAGCACGGCATCTTCAGCAGGTAGGCTTGAGTCGGTTCGTAATCGATCGGAAGCCCATCGGCAACGACGGGGCGATACTTCAATTCGCGGATGGCATCGAGTATCTCAATCGGCTGGCCAGAGTAATTCTTCACCAGTTCTTCTTGAGCTTCGTTGGGAGCGTGCTCGAAGGTGTCGAGAAACCGGCCAAAGTTCACGGCGAGATGTTGATGTTCGTGAGCGTTCCATTGCGTGTACGCAATCCACGACAGGCCGACCAGCAACAGAGCAGCCACGGCAAGCAGCGCGTTGCGGGATGTGCGTCGAGTCGGCGTGGCCAATAGCTGGCTCGCTCTGAGCTGAGCTTCAATACGCGGCCAGACGTGTCGTGGCGGCGAAGGTTGGTCGAGTTTCATCGCCAAGTCGGAGAGCTTGTGCAGCGTCTCGAACTCGGCGGCGCAGTCAGCGCAGACCGCGCAATGCTCCGCGACGGCTGCGGCTTTGTCGGGCGGTAGCTCGCCGTCGTAGTAGGTGGAGAGCAGTTCAACGACTTCGCGACACTGCATGATTACGGCTCCCAGCCCAATTCGACCAGGTGTTGCTTGAGGAGTTGCCGGGCGCGGCTCAACCGCGAGGCGACCGTCCCTTCTGGAATCTGCACTGCCTCAGCGATCTCCGCATACGACAACTTCTCCACCTCCCGCAACAGGAACAGCGACCGCAACTCGGGTTCGAGCCGCGCCAGTGCGTGCTCCATCAGTTCCTTGTGGTCGAAGTCGCGTTCCTGGTCCGGCTGGCCGTCCATCACGTCACTTTCGAGAGAAACCCATCGTCGTCGCCGCTGCTTCCGCAGATGCTGCAACGACTCATTGACCGACACGCGGTAGAGCCACGTTTCAAACCGGGATTGGCCACCGAACTGGCCCAGCGTCCGAAAGACCTGAAGAAACACCTGCTGCAAAACGTCTTCCGCGTCTTCCCGTCCGACCATCCGCATCAGAAGTCGATACACCCGTTCGTGAGAACATTCGTAAAGCCGCTGCTGAGCCTGCGGACTGCCGCCACGGCACGCGGACACAAGGTCGTCCATCGATTCGGCGTCGGGTGCCTCCACCGACCATCCGACATCAATCACGGATTTAGATGCAGTGAGCATGGTTCTGCTTCTCGCGGACGAGGATTTTTTTCAGAAAATGGTCCGAGCGCCGAACCAGTGTTGCAGAAGGCAAATGCGATGCCATCAAGTTTCTCAACCATTCTGAGTCGAATCAAAACACGTTGCGAGTGAGAAATGCCTTCCGCTGGCCTGCTCGCCAGCGAGTTCGTATGAAGTCCTCACGACTGAGCCTTATGGAAGATTTAGCAATTCTCGTGAAGAAATTCCCGGCGAGCGACATCCAACTCAAGGAGCGACTTTGACTGACAACCGCAGACCTTGCGGGAAACCGAAACGTGTCTCCGGGGAGGCAGTCCGAAGGCGAGTGATAAATCGCTTACCAGTTGAGCAAACTCTTCCCAGCCGCATGCTCGTCTGCGGTGGCTTGGAGGTTTGGAATCTCCATAGTTGGCCTGCGTATTTTCGTCAGTCTGGCTGCTTCAACGAACTGAGGTGCCCTATGAAAAGCAATCTTGCAATTGTGCCCGCGGACGATCCGAAACTGACGGCGTGTTGTGCGAACGAGGGCTCCGTTGCCGCCGATGTCTCGATGCACGACACGGCCGCCTGCGAGTCGCAGGGCGTCGAGTCCGAAGTGAACCCCGCAGCCGTGCGAGAACACGCCTACTACAAATGGGAAGCCGCCGGGTGCCCCTGCGGAAACGATATCGAGTTCTGGTTGGAGGCCGAAGCAGAACTGCGGCACGGAACATGATACGGAATCTCAAGTTGAGACCGGCAAGACTCGCAGGCGGTACGCTTTGGACTGCGGGTAGAGCGAGGTAATTGAAGTTTTGGGCGGCGGCAATGTCGCCGACGCCGTGACAGTTGGTCCGAGAAATTTCAGAAGGAACGCATCATGAAATCGAAGTGGTCAGCAATTCTTGGTGTGGCAGTGTTGACGGCGGCATTGGCTGGCCAATCGGCCTTTGGTCAGGGCGGGGCTGGTGCCAAGCAAAAGGGTCAATACAACTTCTGGGAAGCGCAGGGGTGGCAGCATCATGCCCAGAACCAGGCCCGGTCATTGTACAACTACAGTCAGACGCCGCAGCCAACGGCAGATCAAGCTCAGGAGCACGCCACGGCCGCTCGCAAAGGGGTAACCTCCGCCCAGAAGAGCCTGGCCGAGTTGAAGAAATCCAATCCGGACAACAAAGAAGCGCAGGCCGCGATTGCGAAGATCGAAGAGATTCAGAAGAAAGTTCTCAGCCACTGCGAAATGTGCGACAAGGCCATCGCCAAGGACGACCACACCGGCATGGCGGCGTGTTGTGCGGACATTTTCCACGACCTGGAAGCGGCCAACGCCGAAATGAAGAAGCTGCAAAAGGCCCTCAAGATCAGCGATCCGGAATTACCGAAGAAGTGATTCCACCGGCGACGCAGAGCCGCAAGGCAAAGTTCTACACGACCGGTCATTGAGGCGGATGCATCAAGAATCTTGTCAGGGAGTGGAGTCGCCCGTTGCCAACGACTTCACTCCTTGTCCTTCATGAGCATGTCGACCGTTGTATCGAGTATGCCCATCGCTTGTTCCCTGCGCAATCCCTCATGCACGATGGAATCTGCGTCTAGGCTAGGTCGCCGTGCCGATCTGTCCACTTTGCGGTCCAGACGCTGATCGGTTACGTTCCAGACTACGACTGCGTTGATGCCATGCAGGAAGACGAGGAGACATTCCGTGCGATACGTTGCCATCTTTACGGTCGGCGCGATGCTTGGAGCGAGCATTGTTTCGGCTCACTTCAATGGATTTCTGGCCCCCGTCTATCACCGTATTGGATTGCACTCGTTGGCAGGGCATCAAAAGCCGGCTGGCACCTCACAGGAACACGCGGGGCATGAAGGGATGAGTATGCCCGGAATGCCGGGTATGGAGATGCCGGGCATGAAGATGGCGATGGGGGAACCGTCCCAAGTTCCCGGACACGGGATTGTCAAGATTTCAGCGGAGCGTCAGCAGTTGATCGGTGTCCGCAAGGGGCGTGTCGAGAACGGTCCCCTGTTGATGTCGATCCGGGCGGTCGGATCGATCGAACCGGATCAAATGCGCGTGACACGTCTGCACGCTCGGATCAAGGGTTGGGTGACGAAGGAATCCGTCAACTTTGTCGGACAGAACGTCCAGCAAGGGGATCGACTGCTCGAAATCTACAGTCCCGACTTGCTGGCCACTCAGCAGGAATATGTGATCGCCCTTCAGCATCTCGAATCGCCGGGCACGTTGAAGGTCCAGCAGCACTTGGCCCAGTCGTCACTACGGAGATTGGAATTGATGGGAGTCGCGTCTGAGGAACTGGCGGAGTTGAAAAAGACCAAGGAACCGCACGAGACGCTGACGCTCCGTTCACCAGTCACAGGCCGGGTGTTGGAGCGAAATGTGCTGGAGGGGAGCTACGTTGAACCGGCGACCGAACTCTATCAGATTGCCGATCTGTCCGTCGTCTGGCTGCAAGCCAAGATTTATGAGTATGAACTCCCGCACATCGAGTTGAATCAACCGGTGACTGTCACGCTGCTCGCGGAACCAGGTGAGGAATTCCGTGGGAAGGTGGCGTTCATCGAACCGATCGTCCAGGAACTGACCCGCACCGTGAAAGTCCGCGTCGAGATTGAGAATCCAAAGGATCTGCTGAAGCCCGGCATGTACGCCAATCTGCAAATCGAGCACGACATGGGGAGTGGCTTGCTCATTCCCGAGTCGGCCGTGCTTCGGACGGGCGACCGGTCACTGGCGTTTCGCGCGCTGCCCGAAGGACGCTTCGAGCCTGTTGCGATCGAACTTGGCGGGCGTTTTGGCGACCGCATGCAAGTGTTGTCAGGCTTGCAGGAGGGGGACGAGATTGTTGTTTCAGCCGGATTCCTGATCGACTCGGAGTCACGGCTGAAATCACCCGGATCGGGCGGCGGACACCACCATAGCCACTGAGGATCTCCACGCGTGATCGAACGCTGCATTGATTTCTGCGCCAAGAACAGATTCCTCGTGATCATCTTCACGATGGTGGCGGTGGCCGGCGCGCTCCATTGCATGCGTCAAGTGCCGCTTGATGCAATCCCGGACCTGTCGGATACACAAGTCATCATCTATTCCCGCTGGGATCGCAGCCCTGACATCATCGAAGACCAGGTCACATATCCGATCGTGACCGCGATGCTCGGTGCGCCGAAGATCAAGTCGATCCGCGGGTTCTCGGACTTCGGCTATTCGTATGTCTACGTGATTTTTGAAGACGGGACCGACATCTATTGGGCTCGCAGTCGAACACTGGAATATCTTTCCAAGATTCTGCCCCGGTTGCCAGACGGCGTACAAACGGAACTCGGGCCGGATGCCACGAGTGTGGGCTGGGTCTATCAGTACGCGCTGGTGGACAAGACCGGTCAACAGGACCTGGCGCAGTTGCGGACGTACCAAGACTGGTATCTGCGCTATCAGTTTCAAGCAGTTCCCGGCGTGGCCGAGGTCGCTTCGGTCGGTGGGTTTCAGAAACAGTATCAGGTCAACGTCGATCCGAACGCGCTGGTGGCTTTCGACATCCCTTTGGCCACCGTCGTGGATGCGATCCGCGACGGGAACAACGATACCGGCGGACGGGTGGTGGAGTTCTCCGGTGCCGAATACATGGTGCGCGGTCGCGGCTATGCCAAGAGCGTGCAGGACATTGAGAACATTGTCGTTGCGCGGGACAAGCAAGGGACGCCGGTGCTGGTGAAAAACATCGGCCAAGTTTCTCTAGGACCGGACATGCGGCGCGGCATCGTCGACCTCAATGGTGAAGGGGACACAGTCGGTGGTGTCGTCATCATGCGGTACGGCGAGAATGCAATGAACGTCATCGGGCGCGTCAAGGCAAAGCTGGAGGAACTCAAACCTTCGTTACCAGCGGGCGTGGAAGTCGTACCGACCTACGATCGGTCGGAACTGATCGAACAGTCGATCGATACGCTAAAAGAAGAATTGATCACGGAAATGGTGATCGTGAGCCTGGTGATCCTGGTGTTTCTGTGGCACTTCCCCTCCGCGCTCATTCCCATCCTGACGATTCCCATTTCGGTCGTTCTGGCCTTCATTCCCATGTATTTCATGGGGCTGACGTCCAACATCATGTCGCTGACTGGCATCGCGATCTCGATCGGCATCCTGGTCGACGGCGCGATCGTGGAGGTTGAGAACGCCTACAAACGGCTGGACGAATGGATCGTGGGCGGTCGGCAGGGAGACTTTCACGAGGTCCGCCTGCGGGCGCTGAAAGAAGTCGGCCCCTCCGTCTTTTTCTCGCTGCTGGTGATCGCGGTGGCCTTCATGCCGGTCTTTACGCTGGTCGATCAAGAGGGCCGCCTGTTCAAGCCGCTGGCTTACACGAAGACCCTGGCGATGGCCATCGCGGCATTGCTGGCGATCACGCTCGACCCCGCCATCCGGATGCTGTTCACCCGAATGGACTACGTGACGTTTCGACCCCGGTGGCTCGCTGCATTGGTGAACACAATCACCGTCGGCCGGTACTATCCCGAAGAACAGCATCCCATCAGCCGAAGGCTGTTCCGAATCTACGAACCGGCGTGTCATTTTGTGTTGCGGCACAAGGCGCTGACCATCGTGTCCGCGCTGTTGCTGGTGCTGAGCACCATTCCGGTCTATTTGCAGTTGGGGGCGGAGTTCATGCCCCCGCTGGACGAAGGGAGCATCCTCTACATGCCGACCACGGTACCGGGGATCTCGGTGGCGGAAGCACAACGCCTGCTGGAAACGACGGACAAGATCCTGCACTCCTTCCCGGAAGTGAAGTCGGTGTTTGGCAAGGCGGGCCGCGTCGAATCCTCCACCGATCCGGCACCCTTCTCGATGTTGGAAACTACGATCGTTCTCAAGCCGCATGCCGAGTGGCGAACGAAGAAACGCTGGTATTCGGACTGGCCCGAGTTCCTGCAACGGCCCTTCCGTCACATCTGGCCGGATCGGATCAGCACCGAAGAATTAATTGCGGAGATGGACGCGGCTGTCCAAATCCCCGGAGCGATCAACGCCTGGACGATGCCGATCAAAGCTCGCATTGACATGCTGACGACTGGCGTGCGTACTCCCGTGGGAATCAAGATTCTCGGTGCCGATCTCCAAAAGATTGAAGAACTCGGAACGCATCTGGAAATGATTCTGGGCCAGGTGCCGGGCACGCGGAGCGTCTTCGCCGAGCGGACTGGTAGTGGCTATTTCCTCGATTTCGTTTTGCAACGAGAGAACCTGGCTCGTTACGGCTTGACCATCAAAGAGGCGGAGATGGTGCTGATGTCGGCGATCGGTGGCGAACCGGTCACGACGACAGTCGAGGGGCGCGAGCGTTACACCGTCAATGTCCGTTATGCAAGGGAGTTTCGCGACGATCTGTCCAAGTTGCGCCGCGTGCTGGTGCCGACGGCATCCGGTGCACAGGTGCCGTTGGCAGAATTGGCGGATATCAAGATCGTCTCCGGTCCCGGCATGATCCGCGATGAGAACG